>JAZNSG010000042.1:0-18296 GCA_045591035.1 Clostridia bacterium | reverse complement strand
AATCCGGATGCCACTTTTTAGTGAAGTTTTGAACATCCGTTCAAAGTGAAGTTGTATACACAGTGAAGTTTTTGTTTTTCAAAAGTGAAGTTAAGTTTGACACTCTGCCACAAGGCAGAACTTCACTTACGAGGTAAACTTCACTATCAATGATAACTTCACTTGCCGCAAGGCAAACTTAGTTGCATTGCTAAGGCAATGCATTGCGAGGCATAAGGTTTAGATGCAAACCTTTTCATTGCTAATTTGTGTTAAGTTAAGACTGAAAAATCATGGATGTTCTTTTGTATCAACAACTATCCAACCCTGATTAGTTTTTTCTAATGTAGCCCGAACCAATATATCCCACGAACCCATTGTTGTTTGGTTGTTGATATCGAAGGCCTCTTGATTATAAACAAACCACAAATAACCATTATTCTTGTTAAAATCAGCTGTAACTAATTTCAAATCATGTTCCTCTATTACGGCATCTTCTTCAGTTATACAATATCGGCTCAATTTACCAAAACCACTATCTGCACTCTCTTCATTTCCTATAAAAGAAAATGCATCATCAACTATTTCCATAATTTCATTTGCCTGCTTTTTGTCTTGAAAGGACATTATATGTAATATTTCTTTATATTGACTTCCAAAATAATTTTTATTTGGTATAGAATATGCTCCATAAAAATATATTCCTCTTCCAAACATGCAAACAAGAAGCATAATCCCTACAATAATGGATATACAAATAATCTTCTTTTTCATATTCTGTTCTCCTTTCGCCAAAATTCGACATATCAATATAGTTCGTGTCACGTTAGGCCCAAAAATTTTGCCAACCAAAGCCTTATAGTCAATTATACCCTATACCACAACAAAAGGCAATAAGTTTATCTTCTGTCAAACAAAAATCCCAAGTAATATTTCCTTGGGATTTTTTGCATTTAATTTTTTAATTTAAAAGTTCAAGAATATGTATTAGTCCTGTTTTGCTTCCATTTCAGTCTGAATATCCTCGTAAGCTGAGAGAATCGGTTTAACATTTTCACCCTTTAATCTTGCAAGATAGTTTTGGGTAATCTTAAATACTGTACCAGAGAGGATAAGCAAACCAATTAAGTTTGGAATTGCCATAAGACCATTGAACGTGTCAGAAATATCCCATGCAAGTGAAAGGTCCATAGTTGCGCCAACCATAATGATACTGATGAAGATTGCCTTATATGCATCAGTGGTAGTTTTGCCGAAAAGGAACTGGCAAGACTTAGAACCATAAATGAACCAACCGATAACTGTAGAAATCGCAAAGAAGAAGATTGCGATAGTTGCAAAGTATCCACCAACAACGCCGAAAGTATTTGCAAATGCTTTGGTAACAAGTACAGATGCACCGTCTTCAGCAAAGCCAGCAGCAACCAAACCGGTAGACAAGTCAATAACGCCGGAAGTAAGGATAACTAGTGCAGTAAGTGTGCAGATAACGATGGTATCAACGAATACTTCGAACACACCCCACATACCCTGCTTTGCAGGTTCTTTCACATCTGCAGTAGAGTGAACAAGAGCTGATGAACCAAGACCTGCCTCGTTGGAGAATACACCACGAGCGATACCTTTCTGTGCAGCCAACATGATAGTTGTACCGATAGCACCACCGGCAATTGAATTAAAGCCAAATGCGCCTTTGAATATTGCAACAAAAGCATCACCAAGCTGACCGAAGTTGGATGCAACGATAACTACAGCACCAATGATGTAGAAAATAGACATAAAAGGAACGAGGAATTCTGTGAAAGATGCAACTCTCTTCAAACCGCCAAGTGCCATAAACGCCATCAAAGTCATCAGGATAACTCCTGTAACTACTACAGGGATATTAAATGTTGCATTAAAGTTTGCTGCAATTGTGTTGATCTGGCTCATATTACCGATACCGAAGGATGCGATAATGCAGAATACTGCAAAGAGAACGCCCAAAATTGAACCAACAATCTTAAGACCTTTTTTAGCAGAAAAGCCTTCTTTAAGGTAAACCATAGCTCCACCTAACCATTCGCCGTCAGGCGTTTTCTTACGGTAGTAAAGACCGAGAACGATTTCCGCATATTTTGTCATCATTCCAAAGAATGCAGCGAGCCACATCCAGAAAATCGCACCGGGACCACCTGCTACGATAGCAGTTGTAACACCGACAACATTACCAACACCAACCGTTCCGCCTAGAGCTGTGCACAATGCCTGGAATGATGAGATCGACTTTGCATCTTTGTTTGTTTTCTCACTTTTCTTAAAGAGAGTACCAAAAGTGTTCTTCATCCACAAACCAATTTTCCCAACCTGGAAAAACTTAACTCCACAAGTGAGGAAAATTCCTGTACCTACTAAAAATACAAGCATTATAGGCCCCCACACCCAGTTGTTGATTTTGCCATTGATTTGTTCAACCATTGCTAAAAATTGTTCCATTTTTTGCCTCCTAAAATATAAATTTATACAATAAAACAGCCACCTTTTTTAAGGCGGCTCCGGAAATATTATGCAGAAATATAAAAGCACAAATGCTATAAATTCTGCTCCGTCCTTTTGCCTGAGAGATTCAGCCATAATAGCTTTGCACCTTCGGCACTCTGTACGAGATTCTCCGGAGTTCCCTTCACTTTCAGTCTTAAAAAAATTCTAAAAGTTTCAACGAGATACCTTGTTATTATAAACCATTTTACAATATTGTCAATGGAATTTAAAAAAATTTCTGTTTTTTTTGTTTTTCATGTGTTGTTGCTAACGCAAGCCTATGCCGAAAATGTTTTATCCAACCCCAAACGGCCTCTTGCACTCTATAGTGAACCATTTATAAAGACTGTATAATTTAGATGCAAAATTTTTATTAATAGTTCGTATCAATACAGACTCAAGAAATACTTATCCGTTTCTTTCAAATAATCCTCAACGAGTGCATCCTGTATTTTTCTTAAAAGTTCAGGAGCTTTTCCGCCTACGGGCTTATCGTCGATATGTGTTGCAACTATGCAGAAGTTTGAACTTGAAGAAAGCATTATTTCATCCGCCTTCATCAAAAATTCAAGAGAAAATGGTTCTTCCTTTACACAAATACCCAATTGCTTACATATTTAATTATATTCCTTCTGGCAATACCGGCCAAAATTGAGTTATCAAGCGGTGCTGTGTATAAAACTCCGTCCTTAATGCAATGAACATTGGTATGTGCACCCTCTGTAACTCTGTTTTTGATTCCGTTTGCTTCTTTTCTGTACAATACGCATTCTTCTGCACCTGCCCTCTTTGCGGCTTCTGAAGCAAGAACATTGGGCAAAAGACAAAGGGTTTTTATATTGCGCATATAAAAACGTATATCTTCATAGGATATCAGTTTGTCTCTACGATAAATGTCGTCTAATTTTCTGGGTGTAACCGTTATCCAAAGATTTGCTTTGGTTCCTGTTGGAAAGACGTGATTACGCGGAACATTTGCGCCTCTTGTAATCTGCCAGTATAAAAATGTTTCGCCATTGGTATCACTTGTATCAACTTTTGAAACAAGGTCTTTTAGCAAGTCTTTTAATTCTTCTTTAGTATAGGGAATTTCTATTTCAACTAAAGCTGATGAATTAAAAAATCTGTCAATATGCTCATCAAGACAATAGATAACGCCGTTTCTTGTTGCGGTTGCGTCATAAACACCATCACCAAACCAACAAACTCTGTCACTCATGGGAACAGACATTTTTTCAATTAAATCATATTTTCCGTTGTAATATCCCAGATTTTGCATCTCTTTCATTTTTTAAAGTTCCTCTTTTAAACAAACCTTAGTCAACAACGATTAGCGCAATAAAAACAAGTATCTCATCACCGGTATTTTTTATGGAATGACCTTCACCTGACGGAGTGAATGTTACCATTCCGGGAACAACATCAACACTTTTTCCGTTATCGTTATAGATGCCTTGTCCTGAAAGAATAAAGAAGGTTTCACTTTCACCTATGTGCATATGAAATTCCACTTCTTCGCCCGGTTTTACCTGAATCAAAGAAAAAAGTCTTGCTTTGGGATTCCATGCATCAAAATCTGCAAGATTGGTCTTAAGCATTTTTTCTTTGCCTTCGTTATTGAATTTTGTTACTGTTTTTAGTTCTTTTAATTCTTTATACATATAAATCTCTCCCTATAATGCTTTTAATTTATTTTATCATATTCTGAGAAATAATGCAACAAACGAGGAAATTAAAAAGGTGATACTCCTTATTGAATATCACCTTCTTGTTTTTTGTATTTCGTCAAGAATATATTTTTTCGCTTTTATGGCATCATCCATACTCAAAGCAGAAAGCCCCTCAAGTGGATACAAAATACCCATTTCAGCATATTTTGAAACACCAAGCGTATGATATGGTAAAACATCAAGAGCCTTCAAATTTTTCAGGCCACCGATAAATTTTCCCAAAGCCCGAAGGTCTGCTTCATCATCGGTAATTCCTTCAATGACAATATGTCGTATCCATACAGGAATATTTTTTCGTTCAAGATACTTTGCAAAAAGAAGTATGTTTTCATTGCCCATACCTGTAAGAGCTTTGTGTTTGTTCGTATCAATATGCTTTATGTCAAGCATAACCAAATCACAATATTCCATAAGCTCATCAAGCTTCCGTAGCTGTTCTTCGCTTTTTTCGTTGTAGGTTATCCCTGAGGTATCGATACATGTATGGATGCCAGATTTTTTCGCCTTTTTAAATAGGTCAATAATAAAATCCAGCTGAAGCAAAGGTTCGCCTCCGGTTATGGTTAATCCACCCCGCAAATAAAAGGCTTCATTTTTTTTGTAATCTCGCAGAATTTCATCAGGTGTTGTTTCACGGCCTGTTCCGATTTCCCAAGTGTCAGGGTTATGACAATAAGCACAGCGCAAAGGACACCCTTGCATAAATACAACATATCTTATCCCCGGTCCATCAACTGTACCGAAGCTTTCAGTGGAATGGATAAAACCTCTTGCACTCATCAGATTTTGTCGTGAAAAGTTCTTGAAATAACTTCATCCTGCTGTTCTTTTGTAAGCTTTATAAAGTTAACAGCATATCCGCTCACACGCACTGTAAGTTGCGGATATTTTTCGGGATGTGCCTGAGCCTCAAGAAGTGTTTCTTTTGAGAATACATTTACATTAAGATGATGTCCGCCCTTTTTAACATATCCATCAAGAAGGGATACCAGATTGTCAATTTGATTTTGTGTTGCTGCCATAGTATTTTCCTCCTGAAAATTATTTATTCCTCTGTGTCAAGCCCCTCAAAAAGTGTAGGGCTAAAACAAGCACCGTTTGTGCAATCCAACTCTATATCAATATCTCCCACAAAAACTCGGTCATCCTTGCCAAGTGCACCAGGAATAATAGAGAATGTATTTGAAATGCCATCCTGAGCATCCAAAAATGATAGTTTTGAAACAGATGCCAAAGAAGCAACTGCACCATGGGTATCTCGTTTATGCATAGGGTTTGCTCCCGGGGCAAATGCTTCACCTTTTTTTCTGCCATCAGGGGTTGCGCCCGTATTTTTCCCGTATACTACATTCGAGGTAATTGTAAGAATCGAAGTGGTCGGGATGCTTTCACGATAGGTATGATTTTTTCTTATGTGCTCCATATACCGATGAACAATATCATAAGCAATGGAGTCTACACGGTCATCATCATTTCCGTATTTAGGGAAATCTCCTTCAATTTCGTAGTCAATAACAATACCTGCATCATTTCGCACTGCCTTAACTTTTGCGTATTTGATGGCGGAAAGCGAGTCTGCAACGACAGAGAGTCCGGCTATGCCAGTTGCAAACCAACGTGTAACGTGTTTATCATGAAGTGCCATTTGAAGCTTTTCGTAGCAATACTTATCATGCATATAGTGTATAATATTGAGAGTATTCACATAAACGCGTGCAAGCCATTTCATCATATCATCATAACGGCTCATCACTTCATCATAGTCAAGGTATTCAGAAGTAATCGGACGATAGTTCGGAGCTATCTGTTTACCTGAAATCTCGTCAACACCACCGTTTATTGCATAAAGCAAACATTTTGCAAGATTAGCACGTGCACCAAAAAACTGCATCTCTTTACCAACTCGCATGGATGAAACGCAACAAGCAATCGCATAGTCATCTCCATGGGTAACTCTCATCAAATCATCATTTTCATACTGCACTGAAGAAGTTTCAATGGAAATTTTCGCACAGTATTTTTTAAAGTTGTCCGGAAGTTTTGTGGACCATAACACAGTAAGATTAGGCTCAGGTGCCGGGCCAAGATTATAGAGAGTCTGCAGATAACGATAGGACATTTTTGTAACCATGTGTCGTCCATCAACTGCTACACCACCTATTGATTCAGTGACCCATTGTGGGTCGCCGGAGAAAAGTGCATTGTATTCAGGTGTACGAGCAAATTTTATAAGACGTAATTTCATAATGAAATGGTCTATTATCTCCTGTATTTCTCTTTCAGTGTAAACACCATTCATAATATCTCTGGTTGAGTATATGTCAAGAAAAGTTGAAGTTCTGCCTAAAGACATTGCAGCACCATTTTGTTCCTTGACAGCTGCCAGATAACCAAAATACAGCCATTGCACAGCTTCTTTTGTGTCTTTTGCCGGAAGAGATATATCAAAGCCATAGCTAAGTGCCATCTTTTTCAAATCTTCAAGAGCCCGAATTTGTTCTGAAAGCTCTTCTCTGTCGCGAATAACCTCTGAATACATAGCAGACGATGTAGTCTCTTTTTGTTCTTTTTTATCTTCAATCAGTCTGTCTACACCATAAAGTGCAACACGACGATAGTCCCCTATGATTCTTCCTCTGCCGTATGCGTCAGGGAGACCGGTAATTATATGGCTTGAACGACAAGCTCTCATTTCAGGAGTATATACATCAAAAACACCTGCATTATGAGTCTTTCTGTGGGTAGAGAAAAACTCTTTAACCTCCGGGTCGATGGTGTATCCGTTTTCAGCACAAGCCTTTTCAGCCATTCGAATACCACCATAAGGCATAAGAGCGCGTTTAAATGGCTTATCCGTCTGAAAACCTACAATTTTTTCCTTATCTTTGTCAAGATAACCGGGCGCATGAGAAGTGATGGTGGAAATGATTTTTGTATCCATATCAAGAACGCCACCGGCTTCTCTCTCCTTTTTAGCAAGGTCAAGGACTTTGTTCCAAAGTTCAACTGTATTTTCAGTAGGCTGTTCGAGAAAACTTTCATTTCCGTCATAGGGAATATAATTATGCTTAATAAAACTTCTGACATTTATTTCTTTTTCCCATGTTCCACTTTCAAAGCCTTTCCAGGCATCAAAGATGTATTTCATATGTGTGATCTTCCTTTCTCGATTGTAAATAGCCTACGAAATTATTAATTATGAAATCCGATAATTTTCCGTATTATTTATTTTAACATATCAAGACAAAATAAGCAATATGCTATATTAACAAGGAAAATTAGTTTTTTCGACTTTTATATCATCAGTTTGTACAGAAAATGACTAAAAACACAATATATAGTTATTTTTTTCACATTTGAACACAATTTGTGCAGCATATTAATTTCAAGATTTCTTCTATTATGATAAGTTTTTCTGCCTGAAATAATTTTAACGGCTACAATCAATGCAGCCGTTAATTTACTTATTTTTAGCTCGCGGATGAGCACTTTTATATACATCCTTAAGATGTTTTTTTACAACCTGAGAATAAACCTGAGTAGATGAAATGTCGGTATGCCCAAGCATTTCCTGAACCGATTTAAGGTCAGCTCCATTCTCAATAAGATGTGTGGCAAACGAGTGCCTCAGGGTATGGGGAGTAATGTCTTTGTTAATATTTGCCAAAAGGGCGTATTGCTTTATTATTTTCCAAAAGCCTTGGCGGGTAAGCTTGTTTCCGTTGCAATTAACAAACAGATTATCAACCTTTTCTCCCTTTTTAATCATTGTGTCCCTGACATTGTCTATGTAATCCTTAACGGCTTTTCTCGCTAATGCATAAACAGGTATAACTCTCAGTTTTTCTCCATGCTTACAATTTATGTATCCGACATTCATATCAACATCTGATAGTTTAAGGTCTATCATTTCACTGACTCTTATCCCTGTTGCATACAAAAGCTCAAGCATTGCTTTATCACGACATCCTTTTGCATCAGACGAATTGGGTTGATTCAAAAGTCTTTCGGTTTCTTCACTCGTCAGAACCTCAGGTAACTTCTTTTCTATTTTAAAGGAATGAAGTTGGGCTGTTGGATCAGCCTCAACAATTTTTTTGCTTTGCAGGAAATGAAATAACGAGCGAATGGATGCAAGGTTTCGGGATACAGTTGCTGTTGATTTCCCTGACTTTTGCATTTGCATTAGATAGTCGAGAATAGTTGTACCACCTGCGGACTCTATTTTTGTCCCTTTATCATCAAGAAAAGAAAGAAACTTCAAAATATCACGCTTATATGACAACAAGGTGTTTTCAGAGGCTTTTTTTGTTTTTTTGAGATAAACAACAAACTCGTCGGCTATTGCTGTCATAGGTATTTTCTCTCCTTTCCTTTTAAATAAAAAACGAACATACTAATTTTAAAATTGGTGGCATTATAAACGCTTCAGCCAAACAATAAATAAGCGTCAAAACAATAATTATAAACAAATACACAAGGTTTTTAAAGCAAATCTCATTTCTCAAATCAGATGAAACTCTTTGTCCGCGAAGTTTGTGAAGCCTTATGGAAAACCTTGTGTTGAAAACACAATAAAAAATCATTATGGGCACAAGAAACAATATCTGCACCAAAAGAGATACCACCGAAAACAATACGCCAAAGCCACCGAATACACGCACAAAGATGGCAATAGTCAAACCAATCTTGTATCCTTTTGAAAGCAGTTGGATGTAGGACAAGGGAAGAAAATAAACCCACACACCCGATATCCACATAATCAGTACTGTTTTTATGCCGTTATATAATGATGTACGAAAAATATCCCATGAATCAATGGTCTGAAGATTATATGCCGAAATGAAATTTTTTAAGTAAGAATTTAAACTGTCAAAGTCGTTGCCACACATAAATGCAGCAACGAATGAACCTATGATGACGCCCACAAATATACTCAAACACGAAAAAACAAGTGGAGTTTTATTTATGGATAAATAATTTGTTATTTTTCTTTTAAGATTAATTTTTTTCATAACTTGTCTCCCCTTTTGTAGCTAATCGTTGTATTTGCATACAACTAAACTTATGAGACAAGCTATAAATTTATGAAATTATTTTTTTGACATTTCCTCGGCTTTTTCAACACAAGCATCAATGCCTTTGGCTATTGCCGAAGTAAATCCGGATTCTTCAAGGGCAAGAACTGCCGCAATAGTAGTTCCTCCGGGTGAACATACCGCGTCCTTAAGCTCAGAGGGATGTTTTTTTGTTTCCAGAACCATCTTTGCTGAACCTTCTACTGCTTTTGCCGCAAGAATTAATGCAACATCTTTTGGAATACCATATTTAACACCACTGTTTGCCATAGCTTCAATAAGCATATACACATAAGCCGGACTGCTCCCATGAAGTGCTGTTGCAGCGTTTATATGTTTTTCATCAAGAATAGCAACTGAACCGATACCTGAAAATAAATTTCCGGCTATTTCAAGCTCTGAGTCTGTTATGTTTTTATTAGGTGACAAAACGGTCATTCCACAACCAACCTGAGCCGGAGTGTTGGGCATCGCCCGAAGAATGTGCATACCTTTGCCTAAATATTTTTCTATGGTTTCAATAGTAACCCCTGCTGCAATAGAAATAAGGGTTTTGCTTTTTGCCCCGGGCTTGGTTTCTTCGAGAACTGATGGCAAAATATTTGGTTTCACAGCATAAATAACTATATCCCCGAACTCACAGACTTTCAGATTGTCTGTAGTGACGGATACACCATATTTCGCCCATTTCTCAAGAACTTTTTCATTCGCATCGCTAATCAAAATATTCTCTTTTTCTACAGCGTTTGAATTTATAAAACCAGACGCCAAGGCAGTTGCCATATTTCCCGAACCGATAATCCCGATTTTCACTTTAGTTACCCCTTTTTCTATTTGTATTCACCGTTAATATATTTTTCTATCCTGTCAAGACCTTCTTTTATGGTTTCCATAGATGTTGCATATGAAAGTCTGGCATATCCGTCAATTCCAAATCCTTCACTTGGTACAAGAGCAACAAGAGCTCTTTCAAGCATATCGTCACAAAGTTCACTTGCTGAATTGAAGACTTTTCCATATAAAGGTTTGCCGAGCAACTCTTGCACATTCATAAATATATAAAATGCGCCATTGGGTTTTCTGCAGCTTATTCCATCAATAGAATTTATTCTTTCAACCATATAGTCTCTGCGCTTAAGATATTCTTTTCGCATAAGTTCAACAGAGGATTGGTCACCGTTTAAAGCTTCAACAGACGCAGCCTGAGCAATTGAGTTAGGATTGGAAGTAGCATGGCTCTGAATATTTGACATAGCTTTTGCAACCTCTTTGCAAGATGCAGTATATCCTATTCTCCAACCTGTCATAGCATAGGATTTAGCCATCCCGTTGACTACAATTGTTAAATTCTTCACCTCGTCATTAATAGACGCTATATTAAAGTGCTCACCCTCGTATACAAGCTTCTCATATATTTCATCAAGAATAATGTAAATATTATGCTTTACCGCTATTTCAGCAATTTCTTCCAATGTTTCCCGTGTATAAACCATACCAGTAGGATTACTGGGCGTATTAAGAACAATGGCACGTGTTTTTGGAGTAATAAGAGTCTCAAACTCATCAGGCGAAAACTTGAAATCGTTTTCTTCTTTTGTGTTTAAATATACAGGAACTCCACCTGCCATTTTAATCATTTCGGGATAGCTTACCCAGAAAGGCGCAGGGAGAATAACCTCATCGCCATGTTCACATATTGCTATAAATATATTTGTTAACGAATGTTTTCCTCCGTTACTAACAACTATGTTTTCGATGGAATATTCAATACCATATTCTCTTTTATATTTTTCGCAAATTGCGGTTTTTAGTTCGATTGTTCCTGAAGCGGGTGTATATTTGGTAAATCCATCATTTATTGCTTTAATTGCTGCCGATTTTATATTTTCAGGAGTATCAAAATCAGGTTCTCCAGCTCCAAAACCCACAACGGGTATACCGTCTTTTTTCATTTGTTTGAACTTTGCGTCCAAAAACAATGTTGGTGACGGGCTGACCGCCTTTGCTGTTGATGATATAAAGTTTTGCATTTTAATCCTCCACAATCTTTCTTAATTTCATTTTAACTTACATTGTAATACACTTTTAAACAAATTTCAACCCTTTTATTGAATTTTATCCTACAACTTCCTTAAACAAACGTAAAAAATTGCCTGACGCAACTTTTTTTATCTTTTCATCACTATATCCAAGTCTTAACATTTCGTCTATTATCATATAGACATTTTCAACACCATAAATATTTTTGGGGAGTGAATCCATTCCGTCAAAATCACTACCAAATCCAACATTATTTTCACCGCCCAAAGAAAAAATATGTTCTACATGTGAAATTACGTCTTTTATACCGCATACTTTATCAGATAAAAATTCGGAATAAAGGTTAATTCCAATGCAACCTCTGCATTTGATTATTGCCTCAATCTGTTCATCAGATAAATTTCGTTTGTGGTTGTGAATGGCTTTTGAATTTGAATGTGTTACGGCAACGGACCCTTTGCTTTCTTCAAGAACATCCCAAAAGCTTTTTTCAGAGATATGAGATACATCAACAATCATACCAAGCTCGTTCATTTTCTTTATTACAGCCTTTCCAAATTCAGTCAACCCCGAACCTGTGTCTTCCATTACTCCCTCTGCTATCTCGTTTTTGTAATTCCAACACAAAGTGATACCACGTACCCCTCTGCTGTAGAAAAAATCCAGGTTGTCTATATTCCCTTCAAGGGCTTCGCCGCCCTCCAAGCTCAAAATTCCGGCTATTTTTTTGTTTCTAAGTGCGAAGAAAACATCTTCTGAATTTTCACAATGGTGAATTTTTTCTTTATGTTTTTCTATCTCATTATAATATGTATTTATTAAATTAATTGCACGGTTTTTTGGTGTAAGTATGTCATTTTTCTTATCTACAAACGCCGCAAAAACCTGAATACTTCCGTTTTCTCGTTTTAACAATCGTTGCAAATCCACTTGATAAGAATTTTTTTCAAGACTTCCACCACAGTCGCAAAGTTTTGTTAATGTATCGCAGTGTGCATCAAAAATATCATACTGCAAAACTTAAACCTCCTTGAAAACCTGTTTTAAATGATTTATTGTCTCAAGTTCAAATCTTTCTCCTGAAAAAAAACCATAAACTTCAATTACATCAAATGATATATTGAGTTTTGTCGGGTTATTTGCAAGATACCATTTAGCAGTTGTTACCATATTCCTTTTTTTATAATATGTCACTGCCTCGGAGGGAGTTCCAAACGCATCAGAAGAACGGGTTTTTACCTCAACAAACACTAAATCGTCGTTTTTTTGTGCAATAATATCTATTTCTCCGGCTTTGTTTCGATAATTTCGTTCTATTATCTTGTATTTATTTTTCTTAAGATAAGCGGTTGCTGCATCTTCGCCACACCGTCCGAGAGTCTTATTAAAAATTCGGTTTTTCATTTTGTTTTTCCTAACACCTTGTCGGTCATAAAACTTTTTCTGTGAACTTCAGAAACCCCATATTTTTGAATGGCTTCCATGTGTGCTTTTGTGCCATAGCCTTTGTGTTTAGCAAAATCGTATTCGGGATATTTTTCATGAAGTTCAAGCATAAGCCGGTCTCGACTGACCTTCGCAAGAATTGATGCCGCAGCAATTGTTCGGGACTTTGCATCGCCTTTTATAATGTACTCATATGGAATGTCAAAGGGAATATTGTCGTTGCCATCAACAATAACAAAATCTGCTTTTGCAGAAAGATTCTCTACCGCGTTATGCATAGCAAGTGCAGTTGCCTGACGTATGTTTATGTCATCTATGACATCAGGATAAACAAACTCAACAGAATAAGCAACAGCAGTTTCGCGGATTATATCAAAGAGTTTTTCTCTTTTCTTCTCTGTAAGCTTTTTTGAATCATTTATTCCCTCGATATCTGCATCTTTGGGCAGTATTACCGCTGCCGCACAAACCGGACCTGCAAGGGGGCCTCTTCCTGCTTCGTCAACCCCTGCTATAAACCTGAAGCCTTTTTCAAATAAGCTGTTTTCTATTTCTGTCATGGTTAATTCTCCATTCTTTAAAAAAGCTGCAGCATATGCTGCAGCCAAGATATTTTTTATACATTAGGTAATTCTAATGTAATTTTCCCAATTTTAGCAGCACGGAACTCGTCCAAAATCAAGTTTGCTGTTCTTAAAGTATCAATATTCCCACCGGAAACTATGCATCCTCGTTTTTTTCCAATAAGTTCAAGGAGCTCATAATTTTCAAGTGAATCAATACTTTCCGTTATCTTGTACCTTTCTTTCAACAATTCCGGATAATTTTCACGCAAATAACCCACAAGATAAAATGCAAGTTCCTCAAGGTCCATAATTTCGTCCTTTATGCCACCTGTATATGCGATTCGTTTCGCAACTTCGGGGTCTTCAAATTTTGGCCATAAAATACCGGGAGTATCAAGCAGCTCGTATTTCCCCGACACTTTTATCCATTGTTTTGCTGTTGTTACACCGGGGCGGTCTCCGGTTTTTGCAGCGGCACGACCTGACAGCCTGTTTATGAATGAAGATTTTCCCACGTTAGGGATACCAACAACAAGCATTTTTACACTGCGCCTCTGCATACCCTTTTGACGTTCACGTTCAAATTTATCTGCAAGAACCTTTTCAATTGCAATATCAAGATTTTTTATAAGTCCCTTCCCCGATTGGCTATCTGCCAAAATGGCGGTATTTCCTTTGCTTTCAAAATATCTTATCCATTTTGCATTTGCATCCGGGTCAGAAATATCTGATTTGTTCAAAACCAAAACTCTGGGACGCTTCCCGACAATCTTATCAATTTCAGGATTTCGTGAAGATAGCGGAAGACGAGCATCCACAAGTTCAATCACTACATCAACAAGCTTGATGTGGTCTGAAATCAATCGCCGGGTTTTTGCCATATGCCCGGGAAACCATTGTAAAACCATATAATACCTCTTATTCTTCGCTAAAATCGTGGTCTAAATTTCCCATTTCATTGAGTGGCCAAAATCTGAATGTAGCATGACCAATAACTTCTTCAAGAGGAATAGGACCGAGTTCTCTGCTGTCTTTGCTGTGATTTCTGTTGTCTCCCATAGCAAAGAAATATCCCTCCTCAATCTTTATGGGATTTTCCCTGCTGTACATTCCCACAAGAGCAAGTGTATCTGTATAGAAGCCGCTTAAGTATGTGGGCTCGGCGATGTAAGGTTCATCAATTATTTCATCGTTAACATAAACATCGCCTGTGCTAAAATCAATATAAATTGTGTCTCCTGCAGTAGCAATAACACGTTTTATATAAGGTCTGCCCGGGTCTGATTTGGGTTCAAAAATAATCACATCGCCTTTTTCAGGGGTATAAAACAAGCGGTTAACATACATCCGGTTTGAATCCTGAAGTGTAGGTTCCATAGACTCCCCCTGGACCTTTGCAAGGGTAAGAACATAATTCTTTAAAAGCAAAGCAACTAAAACCGCAATCACTATTGCTTGTACCCATTCAAAAACTTCCTTCTTCCAACTTTTTTTAGGGGAAATTTCCGTCGAATCATCGCTGGTTGTTTCTGGGACACTGTTCTTTTCAAATTCTTCCATATTTTTCACGCCTTTCATAATATGAAATATGGCAGGTATTATACATTAATACCCGCCATATTGAGTGTTAGATTCTTTCTTTAACCTTAGCTGCCTTACCAACTCTGTCACGGAGATAATAGAGCTTAGCACGTCTAACTTTACCACGTCTTGAAACCTCGATGCGGTCAATGTTAGGTGAGTTAACGGGGAAGGTTTTTTCAACCCCTACGCCATAAGAAAGTCTTCTGACAGTAAAGGTTTCACGAATTCCACCGTGATTCTTTTTGATAATTGTTCCTTCGAACATCTGAATTCTTTCTCTGTTACCTTCTTTAACCTTGATGTATACGCGAACGGTATCACCAATATTGAGTTGGGGAAGGTCTGTTCTGATTTGTTCCTGAGTGATCTGGTCTAAAATGTTCATTTTTTACATCCTTTCTATTTCAGGTATTCATATCATATGACTTCCAGATAAGGCCATAAACAGAGGACTACCCATAATCAACTAATAGAGTATAACACACTTTTTTATAAAATGCAAGTACTTTTTTAAAAAATTTTTATTAATATGAAATCCAAGAAAACAAGGCATCTTAGGTTTGATTTTTATGCACGATTTTTTGGATTAACAATATCACGCCATGCAAGGTCGCCTCTTTCCAAACCTTGAATAAGAACCTCAGCTGTCGCACTGTTTGTAGCAAGAGGAATATTGTGAACATCACAAAGTCTGAAAAGTGCAGATACATCCGGTTCATGGGGTTGTGCCGTAAGTGGGTCACGGAAAAAGAGCACCAAGTCAATCTCGTTATAAGCGATTCTTGCACCTATTTGCTGGTCACCACCCTGGGGGCCTGATAAAAACAAGCTGACATTCATTCCTGTAGCTTCAGCAACCAAACTTCCTGTCGTACCGGTAGCACAAAGAGTATGTTTACTTAAAATACCTTTGTAGGCAATACAGAAATCAACCATCAGTTCTTTCTTTTTGTCATGGGCAATTAATGCTATATTCATTCAAATAAACCTCCTAATCCGGTTGAAATTGCTATTCCGATTTATTTTTGTTTAATGCTTTTAATAGGAATGTTTGCAGTAATAGCAGGTACTCGTGATTTTCCATCTTCCCCTTGAGCGGTTGTGAGATTAATATCCAATCCACCATCAGTAACATCCATATATTTAGCAAGAACCTGCATTATTTCATCTTTTATTTTTTGCAAAAATTCCGGTGACACATTAGCTCTGTCATGGACAAGAACCAGTTTGAGCCTATCCTTTGCGGTATCTTTGGAATTGCTTTTTCTCCCAAATATCCTTGATAAATCAAGCATCTATCTTCTCTCCTTAAAATAATTCAATTAATTAAAATGTTACTGTTTCTTGCCGAAAAGCTTTTTGAGCTTTCCGAAGAAAGTATTCTCGTTAAGGTCCATAAGCGGAATATTGTTCCCGTTCAACCTCTCTGTAATGTTGCGATAACCTTGACCTGCAATAGATTTGGGATTAACCACCGCCGGTTCACCTTTGTTTGTGGAAACGATGATATCCTGGTCATCAGGGACTATTCCGATGAGGTCAATGTTAAGTATATCAATAATATCATCAACATTCATCATATCGCCTCTTCTTACCATATCAGGACGAATTCTGTTGATAATCAGGAAATGCTCTTCTATTTCATTTGCTTCCAAAAGGCCAATTATCCGGTCTGCATCACGAACCGCAGAAACCTCCGGAGTTGTAACAATCAAAGCCTTATCTGCCCCGGCAATAGCGTTTTTAAAGCCCTGTTCAATTCCGGCAGGACAGTCAATAATGACAAAGTCATAGTCTTCTTTAAGTTTTTCGCAAAGCTCTTGCATCTGTTCAACAGTTACAGATTCCTTGTCCTTTGTCTGAGCCGCAGGAATCAAAAACAAACCGTCATAACGCTTGTCCTTTATGGCAGCTTGTTTCGGAGTGCAAACTCCTGTAACAACATCAACAAGGTCATATACAATGCGATTCTCAAGACCGAGAACTACATCGAGATTTCTAAGACCAATATCTGTATCAATCAAAACTACTTTCTTCCCTAGTCTGGCTAAGCCAACACCAAGGTTAGCAGTTGTTGTGGTTTTTCCAACTCCACCTTTTCCGGAAGTGATAACTATTACCTGTGACATTTAAAAACCTCCATGTGTATATAAATATCTATCTTTGTTAATATACCACAAAATCTTACAATTGTCAAAATATTATTTGCGTTTTTGCAAAATTTCTTCAATAAAAATACCATTATCCTTTATATAAGCAATCTGCGGAACAAGTCCGTGATTTTCATCTCCATCCGGCGAACGAGTGATTACATCAGCAATCCTTAGTTGAGTTGGAGAAAGATTAAGCGCTGTGACAACTGCATCGCGATTTCCCTTTGCTCCTGCGTGGACAGTTCCTTTAACCGTACCCATAATCACAATATTTCCCGTAGCCACAAGCTCTGCACCCGGATTAACATCACCAATAACCACAATATTCCCATCAGATTCTAAAAGCTGACCTGAACGGATAGTTTTTGTATAGAATTTTGTATGTTCATCCTCTATACTAATTCTGAAAGCATTATCCACAATTTGTTCTCCGGTATAATTTTCATAATCAGTGCCTTCGGATAGTTCAAGAGGTTCAGGATTTTCCCAAAGGACAGCCTTGCATTCAAGAACCTCAGAAACAGCATCGATAAGTATAGTATACTGTTCATCGCTAAGTTCAATCCCCTTAAAGCCAACTTTCAAGGTCAGACCTTTAAAAAAACTGTCGGATTTCCTGAACTTTTCTTCTACTGTTTCTTTCAGTTCATCAAAATCCATCTTCTTATTTAAAGATACAATCATTCCTTCTTTATAAAGCTTTAGTATGACAGGTTCTTTATTCATTTAGAATCCCCCTTAAAATTGATTATCTTTCAAGTAATTTGTTAAACGGTTTAACTCCCTCGGGTTTATTTGAAAGGCCAAGATATTCCTCCATCATATCCCTTGCAACAGAAGCCGCAAAGGAACTTGATGCTCCGTGTTCCAAAACAACAGCAACAGCAATTTGTGGGTTATCATACGGTGCAAACCCAACAAACAAAACCGTGTCACTTCCGTTTCCAACTTCTGCTGTTCCTGTTTTCCCTCCAACCTCTATCGGAAAGTTTTCAAATACAGCTTTTGCGGTACCATCCTCAGTAACCCGGCGCATTCCGTCCATAACAGAATTTACAGTGGTTGGTGAAATTTCTGTTTCCGAAAGAAGCCTCGGCTCATTCATGTAAACTATTTCTCCCGTTTCATAGCTTCTTACCTCTTTAACAAGATGCAAAGCATAACGCTTACCACCATTGATAATAGTACTTATATAACTTA
>JAZNSG010000041.1:0-2100 GCA_045591035.1 Clostridia bacterium | reverse complement strand
TGCTCGAATAAAGTGGATAATCCCGAGAACATTGATGTTTCGCAGGTGTTCACACGTTTCTATAAATCAGACCCCGCCCGCACTCATTCGTCAACGGGACTTGGCCTTGCAATAGCAAAGCAGACAATCGAATCGGGCTTTAACGGAAAGATAAAAATTCATAGTGAATTAAACAAAGGCTCTGATTTCATTATCACAATACCTGTGGAGGATTAAATTTAAAATTCCAAAAGCATTTCATGCCTACATATCAAACATCATTGAACGCAACGTAGCGAAGTTTGATATCAGGTATGAAATGTTTTGGAATTTGCAGCTCTTAAAATAAGGAGACTAAGTTTGAAAAAAGAAAATTTTAGCACATAGAAAAAAATTGTACAGCAAACAAACCATTTTTAAGAGATTTTTAAAAAATCGAAAAATGGCTTTACAAAAACGGTATTTTAGGCTATAATTTAGGTAGCGCAGGGTGTCACTGAATATCCTTGACGTTGCAGAATAAAGATAGCCTCCTCCACGGAAACCGTTCTATGTTCCGGCGGAGTGTTGTTAGAGTGAGCGAAAAGCTCGGAATTGTAAGGCTCTTTCTTTTTAAGTATGTTGTATATAGCGGTTAGCAGCATTCTTGCAACGGCAATGATAGCCTTTTTGTGACCTCTGCGTTTTTTTAATGCATTGTACCTTTTGCTAACCTCAGGAAAAGCCTTAGCTCTCACAGCACATAAAGCACATTGAACAAGTAACGGCTTGATATATACACCGGCACGAGAAATTCTGGTAGTCTTTTTCTTACCAGCACTTTCGTTGTTCTGCGGCGTAAGCCCTGCCCAAGAGCATAAATGCTTTGAGGAGGGGAACACGGACATATCCACACCAATTTCCGAAATAACAGCTATAGCGGAAAAGGTTTGAATACCCGGCACCGTCAAAACGAGGTTGAGTTCGTTAATATACTTATCGGTAAGAGAAAGAATGACAGATTCAAGATTCAACTTGCATAAATCAAGATTTTCCATGTGAGAACGGATAATGCGGAGTTTTTCAGCTTGTTGGACACACATATCTCCGTCAATAGCAGATAGTATCTGCTCATTGGTAGCTCTTAAATGCTTTGTTCTGAAACGTGAAATATCGTCTATTGTTTCATCGGGATGTGCAAGAATATAGTCAATCAAACCGGTGGAAGCCTTACCAAAAACATCTGAAAAGACATCATCTAATTTAAAATTAGAAACAGTCAAACAGTTTTGAGCACGATTTTTCTCTCCGGTAGTGAAGGCAGTAAGTTTACAGCGATAACGCATTAAATCACGAAGCTGCCTGATGTCAGCCGGAGGAATAAAGCTTCCGTTAACCAAGTCATGTTTAAAAATATCTGCAATCCATTTTGCATCTTTCTTGTCGGTTTTCTTGCCTCTGATAGCCTTGACATATTTGGGATGTGCAAGAACAATATTACACGAAGCTTCAAGAACATTGTAGATGGGTATCCAGTATTTGCCGGTGGATTCCATACAAACATCTTTGCAATTGTTGTCAGCAAGCCAATCACGGCACAAACGCAAATCAGAAGAATATGTAGAAAAACGCTTTGATTTGTAAGAAGTGACGCCACGATTATCAGTAGAAGCAATGCATGCAACAACAAAATTTTTGTGGACATCCATACCACAGCAAATAGGATAGATAATTTTTAACATAATAAACTCCTCTCTATAAATATTGAGGAGAATAAACAGGGACTGGATGTTCATTGAAAAACGAGTAGTCGGTCTCTCCAAAGATAAGTTTACAGGGTTCAATGCCCTACTTATTTGTGCTTGAAAGAACATCCGGCACACATAAAAATACAGTCCAACGGAATGCTGAGCCTACTCACCTCCACGTGCTCTGTAGTGTGTCTATTCTCTTCAAGACAATTATATCAAATATTTAAATGCTATGCTATAGGAATTTGTTTTTCATAACTTTTTGTGCCTTTGAGCGTAGCGGAAAGGAATGGTCATAATTATGAAATACTTTTATGTAAAAATAACAGTTATAGCTGTAGCGGTTATTGCACTGTTTACGGTATGCTTTCGTCTGACTCACGATAAATCC
>JAZNSG010000040.1:0-39212 GCA_045591035.1 Clostridia bacterium | reverse complement strand
CTGCAATATCTTCTCCTGATATTTGTCTTATATCTTTACTTGTTTTATCTTTCAGATTGGTTTTTGGTATTTACAGGCATCTCTGGAGATATTCAAGCGTTAAATCATACCTTCTTTTAACCTTATCTGATGGTTTAAGCGGTATAATTTTCTATGTTGTAGGTTATTTTTTCAAACCTATTTTTCTTGGTTTTTCATATACTTATATTTTCACTATAATGAACCTTCTCTTCACTCTTTTGAGCAGGTTTATGTATAAATATTTATATGATTATAATCACAGAAAAAAGGACTATATTAAAGATAATATAAAAGATATAAAGGTTGCTGTTGTAGGGGCAGGAAGCAAAGGATCTTTTCTTGTAAATAATCTATATAAAAACAAGAAAAAAAATTATATCCCTGTTTGTTACATTGACAATAACAAAGAAAAAAGTGGTGGAATACTTGACGGAATACCTATCTTTTATGAAGACGGGAAAATAATAAGAAAATTAAAAAGTCTTGATGTAAAAGAAATTATAATAGCAATTCAAGACCTTTCACCTGAGAAAAAAGAAAAAATATTTAATTTCTACAGTAAAGAAGATTTTAAAATTATTGTTCCTTCAAATGATATAGAAGAAGGTAAAAAAATAACTCTTCGTGAAATAAGAATTGAAGACCTTTTGTTCAGAGAAAGTATAAATATTGAAAATAAAGATACAAAAAATTACTATTATAATAAAAAAATTCTCGTTACAGGCGGTGGCGGATCAATTGGATCAGAGCTTTGCCGTCAAATAGCAAAATTAAAGCCCCAAAAGCTGGTTATTCTTGACATATATGAAAATAATGCTTATGAAATTGAGCAGGAAATTAAAAGAATTTATGGTGAAAAAATTGACTCAGAGGTAATAATAGCATCAGTCAGAGATAAAGAAAGAATAGAAGATATATTTGAAGAAATTCTACCTGACGTAGTCATTCATGCTGCTGCACATAAACATGTACCGCTAATGGAAAAAAATGGGCTTGAAGCTATAAAAAATAACGTTTTTGGTACATATAATGTTGCAAATGCCTGTGAAAAATACGGTGTTGAAAAAATGATTCTTATTTCCACAGATAAGGCTGTTAATCCAACAAACATTATGGGAGCTACAAAAAGATTGTGTGAAATGATTATACAGTGCCGAAGAAATTCAGAAACCGAATTTTGTGCAGTGAGATTCGGAAATGTTTTAGGAAGTAATGGTTCTGTTATTCCTTTGTTTAAAAAACAAATTGAAGAGGGAGGACCTGTTACAATTACTGATAAAAGAATAATAAGATATTTTATGACAATTCCTGAAGCTGTTTCTCTTGTAATGGAAGCTGGAGCTATGGCAAAATGCGGAGAATTGTTTGTTCTGGATATGGGAAAACCTGTTAAAATACTAAATCTTGCAGAAAATATGATTCGTCTTGCAGGTCTCGTTCCTTATAAAGATATTAAAATAAAAGAGATAGGTTTGAGAAAAGGAGAAAAGCTGTGGGAAGAACTTCTTATGAAGAAGGAAGAGCTTGATGTAACTTCAAGTAAAATGATTTTCATTGAAAGAGATAAGCCGCTCACCCGTGAAGAAGTTGAAGAAAAGATTGATATTTTAAGAGAGCTTGTTTCAAATAAAATTATTGATAAAGAAGAGGAATATTTCAGAATAATTGATACTATAAAAAGGATTGTTCCTACATATCGCAGACCGGAAGAGGCAAATGAAAAGGCAGAAAGAGCCGAAGAAATGCAGCTTGTAGAATAGAAAAAAGACTGTGAAATATTTTCACAGTCTTCTTTTTATTATCTTTCATCAATTGAAGTATAATTTTTACGTGGCATAATATTTTTGTATGCAGGACGAATAATTTTTCCGCCGGTCATAATCTCTTCTATTCTGTGTGCACACCATCCGACAATTCTTGCCATAGCAAAAATAGGAGTAAAAAGTTCTTCAGGGATGTTTAGCATCTGGTATACAAAACCTGAATAGAAGTCAACGTTTGCAGGCATAGGGAAGGTAATTCCTTTTACGTCTTCAAATACCTTTGGAGCAATTCTTTCGACAGCGTCATAAAGGATGAACTCTTTTTCACGGCCAAGTTCCGTTGCAAGTTCCCGTGCAGATTCCTTAAGAATGATTGATCTTGGGTCAGAAAGTGTATAAACAGCATGTCCAATTCCATAAATCAGGCCGCTTCCATCCCCGGCTTCTTTGCGGACAATCTTGCAAAGATAATTATAAATTTCATTCTCATCTTCCCAATTTTTTAAATTTCCCTTTATTTCCTGCATTTGTTTTAATGTTTTTTCATTTGCACCACCGTGTTTCGGACCTTTTAAAGAACCAATGGCTGCAGCAACAGCCGAATAAGTATCAGTATTACTTGAGGATAAAACTCTTATGGCAAAAGCAGAGTTGTTACCGCCGCCATGTTCTGCATGAAGCATAAGAGCCCGGTCAAGAATTCTTGCTTCAGTTTCGGTGTATTTGTGGTCTTCACGTGTCATATAAAAGAAATTTTCCGCAATTGAAAGATTTGGATTAGGATTGTGAAGAACAAGGCTTTTTCCGTCAAAATAGTGTTTTTTTGCTGCATAAGCATAAGCAATAAGAGTAGGAAATCTTGCAATAAGCTCAAAGCTTTGGCGCAGGAGATTCTCTATACCTATATCGTCTGGATTGTTCTCGCTGTCATAAGAATAAAGAACCAGAACGGACCTTGCCAGTTTGTTCATGATATTTGAACTGGGGGCTTTGAGTATCATATCCTCTGTAAAACCGTCAGGAAGAGCATTTTTACTTGCCAGAATCGAAGAAAATTTTTCAAGATCCTCTTTTTTGGGAAGAAAACCGAATATGAGAAGAAAAATAGTTTCCTCAAAACCAAACCTGTTCTCTTTGTCACAGTTCTCAATCATATCACTGATGCTTATTCCGCGGTATCTTAAAATACCCTCAATCGGAGATTTTGTTCCCTCGTCAAGGACATAACCATGAACCTCACCAATAGAGGTAAGACCTGCCATAACACCCGTTCCGTCGGCGTTTCTCAAACCTCTTTTTACATTGTAATCACTATAATAATTTTTAGGTATATCGCTGAAAGACTTTTTTTGGTCAAACACCGCTTCTATATACTTGTCGAAATTCTCTTTCATTTGACTCAATCCTTTCTTATTTTTTTTAGCCGGGAGGCCACTGAAGATTTCTTCCTGCAAGCAGGTGAAAATGTATATGAAAAACAGTTTGTCCTCCATCCTCACCACAGTTATTAACAATCCGGTAGCCGGATTTGTCAAATCCCTTTTCTTTCGCAATTTTTGCTGCAGCTTCATAAATCTTTGCAACAACTCCTGAGTTTTCAGGAGTTATTTCGTTAGCAGAAGAAATGTGAACCTTTGGAATAATTATAATATGAAAAGGTGCCTGAGGGTCTATGTCATTGAAGGCATAAACATATTCATCTTCATAGACCTTTGTTGATGGGATTTCTCCCAATATAATTTTACAAAAAAGACAATCGCTCATTGTTTCCCTCCGTAATTTAGAAATTATATTAAGGTCTTTACCAGGGCCAATGCTTCATCAAGCTTCGATGCATCCTTGCCGCCTGCCTGAGCGCTGTCAGGTTTTCCGCCGCCACCGCCGCCACAAGCCTTTGCAACTTCACGAATAATGTTTCCGGCATGAGCACCCATCTTCACAGCGTCACTTGTTGCCATTGCCACAATATTAACCTTTTCGCCGTCTGCTGATGCCAGAACAATAACGCCGCATCCAATTTTTTCTTTCAGGTTGTCTCCTGCTGTACGAAGAGCGTTCATATCAAGCCCGTCACCCAGACGACTTGCAATTATTTTTATGCCTTTAACTTCAGTCGCTTCATCAATAAGGCTTTCAAGACCGCTGTTCGCCATTTTTGCTTTTATGGAGTCAAGCTCACGCTTGAGATTTTTGTTTTCTTCAACTAAAGACGCTGCCTTTGAAACAACCTCGTGAACACTTGATTTTATAGTATCTGCAATAGAATTAACTGTTTCCTGAGTGCTTGTGAGAAGTTCAAATACACCTATTCCAGTAACAGCTTCGATACGTCTTACACCGGCTGCAACACCGTTTTCGGACACAATCTTGAAAAGTCCCGCCTCGGCTGTGTTGGAAAGATGTGTACCGCCACAGAACTCGATTGAGTAATCTCCCATAGAAACAACTCTTACCTTTTCACCGTACTTTTCGCCGAATTGAGCCGTTGCTCCCAGTTTCTTTGCTTCGTCTATGTTAAGCTCCTGAACACAAATGGGCATAGCTTCAAGAATTGCATCATTTACTTTTCTTTCGGTTGCTCTGATTTCGTCAGCAGTCATAGCCTCAAAGTGTGAAAAGTCAAATCTGAGACGCTTTGCAGTAACTTCAGAACCTGCCTGAGCAACATGAGTTCCCAAAACTTCTTTGAGAGCCTTGTGGAGAAGGTGTGTTGTGGAATGGTTTCGGCAAACATCCATTCTGTTCTTTTTGCAAACAGAAAGCTTTGCCAAATCTCCTTTTGAAACAGAACCTTCTTCAACCTTTACAATATGGAAATAAATTCCGTCGCCGTTTTTCTTTGTATCCAGCACCTTTGCTTTTCCGTCTTTGGTGAATATGGTTCCTATATCTCCCGACTGACCACCCATTTCAGCATAGAAGGGAGATTGTGCTACAACAACAATACCTTCTTCCCCTGCCCCAAGAGCATCAACCGTGTCACTTCCCTGAGCAAGACCAATAATTTCGGATTCTGCTTCAAGGCTGTCATAACCTACAAATATAGTAGGCTCGGCTTTTATGTTAACAGCTGAATCATCGTCCCAGCTTGAACCGTCCTTTCGACTTGCACGAGCAGTTTCTTTCTGATGTTTAAGCTCGACATCAAAACCGTCTCTGTCAACTTTCAAACCTTGTTCCTCACAAATTTCAATTGTGAGGTCAATGGGGAAACCATAAGTATCGTTAAGCTTGAATGCATCCTTACCCGAAAGAACATCGCTTCCCGCTTTCTTTGTTTCTTCGATGTATGTGTTAAGAATTGCAAGACCGCCCTCAATGGTCTTTGAGAACTTTTCTTCTTCAATTCTTATAACTTTTTTGATGTAATCCCTCTTTTCGTCAAGCTCGGGATAACCCTGTTTTGATTCATCAATAACAGTATCCGCAACAGTATAAAGGAATTCTTTTTCTACACCAAGAAGACGTCCGTGACGTGCGGCACGACGAAGAAGACGTCTGAGTACATAACCTCGGCCTTCGTTTGAGGGGATAACGCCATCGGATACCATCATAACTGTGCTTCGGATATGGTCGGTGATAACACGAAGAGAAACGTCAGTCTTTTCGTTTTCTTTGTAATTAACCCCTGTAATTTTTGAAATATGCTTCATTGTGCTTTGAACGGTGTCAACCTCGAAAAGGTTTCCAACGCCCTGCATAATACAAGCCAGACGTTCAAGCCCCATACCTGTATCAATGTTTGGCTTCGACAGACGGTTGTAATTTCCGTCCTCGTCCTTATCAAACTGAGTGAAAACAAGGTTCCAGACCTCCATAAAACGGTCACAGTCGCAACCGAGTTTGCAATCGGGTTTTCCGCAACCGCAATCAGCACCACGGTCTACATGAATTTCAGAGCAAGGACCGCAAGGACCGGTTCCGTGTTCCCAGAAGTTGTCCTCTTTGCCCATTTTAACAACTCTGTCGGGGTTTACACCAACCTCATTAATCCAGATATCCCTTGCTTCGTCGTCCTCTTCGTAAACGGTAATCCAAAGAACCTCTTTGGGAATTTCCATAATCTTTGTCAAAAACTCCCATGCCCAGTTTATAGCCTCGTGCTTGAAATAGTCACCAAAAGAGAAGTTTCCGAGCATTTCGAAAAAGGTACCATGTCTTGCGGTTTTTCCAACGCACTCAATATCAGGAGTACGGATACACTTCTGACAGGTGGTAACCCTTGTTTTCGGGGGGATTTCAGCTCCCGTAAACCATTTTTTCATAGGAGCCATACCTGAGTTTATAAGCAAAAGACTTGCGTCGTTTTTCGGAACAAGGGGAAAACTGCCAAGACGAAGACAGCCCTTGGATTCAAAAAACGAAAGATATTTTTCCCGGATTTCATTGAGTCCCATTTTTTTCATAAGTAATCAAAGCCTTTCTATTAAACAAAATTTAATTTGAATGATAAACAAAACACTATCAAATAATTATACCAATTTCTTCATAATTAGTCAACACAAAATAAAATTATTTTCCCCGTTTTCCATAGGGGCAAACCCGCATACAAATCCCACAGACTGCACCTCTGCCGATATGCTGAAATGCTTTTTTCATATAGATGCTGCAGGCGGCGGCGTCAATAATAACCTCACGCTCATCTTCCGGCCTCCACTCTTTTCCGCTGATTGCCATGGCAGGACAGCTCTCCATACACAAACGACAGTCTCCGCATACCGAATCAAGTGGCTCTTTTTCGCATTCAAAGGGATAATTCGTGAGAATCGTGCCAAGTCGCACTCGTGGCCCATAAATTTCGGATAAAAAAAGTCCGCTTTTTCCCACAGTTCCAAGCCCTGATTTCACAGCCGCATACTTGTGGGAGAAAATCCCCTGAAGCCCTTCCACAGACTGAGAAGCCGGAACTGCCGCATAATTGTACCCGTCGGCAGAAAGCATAAGTCCCACTCTGAGAGATACGTTGTCTATAAAAGTGTTTATGGTGCGATAATGATGAAAATATGTATGAGTGGGGCTGTCTGAAATTCCGTCAACCACGGCATCCGACAACGGTACTGCAAAGGATATTGCACAAGGCAGATTGAAAGGGTTGTCCATATCAAGTTTGCAAAAACCAACCTGACAGACGCCCATTTCCTTTAAAAATTTTTCAATTTTCGTTTTCATTGCTGTTCTCCAATGCTTTCACTTTTTTTAAATAATCAAGAGTCGGGAACTCCTTGTCCAGCTGGATTTTAAGGTAGCGCTCACTGATTTCGCTCAGATAGTTTATTACAGAAGCGGGGGCTTCAAAGGAAAAGATGCGACGGCTGTCGCAGCTTGTTATGTAGTCCACAATTTTTACCATGCCGGGACCTAAAGAATAACCGGTTTCGCTTTCACAGTTTTCGCAGACCACAGTTCCGTTTTGGGGAATGAGTTTCCCTTTTTCAAGGACTTTGCCACAAACCGAGCAGCTTTCAAGAAGGGGACTGTACCCCGATTCCGAAGCAAGTCTCCATTCAAAAACAGTTTTTATTTTTTCGTAGGGTATATCGCCCTTTTCAAGGACAAAAAGGCAGTTAAGAAGAAGCCTTAAAATACCCTCGTCAACACTGTCCTCTGCCAATGCTCCGTTTGCAGCTTCGGCAAAATATGAGGCATAAGCCATTTTCAAAAGGTCATACCGAAGGTCGGCAAAGCTCTCAATAACCGTCATTTCGTCAAGATGGTAAAGACCTTTTTTGCTTTTGCTTTTATACATAACAATCTCACTGAAAGCGAAAAGCTGAAGTCCGCCAATCAGTTGAGATTTTTTTGTTCTTGCACCATTGGCAATAGCCGAAATCTTCCCAAAATCCTTGGTCAAAAGGGTAACAATCAGGCTGGAATCACCGTATTTCGTGGTTTTTGTCACTATTCCCGATGTTTTTATCAACCCCAATTCCAACACCTGCCTCAAATTCCGTTTTATCGTTTTTCAATGCTTTGTATTTCAGATATTCCTTGACTCCGCCCGTTGCTTCAAAGGCACACCATGCAAAATGCTCAAACTTCTCCATACAATTTCCCTCCGTTTGTATTCGTCCTGAACTTAGTATAGAAAAAGGTAAAAATTTATATACTGTTACATTTAACCCTAAAACCCAGATTTTGCCGAAATAATTTTTTAAAAAATCCGAGCCTTAATCAAAATGAAATATCTTATTCAAAACCAATGGTATTCATAAAGGCTTCCTTGTTGCGCCAATCTTCCTTTACCTTGACCCAAAGCTCAAGATAAACCTTTGCTCCCAAAAATCTTTCAATATCTTCACGGGCGCGACTGCCAATCTGCTTAAGCTTTTCGCCTTTTTTGCCGATAATTATTGCCTTGTGGCTTTGGCGTTCACAGTAGATAGCCGCTAAGATTTCATAGGTTCCGTTATCCCTTTTTTTCATTCGTTCAATTTCAACGGCAACCCCGTGGGGGATTTCCTGGTTAAGAAGTCTCAGGGCCTTTTCACGGATATATTCCGCAACAATTTGTCTTTCGGGCTGGTCGGTTATAAGGTCGCCGGGGAAGAACTGGGGCCCCTCATCAAGGAACTCCGTAATTTCGCCCAAAAGCGCATCAACATTATCTCCCATCCGGGCGGAAAGGGGCACAATCCCCGCAAAATCATAAAGGGCTGAGAGCCTTTCAATAACCGGAAGAACCGACAGCTTTTCAACGGTGTCAACCTTGTTAACAACCAAAATAACGGGAACATCCGACTTTTTCAGTCCCTCAAGGGCCTTTCTTTCCTTTTCGTATTCGTTTTCATGGAGATTGCAGTCCACAACATAAAGAAGAACGTCAACCTCTTGCGTTGCGGTGTAGATGTATTTTTCCATCCTCTCTCCAAGCTTGTTATGGGGCTTGTGTATTCCTGGGGTGTCAATAAACACAATCTGGCAATCGTCCTTTGTGTGAACTCCCATAATTTTTGTTCTTGTGGTCTGGGGCTTGTTTGAGACAATAGCCACCTTTTCCCCGATAATTTTGTTCATAAGGGTTGACTTCCCTGCGTTGGGGCGTCCTGTGATTGCTACAAATCCTGATTTCATTTATTTTCCTCTTTCTTTGGTAATGTGGGGAAGCTCTATCTTTTCAGCCCCATTTCGTCAAGTATCTCGGTTTGGTATCCAAACATTTCTTTCTCATCCTCGGGAATTTCGTGGTCATAGCCGAGAAGATGAAGCATAGAGTGTACCGTCAAAAAACCCACCTCACGGTCAAAGGAGTGACCGTATTCATCGGCTTGTTCTGATGCCCGTTCAAGGGATATAACTATATCACCAAGGACCATTTCTCCGGAGGGGTTAAAGTCCATATATTCTTCAAGGATGTTGCCTTCCTCATCGTACTCAATAAGGGGAAAGGACAAAACATCTGTCGCACGGTCGATCCCTCTGTGTTCGTTGTTCAGCGTTCGGATTTCTTCGTTGTCCGTAAACATGACACTTATCTCTACCTTTGTTTCAAAACCCATATACAAAAGGGTTGCTTTTATGGATTCCCGAACCAAATCTCGGAGTGCTTTTGTCACTTTGAACTTTTTTTGATTGTTTCTAATGGCTATCTTCATATTTTCGTTTGCCCCTGTTGTTATTTTTTGCGCTTATCCGCTCACGCTCTATGGTTTTTCTCTCGTATGCCTTGACTATCTGTTGAACAAGAGGATGTCTCACAACGTCCTTTTCGCTCAGGTACATAAATTCAATACCCTCAACATTTTTGAGTACTATCTCAGCATCCCGAAGCCCTGATTTTTTATTTGAGGGCAGGTCTATCTGGGTTATATCCCCCGTGACAACAATCTTGGACGAAAAACCCATTCTTGTGAGAAACATCTTCATCTGCTCGGGAGTGGTGTTTTGAGCTTCGTCAAGGATAATAAAGGCATCATCCAACGTTCTGCCACGCATATACGCCAAAGGTGCAACCTCAATGAGTCCACGCTCAATATTCTTGTGAAAGGCTTCGCCCCCAAGCATATCCCCCAAAGCATCATAAAGGGGTCTCAGATACGGGTCAACCTTTTCCTGCATATCCCCCGGCAGAAAGCCCAGGGATTCACCCGCCTCCACAGCAGGTCTTGTGAGAATGATTTTGTTGACTTCTTTATTTTTAAATGCTTTAACTGCCATGGCTACTGCAAGGTAGGTTTTTCCCGTTCCTGCAGGGCCGATTCCAAAAACAATGGAATTTTTTTCGATGGTGTTTATATATTGCTTCTGACCTAAGGTTTTAGCACGAATGGGCGTTCCTCTTGAGGTTATGCAGACACAATCCTGACCAAGAGTTTCAAGCTCTTTTTCATTTCCCTCTCGGATTTGGGAGATAACATATCTGACTTCCTGTTCGCCGATAACTGCCCCTGAATGTGCCATACCCATAAGGTTCTGCATTACACGGACTGCCAAATCAACATTTTCGGGCTCGCCACCCACTTTGATGTCTGAGCCTCGGTTTATGACTGCCACGTCAAATTCCTTTTCAATAAGCCTCACATTCTCGTCAAAGCTGCCGAAAAGGTTTATGAGCAGTTCCATTCTCTCTACCTCAATGTGTCGTTCCATATATCTTTCGTAGACCTTCCTTTTCTGTGCTTAATAAAGCCTTTTTGTGGTTATTTTTCCTCTACCTTATCATACTGTATATTTTCGATTTTGTCAATCGGTGATTGATGGGCAATATCCTCAAAACACAAAGCCTTAACCACTATTTCGACCTTGTTTTGAGAAACTTCCGAAAATGTGACCGAAACATCTTTAATCTCGGCAGTCTCACCCATTTCTTTTTTTAGTTCTTCCAAAAGCTCCTTACGCCCAAGCTCGGCTATATCACTCACAGTTCGGCTCTTTTTCACCTCGGTGTATTCGCTGTGAATTTTTTGATTTAAATAGACTGACGGCAAATACCCCCAAAGCATTGGGTATTCCGTTCTTTTGCTTGATGCATCACTTTTTGCAAAAGACGATTTTTCTTTTAAATAAAGGTTTAAATTTATGCCCAAAATTTCAACCGAAGTTTTTGTTTTCGTTTTGCCTGTATACAGCTTTTCGGTGTATTCAAGGGAATAAACCCGGCGCTTTTCATAAGTCGTTTCAGCAAAAACCGAGCCAAAGGAATGAACAAAGCGAATACCGTCAACCGAGCTGTTAACAGCTCCGCTTACCAGCAAATCCCCTTTTTCAACCATAGTGTTTGTTTTTACCACGCTCTGCCCCTCTTTAATATCCAAAATCCTTACAATACCATCCCGGGCGGCAATTATGTTGCAGGGAACTTCTTTGCTTTCACCAAGGTCTGTGTCAAGGCGCTCCTTTACCTCTATATATGCTCTTGAGCCTTTTATGTTTATTCCAATCCAGGCAATATCATCAAAGTCCGTCATCATTTTATTTTGCACCGATTTTCTGTCAATCCGGGAAGCGTTTGCGCCATAAAAAACCCCGGCCTCTCGAAGCCCTTCTTTCAGTGCCTTTGTGTCAATTCTTTCGTTTCCGGTTATATCTATTCCCATAATGTGCCCTGAAAGAAACCAAAGCATCCCAAAAAACAAAACAAGGCCAATGACTGCCAGTTTCCGTTTTTTGTATTTGTGCAGGAAGAACGGAAGTCCGTGGCGACCTAATATTCTTACTCGTGTTTTTGTTTTTCGGGCAACCGGCCGAAGCCTTTTGAAATCCTTTCGGCCAAGGCGAACCTCGAGCCGTTCCTCGCCTCTGTGCTTTACGTCGCTTAAGAATATGTTTCGCCGCATACATATATTCAAAAACCGTTCAAGGAACTTTCCCTCTGCCACGACCGTGACATATCCTGCCATAAAGTCAATCAACCGTTTAATCCACATAAGGCTACACCCCCTTGTAAAACTCAAGGCTTTGTATAAAGCCGGTTACATAAAGCATATCCTGGGTGATGGTCTTAATCTCAAGGGTTTCCCCTGAAAGCCTGATGCTTTGAGATTCGGTCTCTATTTCGATTTTGCAGGGGGTATAGGTTTCAATACACTTGTAGTTTTCAACAGTAACCTCGAAGTTCCCTACAAAAACCAGCCGGGCAGAATTGAGAATAACCTCCTTTGCTGCACCAAGGGCGTCTGCCGCCCGCATTTTCAGGGATTTTTCTTCCGTGCCTTTTGACTTTTCTCTTCTTCTATTTTTCAAAGAAAACACCTGCCTTATTCTGTATACTTGAATTTATGCGTAAACTTCAGGATTAATGAATATATTAGTATGAATAAAGGGGGTTATCTTCTATGATGCAATCATTCAAAAAGGTGCTCCGCACAACCTTTTTGCTCAGCTTTTTTAACCTGGCAGTTTTTCTTGTTTCCAATCCCGGGGAGTGTATTTCGGTGGCAAAGACGGCGGTTTCTCTTTGTCTTGATACGGTCATTCCGTCTCTTTTTCCCTTTCTAATATTCAGCGGTTTCTTTTTCCAAAGTGGCATGGGCACTGTTTGCGGACGGTTTTTCGCCCCCCTTATGCGACCGCTTTTTAACCTGCCCGGAAGCGGAGCTGCGGCATTTGTTCTTGGCATGGTGAGTGGCTATCCCATAGGTGCAGTTAGTGCCGCCAAACTCTATACGACGGGACAATGCACAAAATCCGAAGCCGAGCGTATGTGTGCCTTTTGCAACAACTCGGGTCCGCTTTTTGTTATGTCGGTTGTTGGTGAAAAATTTTTGGGAAATCATTCTCTTGGTATTTTGCTCTATTTATCTCATATTCTTTCTGCGATAATTACGGGGATTTTACTAAAGAATATTGGCTCCAAAGACAGTCAGCCAAAAAATCGTCTCGGGGCTGCCCCGAAACAGACCATCAAAAGCGGTTTTTTGAGCTTGGGAAGTGTTATGGATTCGTCTTGCCTGACCATGCTGAAAATCTGTGGGTTTGTTGTGTTCTTCTCGGTTTTTGCTGTCAGCTTTCCCAAATCGGCAATTTCTCCCTATTTGCACGGGTTTCTTGAAATCACAGGGGGAATAAAGGAAATTTCGGGTCTTTCTTTTTTGCCAGATCTGAGGCTTCCGCTGATTTCCTTTTTTATCGCTTTTTCGGGCATTTCTGTTTTGCTTCAGGTAAGCTCTGTGATATCTGATTGTGGATTATCATTGCGGACGTATTTTTTCGGGAAGCTTCTCCAAGGCGGTATTTCTGCCATAATAACTATAGTTTTGGTAAGAATTTTCCCGGTTGCTCACTCTGTTTTTAAAAATGAAAGCTCTGCCGAATTGTCGGCAGAGCCTGGATATTATTTTGTTTTTGCTTTGAAAACTTTGCTATGTTTTCTTATCATAGCTCTTTTGCTTTGCATCATATCATCAAAAACTAAAAGAACAAGAAAATCAAATTAATATTGTGGTGGATTGTAATTGCTCATTCTGCGCTTTTTGTGTTTGCTCTTTTTGATTGCCCGATAAAAACCAATGCAAATAAGAAGCACAAACAAGATTACCACTGCAAGGAATATGTAAACAACAGCTTTTACGAGTTTGAAGCTCCAAACCCATTCCCCAAAGCTCATCAAAAATCCAAGGAAGTGCCGTTTTACCTCCATTGTAGAGCAAAGGTCAACATAGCCGATCTCTCTGCCATCATAGATGAACTTTGCCTTTCCGATAACCTGCCCTGAGGCGATAGGGGCATAAACCTTTTCCGGGATTTCGGTCACAACTTCAATATGGTCGGGGTTACCGTCTTTTGGGAACAGTACCTCAAAGTTTTTTGCTGCCGACAGCAAAAGATAATCCGTGCCGTCTGCCGCTTGTTTCAGCTTTATTTCTCCGAAAATGTCGTCACGTTTAGCCACGGTTCTGAGGGAAAATGCTGTGAGTCCGTATTCAAGAAGAAGTTTTGACTCATTGTGTGAGGTGGAGTTGTCCTCAGAGTTGAACAAAACGCTGATTACCGACTTTCCTCCGTCCTGAGCCGATGCTACCAGGCATGACCCTGCCTGAGAGGTTGAGCCCGTTTTTATCCCCGTAGCCTTATCATAGAAATAATAAGGATATCTCATTCTTGAAACCAGATTGTTTGTGTTGATAAAATATCTTTCGTCGGACATATTGGTTTTTGGCAAATATATGTGTGCACACTCAACGATTTCGCGGAAAGTGGGGTTTTCCATCGCTTTTCGGGTTATTATCATCATATCTTTTGCTGTAGTGTAGTGGTTTTCGTGGTGCAGACCGTGAGGATTCATAAAATGAGTATTTTCAAGGTCAAGCTCCTTGACTTTTTCGTTCATTCTTGCGACAAATCCATCAATGCTTCCCGAAACGCCCTCGGCAATCACAGCAGCCGCATCGTTGCCCGAGGCAATAAGAAGCCCCTGCAAAAGACCCTTAAGGTTCATGGCTTCCCCGACCTTGAGACCTATGATGCTTCCGTCAATATCCATGGTAGAATATGCTCCTTCGCTCATGCCAAAGGTGTCATTAAGAGAAACCTCTCCCGCACCAACTGCGTCAAGGGCTACCATAGCAGTCATTATTTTGGTGGTACTTGCCGGATACATAACCTTTTGAGAGTTTTTCTCAAACAGCACATTCCCCGTATTTGCGTCAACCAAAATTGCCGCTGTGGCGGTAATGTCCTGAGGATTTACCTCGTTAACATCTGCAAAAGCCGTAAATGAGCTTCCCGATGTGAGAATAACAAGTGTTAAAAATATTGAAGCGATTCTTGACCGCATTTTTCTGTTTTTTAGAATTTTCATTGTTTCCTCCAAACTCAAAGTATTGCTGTATACCCTATGCTTTTTTCAATCTGTCCTGCTCGGCCTGAGAAAGACGAACATATTTCGGAACAAGCTCTCCGTATGAAAGGGTTTCGTCATTTCTGAACTTTTCAAGGCCAATTTCGGCTACCGCTCCCGCCAGGTTCATTTTTGATACCCTTGGGGCGAAAAAGGCACGGCTTCCAAGCTTTCTTTTGATTTCTTCGTGGAAAACAAGAGTTCCGTCGCCCATAAAAATCACATCTTTATCCATTTCGAAAAGCTCCTCAAGAAGATCTTCAAGAGAAAGGGCTCTGTCTTCACAAAGTCTGGTTATGCCCGACTTACCGCAACTGAAAAGAGCGTTGTAGACCTGTTCTCGTCTTGCGTCAAGTATGGGGGCGGCAATTCCGTCAAAGTGCTGGGAAGAAAAAGCAAGAGCCTCCAACGTGGAAACTGCAATGCAAGGCTTATTCGCTGCCTGAGCCATTGCCTTTGCTGTAGCGACTCCGATCCTGACACCGGTAAACGACCCGGGGCCAACCGCCGCCGCAAAGGCGTCAACGTCTTTTGGGTCAATCCCCGAAATTTTGAACATTTCTTCAATCTGGGGCATCATCATCTGGGAATGGGTCTTTTTGTGGTTAACCACGGTCTGGGCCACCAGAACCCGCTCGTCCACAAGTGCTGCTGTCGCCGCCATGCAACAAGTATCTATACCGAATACAAGCATTTTCTATTCTCCCTGTTTAGAAATTGAAATTTTTCTGTAGCAATCTCCCTTTTCGTCAGCCTTCTCTATCCTGACTGAAATATATCCGCGAGGTAAAACTCCGGCAATATTCTCAGCCCATTCAACAAGGCATATTCCGTCACCAAAAAAGTAATCATCAAGCCAGTCGCAGTTCTCTTCGGTGACGTTTTCGAGTCTGTATGCATCAAAGTGGTAAAGGGTTTCTGCACCGTCATATTGATTTACGAGGGTAAAGGTGGGACTTGACACCTCGCCTTTTGCGTCAAAGTAGTCAGCTATGCCTTTGACAAAAGATGTTTTCCCTGCGCCAAGCTCACCAAAAAAAGCAACAACATCACCCTGGACCAGGTCTTTTGCAAAGGCTTTTGCTATGTTGAATGTTTCCTGTGCACTTTGGCTTTCATATACCTTCATAAAAATCTTTCCGTTTCTTTGATTTATTTCCTCTTTTATTTTACCGATTTTTCCCCACAAAGTCAATACAAAACTATTGAAATTTGTCTTATTTTGTTGTATAATTACATTACAAGTGAGAATTTAGAGAAACGAGGGCGCTTTTATGGAAAAAAAGAGAGTCGATAAGAACAATTACTATCTGGATATTGCTGAAACTGTTATCGAAAGGGGAACTTGTCTAAGACGCAATTTCGGTGCGATCATTGTGAAAAATGATGAGATTGTTTCTACGGGCTATACTGGGGCGCCACGTGGCCGTGAAAACTGCTGTGATGCGGGTTTTTGCATAAGAGAAAAGCTTTCTATTCCCAGAGGTGAACGGTATGAGCTTTGCCGAAGCGTTCATGCTGAGGCAAATTGCATCATAAGTGCCGCGCGTCGGGATATGATTGATGCAACCCTTTATCTTGTGGGCAAAGATTACAAGTCCGGGGAGCTTGTTGAAAACACTTCAAGCTGCTCTATGTGTAAGAGACTTATCATAAATGCAGGTATAAAGAACGTTGTTATCCGAAACACCCCAACAGAATACACAATTGTTGACGTTGAAAAAGAATGGATTGAGAATGACGAATCGTTAAGTGGTGCATTCGGTTATTAATGCCCTGAATAATCTATGAAAAACAAAGCGGAGTTAGTTTTTACTAACACCGCTTTTAATTTTAAATCAGTTTTTCAATATCCGATTTGAATAGTTTCTCAAGAGCCTTGGTTTCTTCGGCTGTTTTTCCCGAAAGCAAACAATAGAATTTTATCTTTGGTTCTGTTCCCGACGGTCTGACTATAAAGTTGCACGAGTCGGAAAGCTCAAGATAAATAACATTGGCTTTTGGAAGAAGAATTTCTTCGGTTTCGTTGGTATTTAGTACCTTGCGTTTTGAAACGCTGTAGTCCCTGACTGCGAGAACTGTCTTTCCGCCAAACTCTTTTGGGGGTGCTGTGCGGATTTTTTCCATTATGCCTTTTATTTTTTCTGCGCCTTCAATCCCTTCAAAGGAATAGGAAAGAACAAACTCGTTATAAAAACCATACTTTTCATAAACTCTCAGAAGCTGGTCATAAAGGCTGAGGCCTTTTTCTCGGTAGTACAGTGCCATTTCAGCAATAAGCATTGTCGCAGCCACGGCATCCTTATCCCGGGCATAAGTTCCGGCGAGACATCCATAGCTTTCTTCAAAGCCGAAGAGATAACTACCCTTGCCGGATCCTTCAGCCTCTTTTATCTTTTCTCCGATAAACTTAAAGCCGGTAAGAACATCTATCATTTTAACACCATAAAAATCACAAATTGCCTTGGTTATATTTGTTGTAACGATTGTTTTAACAACAAATCCGTCCTTGGGCAAGGTGCCTTGTTCTGATTTACCCGAAAGAATGTATTCGGTAAGAAGAAGCCCCGTCTGGTTTCCTGTCAGGGGGATGTATTCGCTCAAATTGTCACGTACAAGAATTCCTACACGGTCAGCGTCGGGGTCAGTGCCGATAATAAGGTCTGCCTCGTTCTTTTTTGCAAGGGAAACCCCAAGCTCAAAAACATCTTTATTCTCAGGGTTAGGTGCGCTTACTGTTGGGAAGTTTCCATCAGGCTTTTCCTGCTCGGGAACCACAATGACGTTATCAAACCCAACCGCTTTCAGGACTTTCCGGACCGGAACATTCCCCGAGCCATGAAGGGGCGTATAAACAAACTTCATACTCTTTCCCTTTTCCCGGACAAGCGTTGGGTTTATGCTGAGCTTTTTAACCTCGCTCAAAAAAGCATCTTCAACCTCGTCGCCCATAATCTCTATGATACCTTTTTCAATGCCCACGTCAAAATCCATAAGCTTTGCTCCGCCGAAAACGGGAATTTTTTCAATCTCCTCAAGCACAAGGTCTGCAAGTTCGGGGTTAAGCTGCGCTCCGTCACTGCCATAAACCTTGTAGCCGTTGTATTTTGCCGGATTGTGACTTGCGGTTATGGCTATACCGGCATCCGCACTTTTGTACCTCACCGAAAATGAAAGCTCCGGAACGGGCTTTAGCTCTTTGAATATAAGGGCTTTTATTCCGTTTGCTCCAAGGACAGATGCGGCAACTTTTGCAAACTCCTCTGACATGTTTCTGCTGTCATAGGCAATCGTCACCTTTAAATCCTTGTTTTTGTTAGTCTTAACTAACTGATTTGCCAGGCCTTGGGTTGCACGGGCAACGATATAGGTGTTCATGCGATTAAGACCCATGCCGATAACACCACGAAGCCCCGCTGTTCCAAACTCAAGCGCTGTATAAAAGCGGTCCTTTATTTCGTTTTCGTCATTCTTTATTTTCTCAAGCTCTGCTCTTTCTTCGTCGTTTACGTTTGAAAGCCAGTTTTTGTATTCTTCAAGATAATTCACTGCAATCAAATCCTTTCCAAAGAACTATACATGTATTATACAATATGTAAAGTTTAATTTCAATATTTTTCTCTAAAATCATTGATTATTCAGAAAAAATTTGTTATTATAAAAGAGTAGATTTTTTAGAAGAAAAGGAGATTTTGTAACATGATAGCGATTGGCTCTGACCACGGTGGTGTAAACCTCAAAGAAACCATAAAAAACCTTCTTGAAAAGAGGGGAATTGAATACAAGGATTTCGGGACATACAGTTCGGATTCCTGCGATTATCCTGATATCGCAGAAAAGGTGTGTGCTGCGGTTACTTCGAATGAGTGCACTGAGGGCATCCTCATTTGCGGCACAGGGATTGGTATGAGCATGGCGGCAAACAAGATAAAAGGCATAAGAGCGGCACACCTGACAGATACATACAGTGCCCGTATGACCCGTGAACACAACAACGCAAATGTTATTTGCCTTGGAGAAAGAATTACCGGCTGCGATTTGGCGGTTGATATTGTGAATTCCTATCTTGACGCCAAGTTTCAGGGCGGCAGACACCAGACAAGAATTGACAAGGTTATGGCTCTTGAAAAATAGACTTTGATTGAAAGAGGTGGCGCTTATGTCAACTGTACGGCGTGTTAAAATCGGCAATACCTTCATTGGCGGTGGCGAGAAAATAGCTATCCAGTCAATGACCACAGCGTACACAGGTGATGCTGAAAAGACAGTGGCTCAGATTCTGGAGCTTGAGGAGCATGGATGTGATATTGTCAGGGTTGCGGTAGGTGACGAAAAATCCGCTGAAGCAATCTTTGACATAAAAAACAAAATACACATCCCCCTTGTTGCAGATATACATTTTGACTATCGTCTGGCTCTTATTGCTATGGAGCGTGGCGTAGATAAAATCCGTATAAATCCGGGGAACATCGGCGATGAATCCCGTGCAAAGGCGGTTGCCCTTGAGGCAAAGCGGCGCAATATACCCATCAGAATTGGGGTTAACGGTGGCTCATTGGATAAAAAGCTTCTTGAAAAGTACGGCTCTGCTACCCCTGAAGCTATGGTTGAGAGTGCCCTTGAGCATATACGCATCCTTGAGAAGTTTGATTTTTATGACACGGTTGTGTCAATCAAGTCCTCGGACGTGAAAAAGACCATTGCAGCATATCGACTTGCCCGTGAGCGGCTTGACTATCCTTTGCACCTTGGTGTGACGGAGGCAGGAACCTACAAAAGCGGAATCATCAAGTCTTCAATCGGCATAGGCTCACTTCTTGCCGACGGAATCGGAGAAACTATACGGGTGTCTCTTACTGATGACCCTTGTATGGAGGTTGAGTCTGCAAAGCTTATCCTTAAAGCTCTTGGCCTTATGGAAAAAGGAATTGAGGTCGTTTCGTGCCCGACTTGTGCACGATGCAAGATAAACCTTATTCCCATAGCAAAGGAAATAACTGAGCGCCTTGAAACTTTTGACGGAAATCTCAAGGTTGCTGTTATGGGCTGTGCGGTAAACGGCCCTGGCGAGGCAAGGGATGCAGACATAGGAATAGCCGGAGGAGCAGGGGATGCTTTGCTTTTTAAAAAAGGCGAAATTGTGGGCAAGGTTCCGGAGGACCGGATTGTTGAAACCTTGCTCTGTGAAGTGGAAAAAATGTTGAAAGGGAAGAATTGACTTTGGCAGGAATATTAGATGTTTTCGACAAGGTAACTGTTACCGAGCCATTTGCCACCACCTTGGAAAAGGCGGAGGTTCTTGATTTTCTTGTGGATATAAAGAGCAAGTCGGTAAAAGTTCAGCTTTCTTCCGGGGAACTTATCTCAAAGCCAGAGCTTTTTGAGTTTCAGGAGACCGCAAAGCAGATTTATGGCCTTGATGCCCTGGAAATCAATTTAAAATATGTCGATTTAGAATTCTCGGAGGCTTTTTACAAAAACCTCCTGTTTTCCCTGTTCAAAAAATGCAGTATATGCAAGGCGTTTTTGGTAGGAAGCCGTGGCGACCTTGTCGGGAATATTTTAAAGGTAACAAATGTGAAAAGCGGCGTTGATATTCTTGAAGAGAACAATTGCGGAAATATTTTAGCCAAACTTGCCAGTGATGAATTAGGGAGAGATATTAAAGTAGAAATTGAAGGGTCTTCTGTGGATGTTTCTGCGTATACAGAGGACAAAAAAGAGCGGGAAGCAAAAATAAAAGAAAAGGTTGCAAAGCAACTGGCAGCAACTCGTGCTGAGCATATCCCTGAAAAAGCAGAAGAAAAAACCAATGATGCTGAAATTCCGAAATCCGGGCTGGTTTTCGGGAAACCAATAACCGAAGACATTATTTCTATGTCAGAGGTCCGTGCCGGAATGGGGATTTGTGCCATCAGGGGCGAGGTAATTTCTGTTGAAACACGTGAAATAAACAAAGACGGAAAACTTGCCTGGATTGCGGTGAATTTTGATATTGGTGACGATAATTGGGCATTGACCTGCGAAATTTTCGGCAAAGCCGATGTGGTAAAAGCTGTTCTTCCCGCCATAAAAGAAGAAAACATTCTGTCTGTGCGGGGAACTTATGAATATGACGACAGAGCGCACTGTGAGAAAATGAAGGTTTTATCCGTTGAGATTCACGAAAAGCCAATGCTGCGCCGGGATACCTGCGAGAAAAAGCGTGTTGAACTTCACCTTCACACAAAAATGAGTGCAAAGGACGCAATCACTTCACCTGCTGATTTGATTAATCGTGCGGCGGCATGGGGACACAGCGCAATCGCCATAACAGACCACGGTGTTGCCCAGGCTTTTCCTGAAGCATTCGGAACCCTTGGAAAACTGCGGAAAGCAGGTAAGGATTTTAAAATTATTTATGGAACAGAAGGTTATTTTATAAATGACTTGCCCCTTGGGATTGATGCTTTGCCAAAAAGCTATGCCGACCGGACATACGTTGTTTTTGATATAGAAACCACGGGGTTGAATCCCGAAACCGAAGAAATAACCGAAATAGGTGCGGTTAAACTTATGGACGGAAAGCTTGTGGATACCTTCTCTAAGTTAGTCAATCCTAACCGAGAAATTCCCGAGCAGATTGCCACACTTACGGGGATAACCAATGAAATGGTGGCTGATGCTCCGAAAATCGACGAAATATTGCCCAAATTCCTTGAATTTTGCGGCAATAATACTGTGATTGCACACAATGCGAAGTTTGATGTCAGTTTCATAAAGGCTGCGGCAAAACGCCTATGTATGGAGTTTGAAAATACGGTTTTAGATACTGTACAGCTTTCAAAGGAGCTTTTTCCCGACGAGAAAAAGCACAATCTCGAGGCTCTTTGCGAACGAACGGGGGTATCTTTGGAAAATCACCACAGAGCGTCTGACGATGCCCATGCAACAGCAGAGGCGTTTATAAAAATGTGTCAGGAAAAGGAAAAGGCAGAGGATATTGTACCGGGGGATTATTCTGTGGATAAAAACCCCGAGCTTTTGAAGCTTCCCTATAACCATATTATTATTCTTGCAAAGAATGCTGTTGGACTTAAGAATATGTACAAGCTTATTTCAAAGTCCAACCTGGATTATTATTACAAACGTCCGAGAATTCCGAAAAGCATTCTTGCAAAGTACCGCGAGGGACTTATTATCGGCAGTGCCTGTGAAGCGGGAGAGCTTTATAGTGCCATACGTCAGGGTAAACCGCAGGAAGAAATCGAGAAGATTGCAGCCTTTTATGACTATCTTGAAATTCAGCCCCTTGGAAATAACGACTTCATGGTGCGTGATGGCAGTGTTCCTGACCGTGAAGCTTTGAAAGAACTTAACCGGAAGATTGTCCGTCTTGGCGAAACTATGGGCAAGTTGGTAGTCGCTACCTGCGATGTGCATTTTATGGACCCCAAAGACGAGCTGTACCGAAGAGTTCTTCAGGGCGCACAGGGATATGACGATGCAGACATGCAAGCGCCCCTTTATTTCCGTACAACTGACGAAATGCTTGAAGAATTTTCGTATTTGGGAAAAGAAAAGGCTTATGAGGTAGTTGTAACTAACTCAAACCTTATAGCTGATATGATTGACGACATTGAACCCCTCAAAAGTGGCTCGTATCCACCGTCAATTGAAAACTGTGAGCAGGATTTGCTGGATATGTGCCATGCTTTTGCACACAAGGTGTACGGAGACGAACTTCCTGAGATAGTTAAAGAGCGTATGGACCGTGAGCTTGGATGTATTGTGGGGTATGGATATTCTGTTATGTATATGATAGCTCACAAGCTTGTTAAAAAGTCCAACGAGGCGGGGTATCTGGTTGGGTCCCGTGGTTCTGTCGGTTCGTCATTTGCGGCATACCTTGCGGGGATAACCGAGGTTAATGCTCTTGCACCTCACTATATTTGTCATGAATGCAAATATTCGGAGTTTTTTACCAAAGGCGAATACAACATAGGCATAGATATGCCTGACAAAACTTGCCCCGTGTGTGGCGCAAAGCTTCACAAAGACGGATTTAATATACCATTTGAAACCTTTCTTGGCTTTAAGGGCGACAAGGTTCCAGATATCGACCTTAACTTCTCGGGTGAGTATCAGGCAACTGCCCACAAGTATGTGGGAGAGCTTTTTGGTGAGGAATATGTCTTTAAAGCCGGAACAATCGGCACAATTGCAGACAAAACAGCAATTGGATTTTACGGAAGAAAGTATTATGAAAACAAAGGCATAACCCCCACCCAGGCGGAACTTAAACGTGTTTCAAAGGGGTTAGTTGATATAAAGAACACAACCGGACAGCATCCCGGCGGAATTATCGTTTGTCCGAAAACAATGGACATTCACGATTTTTGTCCTGTTCAGCACCCGGCTGAGAAAAAGGATTCAGGGATAATAACAACTCACTTTGATTTTCATTCAATCCATGACAATCTGCTCAAGCTTGATATCCTTGGGCACGATGACCCGTCTACCATAAGAATGCTTGAAACCCTGACGGGAGAAGATGCGACAAAAATCCCTCTTGATGACCCTGAAACCATGAGCATTTTTTCAAGCACCGAGGCGATTGGTGTGACGCCTGAGCAAATTCACTCAAAGGTTGGAACCTTTGGTGTTCCCGAGTTTGGAACATCATTTACACGCCAGATGCTTCTTGACACATTGCCCACAACCTTTTATGAGCTTGTTCTCATTGCGGGACTTTCTCACGGTACGGATGTTTGGCTCGGCAATGCACAAGAGCTGATTAAATCAGGCACAGCAACCCTTTCAGAGGTTATCGGTGTGCGTGATGATATTATGACATATCTCATAAACAAGGGGCTTGAACCGGGGACAGCCTTCAAGATAATGGAATTTGTCCGAAAGGGAAGAGCCGCAAAAGAGGGTATGCCCGAGGATTTTGAGGCGGCGATGCGTGAAAACAATGTTCCCGACTGGTACATTGATTCCTGTAAGAAGATAAAATATATGTTCCCGAAAGCTCATGCTGCGGCGTATGTTATGATGGCATTTCGCGTGGCATACTTCAAGGTTCATTATCCCATTGATTTTTACATAGCATATTTCACTGTTCGTGCCGACCTTTTTGACGGAGCCATTATGGCAAAAGGCGACGAGGTACTTATGAACGAGATGCGACGTCTTGAGCAAAAGCAAAACGAATGGTCTGCTACCGAAAAATCCGTCTATACTATATGTGAGGTTGTTCACGAAATGTATCAAAGGGGCATTGAGTTTTTGCCTGTTGACCTTATGAAATCCGATGCCTTCAAGTTCCAAAAAGTTGACGGAAAAATCCGACTTCCCATAAATGCCTTTCAGGGAGTTGGGGATGCCGCGGCACAGAATATTGTTGATGCACGTGCCGAGGGTGAGTTTTTATCGGTTGAAGACTTGAGACACCGGGGCAAGGTCAACAAAACCGTGATTGAAACTCTTGCAGAAAACGGCTGTCTTAAGGATCTCCCTGAGACAAGTCAGCTGTCTATATTTGACTTTTAAAAAGTTTTTCGGAAAGGATGATAAAAATGACAATTGCCGAGCAGTTGGCACAGGAGCTAAGCCTTAAACAATGGCAGGTTGACAACACAATTGCACTTATTGACGAGGGAAACACAATTCCCTTTATTTCCCGATACCGAAAAGAGGCTACGGGAGAGCTAAGTGATGAGGTTTTGAGAACCTTTTCGGACCGACTCATCTATCTTCGCAATATGGAGGAGAGAAAGGCAGATATAAAGCGTATAATTGAGGAGCAGGGGAAACTTACCGAGGAACTTTCTGATATGATTGACAACGCCCAAAAACTTTCTGAGCTTGAGGATATTTATCGTCCTTACCGCCCGAAACGTCGTACCCGTGCAACTGTCGCAAAAGAGAAAGGGCTTGAACCCCTTGCTATGTTGATTTATCTTCAGAACACAACCCAGGGGAGCCTTGACGAAATTGCTTCAGAATATATTGATGCCGAAAAGGGCGTTGAAACTGTTGATGATGCATTGGCAGGAGCCATGGATATTATCTCGGAAATTATTTCAGACAATGCAGAACACAGAAAAAAGATAAGAGAAATGACAGCAAAGAATGGTATGTTGACCTCAAAGGCACAAAACGAAGACGAGGACTCGGTTTACAGACTCTATTATGATTTTGCCGAGCCGGTTTCAAAAGCCGTTCCTCACAGAGTTCTTGCCATAGACCGTGGTGAAAACGAAAAACTGCTTTCGGTTAAAATAGAAGTCGACGAAGAGCCGATTTTGGATTACTTAAAGAAAAGTGAGTTAGCCAACCCTAACTCTATTGGCACCGAGTTGGTGGAGAGTGCTGCCGCAGATGCATACGGACGACTTATTCAACCTGCAATTGAACGGGAGATACGGAATGAGCTTACGGATATTGCTCATGAACAGGCCATGCAGGTATTTCGTGAAAATTTGAAAAACCTTCTTATGCAACCGCCCATTAAAGGTCAGGTTGTTCTTGGCCTTGACCCGGGATATCGCACCGGCTGCAAGGTGGGGGTTGTTGATGAGACGGGCAGAGTTTTGGATACGGGTGTGATTTACATTACCCATTCAGATGCCCAAAGGGAATCGGCAAAAGCCTTTTTGAAAGGTCTTATTTCAAAGCATAAGATAACACTTGTTTCCATTGGCAACGGAACAGCATCAAAGGAAACCGAAATTTTTGCCGCAAACCTGATAAAGGAAATTGGAGACAAAAACATAAAGTACATTATAACCAACGAAGCCGGTGCCTCGGTTTATTCGGCATCAAAGCTCGGGGCTGAAGAATTTCCTGATTTTGATGTGACTCAGAGAAGTGCTATTTCTATTGCCCGACGGGTACAGGACCCCCTTGCGGAGCTTGTGAAGATTGACCCCAAGGCAATCGGTGTGGGACAATACCAGCACGATATGAATCAAAAGCGACTTGGTGAGGTTCTTGGCGGGGTTGTTGAGGACTGCGTAAACAGCGTTGGCGTTGACTTAAACACTGCATCTGCACCACTTCTTAAATATATTTCCGGTGTGAATACGACTATTGCCGGGAACATAGTGAAATACCGTGAAGAAAACGGAAGCTTCACAAGCAGAGCCCAGCTTAAAAAGGTTGAAAAGCTTGGTCCAAAAGCCTTTTTGCAGTGTGCCGGATTTTTGAGAATTTCTGACGGAAAAAATGTTCTTGATAATACCTCTGTTCATCCGGAATCCTACGAGGCGGCAGAAAAATTGATTGACGCCCTTGGTTATACTATGGCGGATGTGAAAAATGGTGAAATAAAGGATATTCGCGACAGACTTAAATCAAAAGACAAAGAGAAACTTGCGGATGAAATAGGTGTCGGCATACCCACTCTTAACGATATTGTTGATGAAATAATAAAACCCGGCCGTGACCCCAGAGACTCTGTTGAACAGCCACTTCTTCGGGATGATGTTATGTCCATGGAGGACCTGAAACCTGATATGCTCCTTACGGGAACGGTGCGAAATGTTATTGACTTTGGGGCGTTCGTTGATATTGGTGTTCACCAGGATGGACTTGTGCATATTTCTCAGCTCAGCGACAAGTTTGTCAAGCATCCTATGGATGTGGTTTCAATTGGTGACATTGTAAAGGTAAAGGTTCTTGAGGTAGATTTGGCAAAAAAACGAATTTCCCTTACCATGAAAGGCCTGAATTAGGAACAGAGCCATTTGTGACGGAATACAGAGAAAATTTTACTTTACAAAAAATGGGGAATGTGTTATTTTATGTTATATAGAGATGTTCCCCAAAATAAATGATATAGAGGTAGGACGATAGAAATGAGACAAAGAGTAATCGATGTTATTGAAAAAGAAAAGATTATTGTTATAGTAAGAGGTGTACAGCGGGATAAGCTTGTTCCTCTTGCTCAGGCTATGTATGAGGGCGGAATAAGACTTCTTGAACTGACATTCAGTGCTGATAAAAGCGTTTCTGACGAAGAGACCGCTAAAAACATAAAACTTCTTGCAGACACCTTCAAAGATAAAATGTATATCGGCGGTGGTACAGTTCTCACAACCAAACAGGCTGAAATGGTGAAAGAAGCCGGTGGTTGGTTTGTTATTTCTCCCAACACGGATGTTGAAGTTATTCAAAAGACCCGTGAACTGGGTATGATTTCCATGCCGGGGGCTCTTACCCCAACAGAAATTCAAAGTGCTCATCTGGCAGGTGCTGACTATGTTAAGCTGTTCCCTGCTGCAAATTTTGGCCCGGCTTACATAAAAGCGGTGAGCGCTCCTCTTTCACACATCAAATTCACAGCTGTCGGCGGCATAAACGAAAAGAACATGGAAGATTATCTTAAGGTTGGCGTTTCGGGTTTTGGTATTGGCGCAAACATTGTTGATAAAAAGCTTCTTGAAAACAATGACTATGCAGGAATCACAAAACTCGCCGAAGAGTTTGTGAAGGTTATAAAATAAGACCTTTGGTTGAGGCTAAATAAAACAAAAGACGACATATTCAATCATGAACAAGCCATTATTTTTACTATTTATGTAATTATTGACAATCTTTTATAAATATTATATTATATAAAAGTAAAGAATCTTTACAATTTTTATAAAAGGAGAGCTTATATGAACAGAATTGAACTTAAATCTCAAGCAAAACAACAAATCAAAGGGGAAATCGGAATTCTCTTTGTTATATCGCTAATTATAGCGGTAATTTCTGGCATTGCCTCCCTTGTTTTATCACTTATCCCCTTCGTTGGTGGTTTGGCTAATGCAATCATTGTTACACCTGCTTTTGCATTAAGCCTTGTTCGAGTTTATTTAAATATTACATCCAACGTAAAACCATCTGCAGGAGATGCTTTTAGCGGATTTGACGACTTTTGGTCGGCGTTCAAGGTAAATTTTCTAGTTGGTATTTTCACTTTCTTATGGTCACTTCTTTTCGTTATTCCAGGCATTATTAAATCATTTTCATACTCAATGTCTATGTATGTCCTTGCTGAAAATAAGGGAAAAGCTGCACATGAATGCATTAACGAGTCAAAATTAATGACAAATGGTCACAAAATGGAGCTCTTTGTTTTAGGATTATCATTTATTGGTTGGGCTTTATTAGGTGCAATTACATTTGGTATTGCTTTCATTTGGGTTATCCCGTATATGAATGCTACATATGCGAATGCATACAATAGTTTAAAGCCTGTTAAGGCAGAAGTTGTGAACGAACCTAAGGTTATTTCCGCTGAAGCACCAATAGAAGCTGTTATAGAAGAAACGCCTGAAAACTAATTTAAATTTCTTAAAAGACCACACCGTATGGTGTGGTCTTTTTTATATAGAATGATAGTTATATATTTAAAAAATAACTTTTTCATAAGCAAAGTTACCTTAACGAAACAAATCAAGTATTTTGGCTAAAAAAAACGACAACTTCCTTATGGGAAATTGTCGTTTCTTTCTTGGTGACTCCTAGGGGATTCGAACCCCTGTAGCCGCCGTGAGAGGGCGGAGTCTTAACCACTTGACCAAGGAGCCTTATTAAAATCTTTCCCGTATGCAAAACCCGTGTATAAAAACACGGGTTTTACGGGTGGTAGCGGTAACTAGATTCGAACTAGTGACACTACGGGTATGAACCGTATGCTCTAGCCAACTGAGCTATACCGCCATAGCTTGTCTATAATACCACAAAAAAATTTAGTTGTCAAGAGAAAAAACAAATTTTTTTTATTTTACCTTGTATTCACTGAAATTATATGCTAAAATATTAAATGCTAAATATTGGTTTTGGAGGAACAGATGAAGTCAATTTATAAGAATTTTTTCGTGCTTATGATACCAATGGCTCTTAAAGAGATCATTGCTGCTTTTATAAATTTGCTTGACACAGTGATGCTTGGTGGATTTGGTGAGGAAGTTATTGCCGCAGTAGGCATTGCAAACCAGTGGTTTTTTATTTTTGCAGTGTTTGCGTTTGGGGTTTGCAGCGGTGCAGGGGTTTTTGCTTCCCAGTATTGGGGAGCCAGGAACTTTGAAAAAATGCGCAAAGTTCTTGGACTTAATGTGATTATAGTTTTTATTATGTCATTTCTCTTTTCGTCTGCTACACTTTTATTCCCGGAGACTATTATAAGAGTATTCCGAAAAGATGCGGCTGTTGTTGAATATGGTGCAAGTTATCTGAGAATTGTCGGATTTTCATATCTCTTTTCTGCACTGACGGCTGCTTATGATATCAGCCTTTGCTGCAGCGAAAAGGCCGGGGTGTCCTTTGTCGCAAGATTTCTTGGACTTATGGTAAATATTGTTATGAACCGAATACTGATTTTTGGTTTGTTTGGTATTCCGGCTATGGGAATCAGGGGTGCCGCTATTGCTACAATTATTGCCCGTGCTTGTGAGCTTTTCTTTATACTCTCGGTCGTTTATGGGAAAAGGTATATTCAGGCGGCGAAACCAAAAGAACTTTTTTCAGTTCCCAAAAGTATGCTCGGCGGATATTTCAAGGCGTCCTTTCCGATAATATTGAACGAAGGTGCGTGGGTTCTCGGCACAACCATTTATTCATGGGTATATTCACAAATCAGCACACAGGCAACCGTGATTATGGTTATAGTGTCAAATCTTGAAAGACTTCTTCTTGTATTCTTCCGAGGCAGCGGAAATGCAACGGGGATTATTGTGGGGAACCTTATCGGCAACAATGAATACAAAAAAGCCTACGAAGTCTCAAAGAAGTTATGCTTGGCTAACTTCTTGTTTGCAATTTTCGTTTCGGCGTTGTTTGTATGGATGAGACCCCTGGCAATTATTCCATACAAGGTCTCGCCTGAGCTTATTGATGACATTTTGAATGTTTTGTTTTTGATGGCAATTCTTTTCAACGTAAAGGCGATGACATTTATGTTCATTGTGGGAATATTCCGAAACGGCGGCGACCCGAAAACGGCTGCAACTATTGATATATGCTGTGTTTGGCTTGTGGGAGTTCCCTGCGTCCTGATTTCCGGGTTGGTTCTGAAGCTTCCCATAACTCAGATTTATATGGCGATGATGATTGAGGAATTTGTTAAGCTTGTTTTCTCAATCTGGAGGTTCAGAAGCAAAAAATGGATTCGGAACCTGGTCGCAGAAGCAAACTAGAATTATCAAAAACCGGCTGTTTAAAAGTTTTACTTTTAAACAGCCCTTTTTAAGGGGATAGTGAAAATAGATTCAGAAAGAATAAACTGAGCCAAAGCGTATGCGTTGGGGTGCCCGAAGGCGTACTGTGGTGTACGCCGAGAGGCGAAGTTTATTCGTAGCAAAAAGGATTAAAAATAAAAAATCTCGAATAAACCGAGATTTTTTATTATTTTTTATAAAAGTATCTTTAAAAGAGATGCTATTATCTAATTTTATCCTTCTTTTTTGCGTTCTGGACTATTTTAACATCCTCTTTTAAATGTCGAGGTTTATTACATTCTTAGAATGTTCTTCAATAAACTCACGTCTTGGTTCAACCTTATCGCCCATAAGTATGGTGAATATCTCGTCAGCTCTTCGCGCGTCCTCAAGCTCAACCTTAAGCATAACACGTCTTTCGGGGTCCATTGTGGTTTCCCAAAGTTGGTCGGGGTTCATTTCACCAAGACCCTTGTATCTCTGGATTGAAGCATCTGGTATTTCTTCAAGGGCTTTCTTCAAATCTTCGTCGTTGTATGCATAAATAACCTTTTTGCCTTTATAAACCTTGTAAAGGGGTGGCTGTGCAATATAGACATGACCTTCTTTAACAAGAGGCTGCATATATCTGAAGAAGAAGGTGAGAAGAAGGGTTCTGATATGAGCGCCATCCACATCGGCATCGGCCATAATAACAATCTTTCCGTAGCGGATTTTGGTTACGTCAAAATCGTTACCGATACCGGCGCCGATTGCCGTAATAACGGGAAGAAGCTTATCGTTGTTGAACACCTTGTCAATCTGGGATTTTTCTACGTTAAGCATTTTTCCCCAAAGAGGCAGTATTGCCTGAAAACGTCTGTCTCTGCCCTGCTTTGCAGAGCCTCCCGCTGAGTCCCCCTCGACGATGTATATCTCGGTGTATTCGGTATCCCTTGATGAGCAGTCAGCAAGTTTACCTGGCAAAGTGCTGCTTTCGAGGGCTGATTTTCTTCGGGTGTTTTCTCTTGCTCGTTTTGCGGCTTCTCTTGCACGGGATGCAGTCAGAGCCTTTTCAACAATTATCTTTGCAACAGCCGGATTTTCTTCCATGAATTCGCTTAGCTTTTCGTTAAGCATTTTTTCGACAATGGTTCGCATTTCGCTGTTTCCAAGCTTGGTCTTTGTCTGACCTTCAAACTGGGCTTCTGTAACCTTTACGGAAATGATACAGGCAAGACCCTCACGAACATCCTCACCTTTAAGGTTCTCGTCGTTTTCTTTAATCATTTTGTATTTTCTTGCGTAGTCGTTTATGACTTTTGTAAGAGCCGCCTTGAAGCCGGTCTCGTGAGTTCCGCCTTCGGTGGTGTTTATGTTGTTTGCAAAGCTTTGTATATCTTCGGTATAGCCGTCGTTGTATTGCATTGCGATTTCAGCTTCGGAATTCTCACGAACCGAGCTTACATAAATAACATCCTCGTGGATTGGAGTTTTGTGACGGTTAAGATACTGCACAAATTCCTTTATGCCGCCTTCATAGTGAAGAACATCTTCCCGTGTTTTGCCGTTTTCGTCAGCTCTCTCGTCTTTAAGGATAATTCTTATACCTGCGTTAAGAAAGGCTTGTTCTCTGAGTCGTTTGTGAAGAATGGAATAATCATACACCAAATCCTCAAAGATTTCAGGGTCCGGCTTGAAATGGACAAATGTTCCGGTTTTGTCGGTTTTTCCGATTACCTTGAGGTTTTCTTTCTTTTCGCCTCGTTCGTATCTCTGGAAATGAATATTCTCACCATCGGAAATCTCTACCTCAAGATACTCTGAAAGAGCATTTACAACAGACGCACCAACGCCATGGAGACCGCCCGACACCTTGTATCCGCCGCCGCCGAATTTGCCGCCGGCATGAAGAACCGTGAAAACAACCTCAACAGCCGGAAGACCGGTTTGTGCCTGGATTCCGACGGGGATACCACGTCCGTCGTCACGAACGGTTATGGAGTTATCCTCTTTTATGGTGACAACAATCTCTTTACAGAATCCTGCCAGGGCTTCGTCAATAGAGTTATCCACAATCTCATAAACAAGATGATGGAGACCCCTTGAGGTTGTTGAACCGATATACATACCGGGCCTTTTTCTGACAGCCTCAAGCCCTTCAAGAACCTGAATCTGGCTTTCGTCATAAGTGTTTTCTGCGGATACATTTGTAATATTTTCTGCCATAGAATATTACCCTCTACCTTTCCAAACCTTTTCCGGTTTTTCTTCAGTTGCTACTTTTGAAATTCTTTTTTCTTTATTCTTCCTGCCAAAGCCTTGGTTGAAATGTTTGTGATATATACCACCGATTGCCCTTTTTCTTCACATATAACAATGGATTTGGGGATTTCCTCGGAGACATTTCTCACAAAGCCCTCTTCTTCAACAATCTTCAAAAATTCCTTTGAATATCTTGATATCGAGGTGCTTTCAAGGTCAAGCACAGATATTATGTTTTTTGTATTTACAACCGTGTCTCTTCCTAAGTGCAAGTACATTCAATCAATCTTCCTTTTTCTATTTTAAGAAACTTTCCTTCGCTGAGGCTTTTGAAGCGGGTACTGTCGGTGCAGGTGATAAAAATCTGCATGTTTTTGAGCTTGTTGAGAACAAAGTCTTGACGGATACTGTCAAGCTCACTCATGATGTCGTCAAGCAGAAGGACCGGGTATTCGCCGATTTCTTCTTTGAAAAGCTCAACCTCCGCAATTTTCTGGACTAAAATAGCAGTTTTCTGCTGACCCTGGGACCCGAACAGCTTAAGGTCTGCCCCGTTTATATAAAATTCAATATCGTCTCTGTGGGGACCAAAGATACATTCCCGATATTTTAGCTCCCTTTTTCTTAATTCTACCATCTTTTCAGCGGACAAAACGGACAAGTTTTCAAATTCTTCGGAATTTATTTTCGTTCCGCAGAAAATGTAATCCATCCCTAAGGTTTCCTTGCCGCCCGAAATGTCTTTTTGAATCCGTTTTCCGATTTTTTCTATCTTTCTTACATATTCGTATCGCTTTTTTGCAATATAGATGGAAAGTTCAAGAATTTTCTCGTCTAAAACAGACAGCAAAACCTCATCAATTTTATCATTTTTTAAGATAACACTCTTTTGGTCGTTAAGCTTCTTGAAATCTGACACAGCGGCAAGATAAGAAGGATGAAGCTGACTTATGAGTATATCAAGATTCCGCCGACGTTTTTTCGGACCTTCGCGGATAAGACTCAGATATTCAGGACCGAAAAAGACCACATTCAGATTTCCGACAAGTTCACTGTTCTTTTTGACGGGGATGTCGTTTATGAGGATGTGCTTCCTTTTTGATTTATCCAGAAGGATTTTTCCGTTTATTTCCCGATTTTTTGAAAGGAAGCGGATATTTGCTTCAGCACAGGTTTCGCCAAACCTTATCATATCCGTGTCGTGAGCGGCACGATTGGATTTGCCGAGAGAAAAAAGGTAAATAGCTTCAAGAATGTTTGTTTTTCCCTGAGCGTTGTTCCCGTGGATAATATTAATCTTTTCGTCAAATTTTATGGTTTCGGCTTCATAATTTCTGAAATTATGAAGTGTAAGCTCTTTTATTATCATTTAAGGCGTCTTGGGAGAAGAAGATAAACATATTCGTCCCCTTCAATGGGCGTTATCAACATGGGATTGATGTTTTTCTTAAACTTTATTTTAACCGTTTCGTCATCACAAGCCCGAAGCACTCCAAGAAGAAATTCGTTAAAGAAGCCAATTTCAAGACTTCCCTCGCCTGTTTTTACGCTGATGTTGTCGTCAACCTTTCCCACGATTGTTTCGCAGGAAATGTTTATGTTATCATTTTCAATAAGGAATTTTACAGGTGCATCGTTTGCGTTTTCTGTTATAATCAATGACGCACGGTAAACCGAATCGAAAAGCTCATAAAGAGGACATTCAAGCTCAATTTCACCCTGGTCGTAGATTGTGCTTTTGTAGTTTATGTACTCGCCCTCTAAAAGACGGGTAACAATGCGGTAATTTTCAAAAATAAAGACAGCATTTTTTGAAGTACAATTAACAAGAACATCTTCTTCGTCGTCTTTTAAAATTTTGTTAATCTCGCCAAGTGCTTTGGCAGGAACAACAAATTTTCTGTCAGCATAGCTGTCGCCAAGATGATATGTCCTGACTGCAAGACGGAAACCGTCTGTTGCAACCATTCTTACAATATCTTCTTCAATGTCGAAAAGGCAACCCTTGAGAATGGGGCGGTTATCACTTGCAGACGCACAAAAGATGGTTTTTGTAATCATTTCTTTAAGGGTTTTCTTGCTGATTTTTATTGAATATTCAGGATTAACTATAGGAAGCTCAGGAAAATCAAGAGGGTTCATGGCAGAAATCTCAAACTTCGAATTTCCGCTTTTAATGGTACAAATTCCCTTTTCATCCAGGTCGATATAAACCTCATCAACGGGAAGATTTTTAACAATACTTCCAAGAATTTTCGCATTAAGAACGGTTTTTCCGCCTTTTATAACATCTGCTTCTATTTTTGCCTCAATGCCCATGCTCATATCGTTTGAAATCAAAGTGAGCTGGCCGTCCTCTGTGGCACTCATAAAGATGCCCTCAAGAACAGGCAGACTGGAATTTGAAGATACGGCTTTGAGAACAGAAATAACAGCTTCGTTAAGAGTATTTTTGTTGCATACTATTTTCATTTTAGATTTTCCTCTCTTTGGAACCTAAAAACCAGGTAAAATTCCATTTGTTTTTTAAAAATCGAAAAAAACACGGTTTTTCGCCTAATTCAGTTTTTACTTTGTACCCTATCATTTTAACACAAAACTATAAAAAAATCAATGTTTTTTTTGATATTAAAGAAAATTTGTAAAATTTTTTAAAATTACTTCTATAAGTTTTTGCTAAGATACATTCATTAGGGATTGATTTATTTTTTGGTTGGTGGTATAATGAATTCATCGAAGATGAATTCTGCGATATAAATTCTTGACGGAATTTGCGATATATACTTCGTATGCGATATACCTTGCGGTGTGATATGTCCTTTCGGAACGCGAAAAGGAATTTAAAGCATATCGCAATCGAACGAAAGTGAGATTATATCGCATTTGGAACAAATATATCGCACGAGCGAGAGTGAGGATATCGCAAAAATAAGCGGTATAATGAAAGTCATAAATTAGATTTATACCAAAGAAAACAAATTGTGAGAGTGTGCAATATGAAGTTTTTAACAAATTTTTTGAAAGGAATTGTGGTGGGCGTTGGCGGCGTTGCTCCGGGCCTTAGCGGAAGCGTTATGCTGATTATTCTTGGTCTTTATGAAAAGGCAGTCAACGCAATCGGAACACTTTTTAAAAATTTCAAAAAAAATATCGCATTTCTGATTCCGCTTGTGCTTGGTTTTGGAGCGGGAGTTTTGCTTTTCAGCAAGATTGTTAACTTTATACTGAAAAATTACGAGTTCGGGACAAGGTATTTGTTTTTGGGCCTGGTGATAGGCACGGTTCCCCTTTTTTACAAGCAGGTGAAAAAGAACGGATTCCGAACGAGAATGTACCTGGTGGTTGCCGGAGCTGTGGCTGTGGGTTTGTTTTTGTTTTCATATAACAAAAACTGGTTCCCGGTTGTCACAAATCCAACTACCCTTCAGTCGGGGCTTCTGGGTGTAGCTGTTGCGGGTTCGTCTATTGTTCCCGGGGTTGACAGTGCGGTTATCTTGTCGGCTTTGGGACTTTATGAACTTTATGTAGGCTCGTTGGCAGAGCTTAACCTTGCGGTTCTTATCCCTGCCCTGGGCGGACTTGTTGTGGGTGCAGTGCTGATTTCCGCTGTTATGAACTTTCTGATAAAGCGTTTTTATACCATGACCTTTTCGGTGGTGTTTGGGTTTTTTCTGGCGATTATTCCCAATGTCCTGAACGAGACCTGCAAAATCGGCTCGGTTTCAGGGGGAATCCTTGCCCTTGTTCTTGTGGTTGCAGGATTTTTTGCATCTTACTATCTGGGGAATATGAGAAAGAATAATCAAATGCTGAAAAAGTTTATAAACAGCAGAAAATCAAAGGATTAGTCTTTTGGAGGTCACATATGAAAACATTGATTGTTATAGATATGCAAAATGATTTTATTGATGGCAGCCTTGGAACAAAAGAGGCCATAACGATTGTTCCAAAGGTTAAAAAGAAAATTGAAGAATACAGAGAAAACAAAGATGAAATAATCTTTACCCGTGATACTCATGGTGAAAATTATCTTGAAACAAGTGAGGGCAGAAACCTTCCTGTCAAGCATTGCATAAAAGGGACAGACGGATGGTGTATCAGCTCTGAGCTTTTGACGGATGGGGCGAAAATCATTGATAAGCCGTCCTTTGGATACACAGGGTGGAATAAATTTGCCTTTGAAGAAATTGAGATAGTGGGACTTTGCACAGATATTTGCGTCGTATCAAATGCACTTATTCTCAAGGCTCTGTTCCCTGAAATTAAAATCAGCGTAGACAGTTCGTGCTGTGCAGGGGTAACCCCTGAAACTCACAAAAGTGCTCTTGACACCATGAAAATGTGTCAGATTGAGGTCTTTTAGGTTAAAGAAGAAAGCAATAAAAATATATAATATAAAGGAGAGAAAATAATGAACAAATATGCAGGAACACAAACCGAAAAGAATCTGGAAGCAGCTTTTGCAGGTGAATCTCAGGCAAGAAACAAGTATACATATTTTGCCTCAAAAGCTAAAAAGGAAGGTTTTGAGCAGATTGCAGCTCTTTTCCAGAAGACAGCAGACAATGAAAAAGAACATGCAAAGCTGTGGTTCAAAGAATTAAACGGAATTGGCGACACAGCTGAAAATCTTCTTCATGCAGCAGAGGGCGAGAATTATGAATGGACAGATATGTATGCGGGTTTTGCGGAGACTGCTGAAAAAGAAGGTTTCCCTGAACTTGCTCAAAAATTCCGCTTGGTAGCGGCTATCGAAAAGCATCACGAGGAAAGATACAGAGCACTTCTTAAAAATGTTGAGGCTCAGGAAGTATTCAAAAAGAGCGAAGTAAAGGTTTGGGAATGCAGAAACTGCGGACATCTTGTAGTCGGAACGGATGCACCGGAGCTTTGCCCGACTTGTGCACACCCCCAAAGCTATTTTGAGGTACATGCTGAAAATTACTAATGAATATGAAGACGCCATAAAGTTCGCTTTATGACGTCTTTAATATTAACGATGCAGATAAAGATTAAGAATATTCGCTTTAAAGAAGGGAATTTTATGGAGATTAGACGAGCAGAAAACAAAGACTTGGACAGCATAAACAAGCTTCTTTGTCAGATCCTTAATGTTCACCATGAGGGCAGACCTGATATATTCAAGAAGGATACAAAAAAGTACAAAGATGAGGAGCTTTTTGAAATTATAGCAGATAATAAAAGACCAATTTTTGTGGCAGAGGAGAATGGCGAGGTTAAAGGTTATGCGTTTTGTGTTCTTCAACAACATCTTGAAAATAATATTCTTGCGGACATAAAAACTCTTTACATAGATGACCTTTGTGTGGACCAGAATTGCCGGGGAAAGAGTATCGGCAAGAGTTTGTATGAATATGTCCTGGATTTTGCAAAAAAACAAGGTTGTTACAATGTGACGCTGAATGTTTGGTCGTGTAACAAAGGTGCAATGAGATTTTATGAAAAAATGGGACTTGTTTCGCAAAAAATTGGAATGGAGAAGATATTGTAATAACAGTCGGGGAAATTTTTAGAACGGTAAAAGGAATCCCTTATGACTTTCATGGTAAGGGAGATTACATAAGGCTACATAATACAAATTGGTCTAATCCGAAGAAAGATGTTGAAAATGCTTTATTGGTTAAAGAACCTACTGTTTTAAAAATTCAAAAAGCAGGGTTTCAAGGACCGTCATATTTATACGGAATAATTACAGATAAGAGAATAAAAAATAGTTAAGAAAAAGCGTGATGATTTTAATATCATCACGCTTTTTGGCGGAGATGCAGAGATTTGAACTCTGGCGCCGGATTGCCGACCTACTGCATTTCGAGCTCCTAGACACTCTTTTTAGATAGAGTAAATTAGCGGAAGTTAAAGGAACTTAAAAAGCGATAAAAACCGCATAAAATCAAGGCTTTGAGGGGTTAAAATCCTTCAAAGCCTTTGCTGTTCTCGCATCTTTCGTATTGCCGCTTTTTGATGCATTTTTTGGGTTTTCGCTAGAAAAGTGCTAGAAAAATGTTAGAAAAAACATATGAAAGGATGAAACAGTTTTGCAGAATAACTTTACCTTAAAAACAAATAATAAAAAAGGGAAAAACTACTTAAAGCATTGACAATTCCCTTAATATGTGATAATATTTAAGGGAAAGAAAGGAGGTTAAGGGCATGAGAATATTTAATTATTCGATAATCAAAGAACATAAATGGGATTCTGAACTTCTCGGTCTCGTAGCTAGCATATATAAAGAAGCTGGAAAACAGGACTTCTATTTAAAGATGCGCCCGGAAGAGCTTGAAAAACTTGTGGAAATCGCAAAGGTGCAAAGCACAGAGTCTTCCAATGCAATCGAAGGTATCGTTACAACAAATACACGTATTAAACAACTTGTAGCAGAAAAAACGGCTCCCAGAACCCGTGATGAACAAGAAATTGCGGGATACAGAGATGCTCTTAATATTATCCATGAGAACTTTGATGCAATTCCAATTTCTAAAAACTATATCTTACAACTTCATAAAATAATGTACAGTCATATGAATAACCCTATGGCTGGCAAAACAAAGAGTGTGCAAAATTATATAAGCGCAACTTACCCCGACGGACATTCAGAAGTTCTGTTTACGCCGTTGGCACCTTATGAAACGGAAGAAGCGCTTGATAAAATCTGCGAAGAATATAATAAAGTTATCGGTAATCTTGAACTTGAACCATTGATTGCAATTCCGACCTTCATTCACGATTTTCTCTGCATTCATCCTTTTAATGATGGTAATGGAAGAATGTCAAGACTGCTTACCACCTTGTTACTCTACAGAAGCGGATTTTATGTTGGTAAATACATCTCGCTTGAAGCTAAAATTGCAAAGAGCAAAGATTTATATTACGATTCCCTTAATAAATCTCAGGATGGATGGCATGAAGGCTTAGAGGATGCAACACCGTTTATAAAATACATCCTTGGTACTATCCTTGCTGCATATAAAGACTTTGAAGACAGATTTTCCATCGTAGAAGAAAAACTTCCTGCAATTGAAATGGTGAGAAAGGCGTCACTGAATAAGGTGGGGCGTTTTACCAAACAGGATATCAGAGAACTCTGTCCGTCACTCAGCATAAGCTCCGTTGAAGGGGCACTTCGTAAAATGGTAAGCGAAGGAGAGCTAAAGCGTGAAGGTTCGGGCAAGTCAACTTGTTATTATAGAATAAAATAA
>JAZNSG010000039.1:0-33908 GCA_045591035.1 Clostridia bacterium | reverse complement strand
AGGAGATGTTTCAACATTACAACCCACACGCGCGGCGCTTCCGAGAGCAACCAGAACATCTTCGCCGATACCGGCACCGACATTATCTATGGCTACCAGTCTTCCGTCGCCTGCCATTTTGTTGTATGGTTCTACAATCAGAAATTTGTTACCGGTAAGATTTTCATTCTTCCGGGTGGCAACAACGCTGCCAACTACTTTTCCTACTATCATTTCAAATCACCTTCCACACAAAAATTTATGGGAGAGATTATTTTAATGTAGGGAGAATCTTTTCCACATCACCGTGGGGTCTGGGAATTACGTGTGTAGCGATGATTTCGCCGAGCTTTGTAGCAGCGCTTCCGCCTGCTTCTACAGCAGACTTAACTGCACCTACATCACCGCGAACCATAACACTTACAAGACCTGAACCAATTTTTTCTGTACCAATCAAAACAACCTCTGCAGCCTTAACCATTGCATCTGCTGCTTCAACAGCTGCAACGAGACCTCTTGTTTCGATCATACCCAATGCTTCCTGAGCCATTTTAAATTCCTCCTATATAATAAATTTAATATTATTCGTTAATTACTGCTATTTTAAGACCTTCCATCTTGACATTTGTCACAAACGCTTCGTTAATCTTTTCAAGCGGGAACTTGTGTGTAATAAGTTCCTTGATAGGAAGACCGATAGCATTTGCACGTTTAAGGAAGTCAAATGTTGTTGCATAGTCTCTCAAGGTATAAACCCATGAGCCAACAGTTGTGATTTCCTTAGAACAAATATCAAAGTGGGGGTTGATTGTTGCATCACCGCCGTTTATGAAGAAGCCAAGCTCACAAAGTCCGCCGCCGCTTCTGATAAACTTGTAAATGTTGCTGTGAGCAACCGGTGAACCGGTACACTGGAATGCAAAGTCAGCAAGGTGTCCGTCAAAACTTGCTTCAACAGCACCGGCCAAAGCTTCAATACCGTTGTGTTCCTTAAAGTTTACGGTTTTGTCTGCACCCATACGCTTAGCAAAGCTGAGACGTTTTTCTTCACCATCAACTGCTGTAATGTTTTCAACACCCATAGTTCTGAGAACTGCGATACAGATAAGACCAATAGGTCCACAACCCTGAACTACAACGCGGCTGTTAAATCTCAAAATACCTGTTGTATTTGCTCTTTCAACAGCATGAATCAAAACAGCACAAGGTTCAATGAGAATTCTTGAATCCAAATCAAGGTCTGATACATTAAATACTGTAGCACCCTTGCCAATAACTATGTAGTCCGCAAACCAACCGTTGAAGTGTACATCGTCGTCGGGCAAAAGTCCGAAAACATCAGCACCTCCTACGTTCTGTTTGTTAAGGTCGAACATGGTTATGTTCGGGTCGTCCTTCAAAATTACACTGGTAACAATCTTGTCGCCAACGCCAAGAGCCTTTCCGGCACTGTCCCTCTTAACGTTTTTACCAATTTTAACAATTTCACCTGTACCTTCGTGTCCGAGAACTACAGGGATAAGACCAAAGGGGTCTCTTTTGAACTCATGAGCGTCAGTACCACAAATACCGCAGCCCTCAACCTTTACCAAAATATCGTCATCACCGATTTCCGGCAAGTTGTATTCCTTGAGCTCAATTTTTTCAATTTCAGTAAGCATTGCAACACGAGCAGCTTTTGGAACGGGTCCTGCTGTCTTTGGGCTGCTTGTTGGTTGGCCCTGCATACCTGCAATAACCTGCTTTACAATTTGTTCAATATCAACATTGTTCATTTTATATTGCTCCTTTCTTATTAGTTTTTCATTATATCATCTATGAGACTTGCACCATAGGCTGAAAGCTCAGTATCCTGTTCCTCTGAGCCACCGCTTACGCCAAGGCCTCCAATGATTTTCCCGTTATATATCAAAGGGTCTCCCCCTCCGAATATCACTATTTTACCATCGTTTGTAAACTGTATTCCGTAAAGTGAACCGCCGGGGGCCGCAAGGGTGCTGAGTTTTTTTGTTGACATTTTAAGAGCAACAACGGTATACGCCTTGTTAAACGCCACATCATAACTTGCTATGTACGCATCGTCCATACATTCAACAGCTACGGGTCTGCCTGCTGAGTTTGAAACTGCAACAACCACATTAAGTCCCATAGTTTTTGCTTTTTCTTCAACAGCCTGTATAAGCTGTCTTGCACGTTTTAACCCAATTTCGGTTTCACTAGCCTTTTCTGTGTTTCGGATTCCCCGAACCACTGCGTCGGCAATACGGGCAATTCTTTCGTCATTCACAAACCTCACCTCCGCAAAAATTACTTGCTGAGCTGTGACATAACCTTCTTCGTAATTTCTGCAATAAGGTCAGCATCACCGCCGGCTGCAACCGTATCATCAGCAACCGCACAGTCAGGAATACCACAGTTATGGCAGCTTACACAACCACCTTTGTTGTTGGGACAAAGGTCAGCAGGGTGCTTACCTGACATATTGAACGCTCTTCTTACTTCATAAAGCTTTTTGAGCTCTTCTTTAGTGAACTCTCTTGGTCCGCCAAGCTGCTTTGAATGGAAAAGAAGTTCTGCATAGAACTCAAGAGATTCCATCTTGTGATATGCATTGAGAAGTGAATCTGAGTATGCAAGTGCTCCGTGGTTTTCAAGAAGAACTGCATCATAATAAGGAAGATATTTTTCAACAGCATCCGGAATTTCAGATGTTGAAGGTGTACCATATTCAGCAATCGGAACGCAGCCAAGTGCAATAACTGCCTCAGGCATAATTGGCTGTGTCAGGGGCTGACCTGCAATAGCAAAGCTTGTTGCATAAATCGGATGGGCATGAACAACAGACTTAACATCAGGGCGATGCTTATAAACTCTGAGATGCATCTTGATTTCAGATGAAGGCTTAAATCCCTTGTTTGCCTGAAGCACATTTCCATCAGCATCAATCTTGCAGATATATTCTGGTGTCATAAAGCCCTTACTTACACCGGTAGGTGTGCAAAGAAACTCGTTATCGGAAATTTTCACAGAAATGTTACCGTCGTTTGCAGCAACCATTCTTCTGTCATAAATTCTTTTTCCGATATCGCAAATTTGTTTTTTGATCTCATATTCTGACATCATAGTAAAACTCTCTCCTTTATTTAAATTTCTTTATTTGTTTCCTTTTAACTATATACTACCACAGTTCTTTGCTTTAGTCAATAGTTTTTTGTGTTTTTTTCTTTGTTTTTTTGTTTTTTTGTTGTTTTTTTATTATTTCCCTTTAGAATGGGCCTTTGAAGCTCTGAAAACGCAAAAAAGACGCTCAAAATGAGCGTCTTTAATTAAAAAACATCTATGATTTTCGAGAAATCCGATATCTCAAAGTCGGGTTTCATTTCCTTTTCTTCCCATTCTTTTTTTAGAGCAGCATTTTCCGCCACCTCTTCGTCTGTCCAGCCTGAAATTGCTTCAAGTTTCGAAGAAAGTGAACCCTTTGCATTTTCTTTGTTCATCCATACCGAGGTCACCCCTGCGGACTTTGCCATATACATATCCTTTATAAGGCTGTCTCCCACATAAACCACGTCCGAAGGTTTGCACCCTTCGCTTTCACAAATCCCAAGCAGCGCCCGGGTATCGGGTTTCTTTTTTTCAAGAAGCCTTATCTTTTCATCTGAGGGATATGTACATACGAATTTGCTCTTTGACACATAGACATGCTTGAAATATTTGTCTATTCCAAGTCTTCTGAGACGATAAAATCCGTTTTCTTCACAGGAATCAGTATAGCCTATCACGGTAACTCCTTTTTGTGTCAAAGTCTCAAGAGCTGACTCAACGCCTTCGTATAGTTTCAGTCGCTCTTTCCTTACTGAATTGAAACGATGAAAAGCTTCGCCCAGCTCTGCCTTAATTTCGTCACGGCTTAAGCCCTCATACTTTTTTCCCACCGATGGGAGATCCAGAGTCACATAAGGATGCTCAACGCTTCCATATTCGCAGTGCTTTGATTTGTATTCAGCGAGTATATTCTCAAGCTCAAACCCGGTCAGCTCACACACCTTTTCAGCCATGGCATAAAAAGCAGGTACAAAAAACTCTGTCCAACCGTACAAAGTATCATCCAAATCCGTAATCAGAATTTTTTTCATTTTAATCACCATTATTATATGTTTATCTTAATATTATTCGCCGAAATAAATATCCTTCATTTTATCAGTAACAAGGCTTACATTGTATCGTTTAACTATTTCACGATTATTTTCGCCCATTTTCTTCCTTTTGAATGCATCCTCTGCTAATTTTTTAATCGCATCAACAAAACCTCTTAAATCATCAGGGGCACACTTGTATCCAGTCACTCCATTTTCGCTATAATCATTAATTCCGTGTACATTGGAGGTAACTATCGGCACCCCACACGCCATAGCTTCAAGTGCAGCAAGACCAAGCCCTTCCCGGCGAGACGGAAAGCAAAAAATATCCGACGCATTACATAAATCATTTATGTCGCTTCTGTATCCAAGCAAATGCACCTTATCCTCAAGACCAAGTTTATTTGACAATTGCAGAAGTTCCTCCTTCTTGTAGCCCTCACCGGCAACTAAATAATGAATATGAGCATCATTCAATTCTCTCATAGCCCTGATTATTATTTGTTGATTCTTATTTTCGTTAAGTTCGCCTACCGAAAGCAACACAACAGCATCTTCCGGCAATCCGAGTTCACGTCTCATGGTAGCCCGGTCCACACCAACATTACCAAATTTCGTTAAGTCTATCCCCACCCCGGGAACACGCACCACTTTTTTTGCCTTCATGTGCTTTTTCGCACGGTTAAAATCCTCTTGGTTTATGGTAATCAGAACGTCAGTAAAATAAGCACATAATTTTTCTACCGGATAATAAAGAAGCCAGTTTTTTAAAGGCGCCCCTTTGAAAAAATGAAAACCGTGAGCTGTATAAATCACTTTTGTCCCCTTTTTCCGAGCCTTTCGACAAGCAAGTCTTGTACACATAGCAGCAATCGGAGTATGACAATGAACGATATCATATTTTTCTTGTTCAACAAGCATTTTTAATTGTCTGATTGCTTTCAGGTTCCCTTTGTTTAGCGGAGAACGAGAAGCATCAATCTGATGTACTGTACATCCCCAATCATGGTAACACGAAGGCACTTTTGAACTATTTTCATTTGTTGCTATATCAACTGTATGCCCTTCGTTTATTAACCGATTTATAAAGGAATTGAAAAAATTCATTGTACCACCAATAGTGGTTACATATAATATTTTCATAGTTTTCCTCCTTGAGAGTCGTTTATTCTGCTGAACAGGAGTATAAATATTGTTCCCCGTTATCTACTTTTTGGATTGTATGCAGCCACCTTGTTTTCACGCAATCGCTTTCAGTGCGGAATCCACATTTTTCCGCTACTCTTATAGAAGGAATATTGTCCTTGCTTATGGTTTTATAAAAATGATTATATTCTAACTTTAACTCCTGCAGCATTGTTTTTGACATCAAGGTTGCCAAACCTTTACCCCTATGCTCAGGATAAGTCCACAGAAAAACCGTATAATAATCGTTTTTTCCACAACCTCTGATTATCCTGTCATTAGCTTTAATAAAAATGATATATGAAAGAATTTCTCCGTCCTGTTCAAGATAAAGAATGGAGTACCCTCCCCGAATTGCCAAGATATACCACATCATATGCAACTTGTGAAACAAAGAGAAACGATGAGAAGGTTCATCCTTGTGCCTGAAGTTTTTATCGTTATAGTAAAGAGACAGTAATGATGGCTTAAACAGATAATAGTTAATTCCGTTTTCGTTTTTTATAAACCTCATTTTCTTGTTATCTATCATTTTCTCACCTTGATTTCATTATATTTCATCATATAAACGCCTTCCTCATATGCTCCGATATTTTTCTTGTTTGTCTTACCCTCAAGATTATTCAAAATCAAAGACATATGATCGCACCCACATTCATATGCATGAGGATAGCCGCCACCAAAACGCGGATTGACCTCAGAGATGTAATACTCTCCGTTGACATCAAAAATATCAATATCAATTTGGCCCGACCAGCCGCTTTCATTTGCAAATTTTTCAATCAGCGCAAATAATTTTTCATCTTTGAAGGAAACCGCTTTATCAGTTTCGCCGGCACGCATTAAAATTTTCTTCTTGGTAAAGATCGACACAGTTTCTCCACTGACCATATCAATGTATACATCGGCACCGATTTCCTGTCCGTCAAGAAATTCCTGAATCATCAGATTATCATTATGTGCAAAAAGCAACTCAACCGTTTCTTTATCATAAACCTTAGAAATAGCAATACTTGCACTTCCTCGAACAGGCTTTACAAATACGGGGTATGTAATAGTTCCGGCCTCCACATCAGCAAAGAACTTTTCTTTGTCTGTGTAACTCTTTGCACAATTATATCCATGGGTTGTAAGCCAATCGTACATTTCCATTTTATCAAGCGCTCGTTCACAGAGTTCGTACGAAGAACCTATCACCATTACTCCGAGTGCCGCAAATTCATCTTTATATTTTGCAAGTAGCGAAAGTTCCGGGTCTATTAAAGTCAGTACGCCGCCGATATGTTCTTTTTTACAAATATCAAAAATCACATCAATATACCCGGCATCGGTCATTCGAGGAACTTTGTAAAACTTATCTGCTTCATATACCGCCGGTGCAAGTTCGCTCATATCAGTGGCAATAACCTTTCCTGTAATACCGATAGTATCCTTAAAATATTGAACTATCTTGTTGCGAGTTCCGACGCTTAATATTAAAACATTCATTCCTGAATCCCCCTCAAATAGTCGAAAAACAACGGTGTTCCACCTGTATGAATAAACAGTATATTCTTGTTTTCGATGCTTTCTTTTTCTAAAAACTCTCCCATTCCCCAAAATGCCTTTCCTGTGTATGTTCTGTTTAATGGAATGCCATAGTCAATTAGGACATTTTGAATTGTTTTGTCTATTTCGGTGTTGTATTTTCCATAACCATCAAGAACATAATCATCTATCAGCTCGACTTGTTCAGAATAATCATCACAAAATCCTAACGACGTCATATATTCATTCACACTATCTGCAACGACCTGTTTAGCTTTGGGATTTCTCCTGGCAATGCTTATTCCTATAATTTTCTTGTTACTGTTATTCAAAATTTTGCCACACACAAGACCGGCTTGAGTTGTTCCTGTTCCCGAAGCGTGAAAAATATAATCAAAATGTGTGTTGTTGCCATTTTCATAATCTAAGATTTCAGAAAAACAATCAACATAAGCCTGTGTGCCTGAATTACCGTGTCCTCCGCCCATAATGAAATACGGGGAAAAGCCCTGATTCTTCATAGAGTCAACTGTGTTTTCTATTGTTTTTGAGACGTCTGATATCGGGCAGCGGATCACATCTGCACCAAAACAATCCAGCATTTGCAAATTGAACGTAGACTCATCATCTTCTTCGGGCGAAATAATAATACATCTCATTTTCAAAGAAGCCGCCAGATTGGCAATGATTCGACAATGATTACTACTGTTGCTGCCATATGTAATAATGCAATTTGATTTCGTTCTTTTTATCTCATCAAGAAAATACATTGCCTTTCGTGCTTTGTTTCCGCCAAAAGAAAATGGTAGCAGGTCATCTCGCTTGATATATAGATTGTTATTTTTGAATTGCCCCAACGACTGTATTAGTGTCGGAATTCTGTAGTTGTTTTTTTCTGTATTCATCAAAATTCTCCAATGCATTCAATTCTATACTTTCGTGAAAAAGAACAGACTTTACAGTGCTGATGATTATTTTTGCATCATTCAGAAAAGTCACATTGTTTCGATATTCAGCATCCAGTTCAAATCTTTCTTCCCATGAAACCGTATTTCTGCCACTAACTTGTGCCAAACCGGTAAGGCCCGGGCGAACATCATGTCTTTGTCTTTCTTTCGCTGTATAATAAGGCAGATAACTGACCAATAGGGGTCTTGGACCCACTATTGACATATCACCTTTCAGGATGTTGATAAGCTCAGGTAGCTCATCTGCCGAGGTTGAACGCAAAAACTTTCCAAACTTATTAAGTCTCTCCTCATCAGGGAGAAGCTCTCCGTTTTTATCCCTTTTGTTGCTCATTGTACGAAACTTAATGAGCTTGAATATCTTTTCTTCTCCGTCTTTGCCAATCCTCCCCGGTCTTTCCTGAACAAAAAAGGGATTTCCTTTCATAGCAATCGAAGTAACCACAAGCAAAATAAGTAGAATCGGTGATAAAACAACCAAAGCGAAAAACGAAAGAACAACGTCAAATAATCTCTTTATTACATTTTTGTACATATTTCACCTCAAAAGAACGATTTTATTATTTCTATAACTCTGCCTTGCTCTTCATTCGTCATTTTTATATCTGAGGGCAAACACAACCCTCTTTCAAAGATATCTTCATCTGTTGCCTTGTTCTTCGTTGTAACAAAGTCACAATTTTCAAACACCGGCTGAAGATGCATGGGCTTCCAGATTGGTCTGGCTTCAATGTTTGCCTTGTCAAGTTCAGTTATAATCTCCATGGGACTTATATTTACGCCCTCATCAATAGTCATACAAGACAGCCAGAAATTAGGCATTGTGTCCTCAAGATATGGGTTCATTTTTATTGGAAGACCCTCAAATCCATTTTTATAGCGGAAATAAATCTGTTCTTTCAGGTTTCTGTGTTCTTCAAGATGCTTAAGCTGTCCCCGGCCTATACCCGCAACAACATTTGACATACGGTAGTTGTAGCCGATTTCCTTGTGTTCGTACCAAACAGCCTTTTCCCTTGACTGGGTAGCCCAGAAGAAAGCCTTGTCTCGTGCAGACTTTTCCTTAGTCATAAGCATACCGCCACCTGATGTGGTAATTATCTTGTTTCCGTTAAAGCTTATGGCATTATAATCCCCAAAGGTTCCGCACTTTTTACCATGATATGTAGCAGACAAAGCCTCAGCCGCATCTTCAATCAAAACCGCATTGTGCCTTTTGCAAATTGAAAGTATCTCATCCATTTTCGACGGAACACCATACAAATGTGCAAGAACGACAACTCTCGTCTCAGGATACTTTTCAAAAGCTTTTTCAAGAGCATCAGGGTCCATATTCCAAGTATTTTCTTCGCTGTCTACAAATACGGGAACGCCACCCTCGTAAACAACAGGATTCACTGTCGCCGAAAAGGTCATATCCGAACAAAGAACCCTATCTCCCGGTTTCACTCCGGCAAGTTTGACCGCCAGATGCAAAGCCGAAGTCCCCGAAACAAGAGCCAGATTAAAAAGCTCCTCGCCCATATACTTTGCGACTTCTTCTTCAAGTCCGTCACAGTTGAAGCCCAAAGGTGCTATCCAGTTTTTTTCAAAGGCTTCCTTTATGTATTCCATTTCCTCTTCATGCATGGTCGGAGTCGCCAGTGGTATTCTTTTGTTTTCCATGTTTACTCACCTTTTCCTGAAATGCTTTTTGAAAAAGCATACAATAATCCTATTCTACCTATAATAATATAGTATAATATATCTTTCAAAATAAGTCAATAATCTAAAACGCCTGAAACAATCCGGATATACATTCCAACATAAAAAGCCCTGAAAATCAGGGCTTTTAAGTTCAGTTTTATTCCCACTCTAACATCACTTTTGTTTTTGAGTTATATACAGCCAATTTCAAGTGGTTTTGATGTTGTAATATGTAGTTATATACACCTATTTCACACATTCAACTGTAATAGTGTTGTCAAAAGTGTTGTCAGAAATTTATTTGTTTAACAACTTATTCTTTTGTTCATTGAATTCTTCTTGTGATAAAACTCCCATATCAAGAAGTTGCTTTAATTTCAACAATTCGTCAGCAACAGATACATTGCTGTTATTTGATGAAACTTGTGCGGTTCCACCCTTTTTAACAGCATCCACACGGGACTTTACATAGTCAGCAACTTCCATCATTTTTCCATTTGAGATTACAGTTTCATCAAATGTAAAAGAATTTTCTGCAAAGAAATTGCTTCCTTTGTTATTTCCGTTGCTTGATGCAGTTTCTAATTGCAAATATCCAATCGCAAATTGTGATTTTTTAAATTGAACACCTATACAATCTGAATAATATATAGTTTTTTCTCCGTCTGTCGCATTATGTGTAAGTAATGAACCCAAAGTTACTTTTGTGGTTATAACAACCTTATCTGTGTAAATATCAATGTGTCTTCCTCGCACGCCGTCAATCGTATATACTAAATCTTGATTTTCAAACGGACCAATATTGCTATTTGTTATTTCAAAAGAACGATACTCTCCACATCCCCCACCATATGTATCATCAATTGTAGCGACAATGATATCAAGAATATTTTGTTGATATTTATCTTTAGCATAATCTATTATTTTAACTTTAATTCTCTCAAACTCATCTTTCGGCATAGACTTATATATTTTTTTCAAATCATATATAATGCTATTATCACAATCACGACATAATATATGACCGCCCGAAAGTTCTAAAGGCATTTCTCTATGGCTGACCGATTTTTGGCACAATATGCAGTTTTTATTCATATTATTATCTCCTAACCAATTCAAAAATCACTCAATTTATAAGTTATCTGTGTGACTTTCCAAATTAAACTGTTGTCAAAAGTGTTGTCAATTCACTTTTGAAAATCCCCGAAAGCCTTGAAAATACAAGGTTTTCGGGGTTTCTTCATTTTATTCCCACTCTATTGTGCCTACGGGCTTTGGTGTGAGGTCAAGAAGAACTCTGTTTATGCCCTCAACCTCTGCTGTAATACGATTTGTAATTTTATGAAGCACTTCGTATGGAATTTCTTCGATTGTCGCAGTCATCGCATCGGTTGTGTTCACTGCACGGATAATTGCAGGCCAACCCTCATATCTCTTGTCGTTTCTTACGCCGACGCTTTTGAAATCGGGAACTGCAATGAAATACTGCCATACTTTCCCCGCAAGACCACATTTATCAAATTCCTCTCTGAGGATTGCATCTGCCTCGCGAAGTGCATGGAGTCTGTCACGGGTGATTGCGCCGAGGCAACGAACACCAAGGCCGGGTCCGGGGAAGGGCTGACGATAAACCATCTCATCTGGAAGTCCAAGAGCACTGCCCACAACTCTTACCTCGTCTTTGTAAAGAAGCTTAACCGGTTCAACAAGTTCCATTTCCATATCTTCGGGAAGTCCGCCAACATTGTGATGTGCCTTTACCCCATCACTTTCAAGGATGTCGGGATAGATTGTTCCCTGAGCAAGAAAATCAATGCCCTCAAGCTTCGCAGCCTCTTCATCAAACACCTTGATAAACTCACCGCCGGGAATCTTTCTCTTTTTCTCGGGTGCTGCAACATCCTTCAAAAGGTCCACGAATCTGTCTGTCGCGTCAATATATATAAGGTTTGCATCCAGCTCCTTGCCGAACACTTCAATAACCTGTTCGCTTTCGCCCTTTCTCATGAGTCCGTGATTCACATGCACACAAACAAGCTGTTTGCCGATTGCCTTAATCAAAAGTGCCGCAACAACCGAGCTGTCAACGCCGCCCGAAAGTGCAAGTAAAACCTTTTTGTCCCCAACCTGAGCACGAACCTCAGCTACTTGTTCTTCAATAAATTTATCTGCGAGTTCCTTTGTTGTGATACGTTTCATTGTATCGGGTCTTACATTTGAGTTCATATATTTTCCTCCTAATTTGTATTTTTAGCCAAACAGCGGTGTTGAGAAATATCTCTCTGCCGTATCAGGTAAAACCGTTACCACAGTTTTTCCCTTGCCAAGCTTTTTTGCAAGTTTTATCGCAGCCGCAACATTGGTGCCGCTTGATATGCCACACATAATCCCCTCTTTTGAAGCAAGTTCCTTGGCTGTGCGGATAGCTTCTTCATCTTTTATAAGACAAATTTCATTGTATATCTTCTGATTCAATATTTTCGGGATAAGCCCGTCACCAATTCCCATTTGAAGATGAGTTCCGATTGAACCCCCCGAAAGTATTGCCGCATGTTCAGGCTCAACTGCCCAGATTTCAATATCAGGATTTTTCGCTTTCAGAGTCTCACCTATACCCGTGATGGTTCCGCCCGTTCCGATTCCCGAGCAAAAACCATGAATGGGTTTTGCAACCTCTTTGAGAATTTCTTCCCCGGTAACATTTCGCTGGACCTCCACATTGGCAGGATTTTCAAACTGCTGGGGAACGAAAATGTTTCTCTCTTCCCTCTGCATACGAAGTGCAGTCTGAAGACACTGGTTTATGCATTCGCCTATGTTTCCCGCATCGTGTATGAGAATAACCTCGGCACCATAGTGTTCAACAAGCTTTCTCCGTTCCTCACTTACCGAGTCAGGCATAATAATTTTCACTTTATAGCCTTTCACCGCCCCCACAAGAGCAAGACCAATGCCCTGGTTTCCGCTGGTAGGTTCAACAATCACGGTATCTTTGTTTATGAGACCTTTTTCCTCTGCATCACAAATCATATTATATGCAGTGCGAGTTTTTATCGAGCCTCCAACATTAAGTCCTTCAAATTTAACCAGTATTTCAGCACCCTCGGGGTCAGCAATATTAGACAGCCGTATAATAGGGGTATTCCCCATAGCCTGCAGAATATTATCACAAATCATTCTTATTTCCTCAAATCTGCAAATTAAATAATATATTCAAATATTATATACCTTATCACAGCTCTTGTCAATAAAAAAATCACTGAAACTGCTTATTTGAAGCAATTCAGAAGCGCTGTTTCCTGTACTTTTTTGAATACCAAAACCTCCTTTTGAATATACTTTACAAATTAACTAAAAGGAAGAACGTTATGAAAAAAATAATAACTTTTACTCTGTTTGTTTCAATTATCTTTATTTTCCCGATTATATGCGGAAATATATCCCGAAAAAACAATTCATCTTTCGACATTCCTTTTCCGTTTTTTACCCAAAAAGATATCTCTTTTGAAATTACATATCTTGATACAAAAACCAACAAGATAAACTCTATCGAAATTGAGGACTATCTTCCCGGGGTTGTGGCGGCAGAAATGCCGGTCTCTTTCGAGATTGAAGCCCTTAAAGCCCAGGCCGTAGCCGCCCGAAGTTTTATAGTAAGTCGCATCTCATCGCCCTCGAAGGACCATTCAAACGCCACCGTCTGCAACAATCCAAACCACTGCAAGGCTTATCTTTCAGAAGACGAAGTAAAAAGCCTTTGGGCAGCCGGAGAAAGAGAAAATTATTGGTCAAAAATCAAAAAAGCCGTTTCTTCTACATCAGGGGAATATATGGTTCATAACAACGAAGTAATTGAGGCTTTTTTCTTTGCGGGAAGTAACGGAAGAACCGAAAATTCCGAAGACGTCTGGGGCGAAAGCCGTCCATATTTAAAATCCGTCGAAAGCCCCGAGGACACATCAAATCCAAAACTCTGTTCAACAGAAGAGTTTTCGCTTTCAGATGCTTATTTGCGCCTTTCAAAAGCCAATCCTGATTTCAAGGTCAGCTCTGCTCCTTTCAAAATCAGCAACATAGAATACACCGAGGGAAAAAACATTAAAAGTCTGACCATAAACGAAACCTCTTTCAGTGGCAAGGAAATACGAAATATCTTTGGTCTTAAATCATCGGCTTTTAATATTTCAGTTCAAAATAACTCAGTCAAATTTGAGGTCATCGGTTCAGGTCATGGAGTAGGAATGAGTCAATACGGAGCAAATTATATGGCTCAGAATGGGAAAAAATATACAGAAATCTTGTCCCATTATTATACAAACATACAAATTATTAAGCTTTAGTTTAAAATTTCTTTTCTATTTGGAAAATTTGTGGTAAAATAACAAAAAGGGGTTAGACTCTTTATTGACCTATTTTTTGAAAGGCAGGAGAAGATTATGAAAACAGTTATTACTCTGGGCCGTCAGCTCGGCTCAAACGGAAGGCTAATCGGTCAGGCTCTGGCTGAACGATTAGGATATAGCTTTTATGATAAAAATCTTATTTCACGGGTTGCAAAGGAAAGCGGCCTGAGCGAAAGCATTTTTGAAGAAATGAACGAAAAACCTACAGCAAGTCTGCTGTATTCTCTTGTTATGGGTGTTCAATCAAGCAAAGGCCTTTATTATCACTACAATGATATGCTCAATGGGGACAACTTGTTCCGGCTTCAGGCAAATGTTATCAAATCTATTGCCGACGAGGGGCCTTGTGTCATTGTCGGGCGCTGTGCTGATTATATTCTTCGTGATAATCCAAACATTATAAAGCTGTTCCTTTATGCTGACACCGAGTCACGGGTAAACACTCTTATGCATCGTGATAACATGAGTGAAAAAGAAGCTCGTACTGCTATAGCAAAGGCTGACAAACGCCGTGCTAATTACTACAACTTTTACACAAACAGTTCCTGGGGTGACGTCAATAATTACCACCTTTGTATGGACACATCATCCCTCTCTTCTGACAGATGCGTAGACTATCTGTACTCATTTATAAAGGAAAAGGAATCCACCTTTGAGGACTGATGCTTTTGCATAAAGTTCACCCCTCTTTGAATATATTTCAAAGAGGGGTGTTTTAATTGGGCAAACAAAATATCTTGCGAAGCACAGCAATTCTCACACTTTCAGGAATACTTTCAAAAACTATAGACTTTATGTTTCGTGCATTTTACTCACGCGCACTTGGGAGTGAGGGGCTCGGCCTTTTTTCGTTGGTTTTTTCGTTTCATGCACTTATGCTGAACATTTCCACCGCCGGTCTTGGCGTCGCTGTTTCAAAGATAATCTCTGAGCAATATGCGCGATGCGAATATGGTGAAATAAAAAAAACTATGTCTGTTGCACTAACCGCCGTCACCTCTCTTTGTGCTTTGGTTATCGGAGTTTCAACTGCATTTGCTTCGGAAATCGCCGAGCATTTTCTTAACGAGCCCCGATGTGCGACTTCCATTGTTTGTCTTTCACCAAGTGTTCTCTTTATGGGAATATCATACTGTATAAAAGGTTATTTTTATGCATCCCGAAAAGTTTTTGCACCCGCTTCATCTGAATTTGTTGAACAAGCCGTGAAAATTGTTACAATAAGGTATATGCTGAAATCTGCCCTGCCCCTTGGAATCGAGCATGGGTGCGAGGCTGTTTTTCTTGGACTTACCATCGGGGAGTTTTCTTCTTGTGCCTATCTTTGTTTTTTCTATAAATTAAATCTTAAAAATCATGCCGGAGATTCAACTTCAAAAAACATAGGGAAAGCTCTTTTGAAAATTTCCGTTCCCGTTATGCTCACATCTTTCACAGGTTCCTTTCTTCGTATGCAGGAAGAAGTTCTTGTGGTCTCTTCTTTAAGAAAGTACGGACTCAGCCAGGCCTCATCCCTGAGCCTTTATGGTTCAATTCATGGCATGGTTATGCCTCTTATTGTCTTTCCGCTGACACTTTTTTCTTCGTTCTTCACACTGCTTGTACCTGAAATTTCACGGGCAAGTGCTATGCAAAATCCCTTGCGTCTTAAAACTCTTATATCAAAAATATATCGGTTCACCGCTTGTTTTGGGTTTCTTGTCACCTCTGTAATACTGATTTTTTCTGACGAGCTGAGTGCCTTGGTTTATAACACACCGGGCATATCTGGATATTTGACCACTATATGTCTTTTAGCCCCCATAATGTTTATGGATTCCGTTTCTTGCCGTTTCTTAAACGGCATGGGCAAACAAAGCTCCTTGCTTTTTTACAGCCTTTCGGACTCCCTTTTCCGTCTTGTTATGATTTACACCGTTATGCCAAAAATCGGTATATTGGGCTTTATTCTGGTCATTTTTGCAAGTAACATACTCACATTTTTGCTTTCTTTAACAAATGTTTTGCGAACCGCAAAGGTCTCATTCGAGCTTTCGGGTTGGCTGACAAAGCATATTTTTTGCGGTATTGCAACCTTTATTGTTGCGAATTGGGGCATTGGTCACATCTTTATGGACGAACTTCAGAAAACTGTTTTGGGCATTGCTTTTGCCGTTTTGTTTTATCTTTTAATCTCCAACGCGACAAGCAAGGTCACAAAAAACGACTTTTCATGGCTTTTGCGCAGATTTTTTTCAAACACATAAAATCCCATGTATCCGCCAAAATATATATTGGTGATTATATGACTGTATCTTTGATAATTCCTGCATATAACGAAGAAAAGATTATCGCTCACACATTGAAAGAATGTCTGAATTATATGTCACTCCATTTCAGCGATTATGAAATAATCGTTGTGAACGATGGAAGCCTTGACAATACCGAAAAAATCGTACGAAGTTTCAGCAAGGTAATCTGTGTTTCCTATGCCAAAAATCAAGGCAAGGGATACGCCTTAAAGCGCGGGGTATTGCGAAGCACAGGGGACTATGTGTTTTTCATGGATGCCGACCTTTCGTTTCCCCTTTCAAACATAAACCTGGCTCTCGAAAGACTTAAAACCTCAAACGCCTCTGCAATACTTGGCACAAGGCTGAACAGACAAAAAGCATATCCTTTGCATCGCAGAATATTCTCAGGTTGTTTCCATTTTATTGCAAGTTCAGTTTTGGGCGAGAACATCGAAGATATTCAGTGTGGCTTCAAAGGATTCACAAAAGATATTGGCCGGGAATTTTTTTCTTTGTCTCAAGTGAGTGGCTTTTGTATAGACCTTGAGCTTTTGCAATTTTTAAAGATTCGTCATAAATCTGTTGTTTTTCTGCCTACAAATTTCAGTCACCGACAGGACTCAAAAATCAAACTGTTTACCGATTCCCCCAAAATGCTCTGGGAACTGACTCGGCTTATGTTTAAAAGGAGTTATTATGACCATCCCTCGTTGTAACCGCTTCATAGTTTTTGGTTTTGCTGTATTTTTTCTTTCCCTGATTCGGTTTTCTTATTTTGGGTTTACTTATATCCCCTATCTTGATGACCATATTCAATATTTTTATTATCCCTCATTCCAAAACCCCTGGACCGAAATTTTATCGGGTGGTGCCGGTACAATTTTCACCCGCCCACTTGCCGGAATACTTGATGTTTATTTTTGGAGTTTATTTAAAAACCACCTATTTTTAGCAGTTCTTCTGATTTCCCTCCTCCACGGACTCACAGCACTTCTCTTTTTGTATTCATTTCAAAAAATCAATATCAACTTAGGCAAGGTCTTTCTTGTCATATTTATTTTTATGCCTGTTAATACTGAAGCAACATATTGGCTGTCTGCCTCTACACGAATCGTAGTCTCTGAATTTTTTGTTTCCCTCGCTCTTTTGAGTCTCACCTCTGGACATCCCTTTTTGTTTGCACTTTTTGAATTTCTGTCCATGTGGTTTTATGAGCAGACTGCTGTGATTTCGCTGTTTTTAGGAATTTTATTTTGTCTTGCTCTTAACAAAAAACATTGGGCATTGGCTCCGGTTTTTTGTTTTTTGTGTCTGGGACTTTTTTACATGACAGTTGGGGAGCTGGGCAACAACGCCTATCGTCTTTCGGGTATCAGTTTCGAGAACATTTTCAGTTCTTCAATCACAACACTTAAGGAAAGCTTTCGTCTTCTCACTTCTTTCTCTTTCAAGCTCATAAAAAACAGTTTCAGGCGAGGCATTATGTTTTTAATGAAGAACCCGAATTTTCTCTGGCTTTTTTCTGTGCTTGGTTTGTCGTTGGTCTTTTCTTTATTCAGCTTTCCCGGCAGAGAACAAAAGTTTGGCAAAAAGCTCCTTTTAGGGATTGCCTTGACCATTATTCCGCTGACACCCTTTTTCATACTTAAGGATAACTTTATTCATCTGCGGAATATTGCACCTTGCCTGATTGGTGTCGCCATAGTATTGGATGCACTCTTTGATAAAGTTCCAAAAAAGCTCAATTCAGCAATATCCACGGTTTTGTTAATTGTCTTTATGATTTGCACTGTCTCTGAAATTTACGACTACCAAAATATTGCAAAATTCGACTATGCCCTGGCAGAAAAAATCTCAGAAAAAGTCACACCTGAAACCAAAGAAATAACAGTCAGCCTGACCAAACCAAACCATTTCCCCCAAAACGCTCTCCACGGCGACCATGTAATCAGTGCAACCGAGTCATATTGGGGCATATCCGGAATTGTGCGCACCATAACGGGTAATAAAGATGTTGTAGTTAAGGTGCAACTTTCCGATTTTGAGAATGAAAAATAAATTTATTTTGACTTTTAGACAAATAAATGTTATAATAATGCAGTCACATACTTACAATAGAATAATTTCTTTTAAACAATAAAGACTAATAATGTGAAAAGCGCATTAGCCTCTGGCTTTTCCAACTTTATTGTTTGTTAAAGATTATTGTAAGTGTGTGACAACTCGTACAATACAGAGCTATGCGTTTTTCAGTGTGTGGCTCTTTGTAGGGTCACACACTTTTTAATATAAAGGAATAACCACCCCTTTCTGTTTACGTACTCATACCGATTTAAAATGTAAATTGAATTTATTTTGACTTTTAGACAAATAAATGTTATAATACTTTTTGCTACACAGATGAATACTAAACCGAGAAGGGCGTACAATAGGTAAAAATGTACGCTTTGGTATCATTGCCTTTCTTGGGTTAATCTGTGTAGCAACAGACTAAAGCTACGTTTTTCGTGCGTCGGCTTTTGTCGGCGCATTTTTTAATTCATAAAGGAGTCACGGTCATGCTAACAAATCCTCTTTTCTTTAACCCGCAAGAAGAAAATATTCATACATATCTAAGCTTTATCAAAGAGTATCTCAATCCTGATGAAATTGCAAAACTGTGTTTCAGTTCGAAGGATTGCATTATATTTTTTACCGATCGTCGGATTGTTTTGATACCTTCATACAATACGTACCAACCTCGAAAATTTGAATTTTCTACTATCTTTTATCGTCATATTTGTCAGCAAACCGTCTCCTCAAGCAATACAATCAACACTTTAACCCTGCATCAAATTAATGGAAATGACTTAATATTTACCTTTAATAACGCATCTTCCATAAAATCAATTCTTAATATTATGCATTAAAAAAACGGCTGATTTTTCAGCCGTTTTTTTAATGCTTTGCCTTTGATTCCATTTCTTCAAGGGCGGTCTTGTCATAAAGATAGCCTTTATTGCAGAATTGACAAACTATCTCTGCTTCGCCCTGTTCGTCAATTATATCACGGATTTCCTTTTTCCCAAGGCTTGTAATCGCCCTTTTCATACGTTCATCACAGCAATCGCAATGGTATTTCACTTCACAATTCTCAAGTATCTCAACCTCAAAGTCTTTCATAACCCTAAAGATAATTTCTTCATTGGTCAGGCCTTCTTCAAGCATAGCTGTCACGCTTTTGAGATTTTCTGCACTTTTTTCAAAGCGTTTAAGGGACAGCTCATCACAGTCAGGCATAATCTGAACAATAAACCCACCTGCCTGCTTCACACTGTAGTCACGATCCACCAGAACTCCCAGTGCAACCAGACTTGGCACCTGTTCTGACTGGGCAAAATAAAAGGCCAAATCGTCACCTATTTCACCTGTCTGCAAAGGAACCTGCCCGATATAAGGCTCTTTCATTTTCATATCCTTTACAACACTCATATAGCCATTTTTGCCTACTCCGCCGCCAACGTCTATCTTTCCCACATGGTTAAGGGGCAAATCCGCCTCGGGATGCTCGATATAGCCTTTTACCTCACCCTTTGAGTTGGCTACTGCAAGAATTCTTCCCAAAGGACCGTCACCGTGCAGCTGAACGGTAAGAGAAGTGTCCTCGTCCTTAAGCATCTTCCCCATAAGCACAGCCCCCGTAAGAAGTCTGCCCAAAGCCGCAGTCCCCAAAGGCATGGTGTTATGAAACTTCCGTGCCTGTTGTGCGATTTCCTTAGAGTTCACTGCATATATACGGATAAATCCGTTCTTTGTAACTGCTATAGTAAGTTTGTCTGCCATATTAAAGCTCCTGTTCAATGTATATTAAAAGAAAAATCAGCCCATAAACATGAGCTGATCTAAAGTCTTTTTTCGTTAATCTACTATATTTTAAGGATTACGCACGAACAACGTTAGCTGCCTGCGGTCCCTTAGCTCCTTCGACTACCTCAAATTCAACTTCTGCTCCTTCTTCAAGTGTTTTGTAACCTTCCATTGAAATTGCTGAAAAATGAACAAATACATCTGTTCCTTCTTCAGTTTCAATGAAGCCAAAACCCTTCTCGGCGTTAAACCATTTTACCTTACCTTTTTGCATAAATCGTCCCTCCAATTTTAAGTCAACTCACTGTCAACCACCTGAATTAGTATATCACGCGAACCATTATCTGTCAACACATTTTTTGGGAAATAACGAAAAAAATTCTTTCCTCTTTGTCGCCGGGTGTCGAAAATTCAAAGGGTTTGTAAACCCCCAGAACATCAAGCCCATTTGATTCTGCTAACCTGGAAAGTTCGTCCTTTGAATAAGCTCTTTCCTGTTGGAATTCATCAAATCTTTTATAACTTCCGTCAGGTCTTTCACAAAAGAAATTAAGCTCAAAATCACATATCCTCTCATCTTCAAAAAACTCACTCTGCCAAACATAATAAATCCCCTGTTCCTCGTTGACAAAGGTGTTCCCTCCAAGGATATTTTTCAGTTTGTATTCTGTGTTTATGTCAAAAATCATTATCCCGCCGGGGTTCAGATAGTTTTTCACCAGTGAAAAAAGCCGATCAATGTCGGATATTTCTGTTATATAATTTATGCCGTCAAGAGCGCATATAATTGCATCAACAGTTCCAAAAAGCTCCATCTCGGTCATATCCTGATTGAGAAACAGTATATCCAAGCCTTCATTCATTGCCTTTTCCCGTGCTATGTCAAGCATCTCGCAGGAAAGGTCAAGGCCTATCATATCATATCCTCGTTTCGCCATAGGAATAGTTATATTTCCTGTTCCACACGCCAAATCAAGAACAAGCTCGGGTTTCTTTTCAAATTTCTCAAAGATTTTTTCATAAAAGTCAACAAACTCTTCGTAATTGACATCCTGGAGTTTGTCATACACCTCAGCAAAATCACTATACATAGTCTTCACTCACCACTTTTTATAATTTCTCAAGCTGCACATATGCCGCCATAAGGTTCTTTTCGCCTACAGTATCAAATTTCACCTTAAGAAACATATCAGCACCAAGAGCCTTTGCCTCCAAAACTGTTCCCTCACCAAACTTTCTGTGGAGCACTCTGTCACCTGAAACAAAATCAAGGGAAGGCTTTGTGGTTTCAGAAGCCTTTTTCGGTTTTTCGAATGAACTCGCAAAAGAGGATTTATCCATTTGCGGCTTCCTTGACGCTACATAGTCAAAAGCATCAAACCCGGAGTTTTGGGTGGACTTTTCCTCGTTCAAAAGCTCTTTTGGGATTTCTTTAAGAAATCTTGATTTTATGTTGTATTTTGTTGTTCCAAACAAGGTTCTGCTGTCTGTATGAGTAAGAAACAGTCTTTCCTTTGCACGAGTTATGCCAACATAGCAAAGACGTCGTTCTTCCTCCATTTCTTCCTGTGTGCCCATAGATTGAATTCCGGGGAAAATCCCGTCCTCCATTCCCATAAGAAAAACATTCTTAAACTCAAGACCTTTTGCGCTGTGAAGAGTCATAAGAGTTACTGTTTCCTGAGCTTCGTCATAGTTATCTACATCAGCTACAAGGGATATATTTTCAAGAAGATTTTCGAGTTTGGTCTCTTTGTCCTGCTTCACGGTTTCTTGAACCATTGACAAAAACTCTTTAAGATTTTCTATTCTGGTTCGGCTTTCAACAGTATCCTCAGCCTCCAACGCTGACAAAAGTCCGGAGCCTTCTATTACGTGCTCTACAAAGTCCTCAAGCCCGATCCCGCTGTCTTTTTCCCTTTGCATTTTTTCAATCAGCTCCACAAAAGCCGAAAGCTTTCCAAAACTTCGGGTCAGGTCACTGTATTTATCACTTTCCTTTGCAACCTGAAAGGCACTCAGTCCTTCTTTTGCAGATATATTCAGGATTTTTTCAACCGTTGTGTTTCCTATTCCCCTCTTTGGCTCATTAACTATACGAGTAAAAGCAACATTATCCGTAGGGTTTTGAATAAGTCTCAGATATGAGGTCAAGTCCTTTATTTCTTTTCGGTCATAGAACCTCAGTCCACCAAAGACTCTGTATGGAATAGCATTTCTGAGCAGGGTATCTTCTATTACTCGTGACTCTGCATTCATTCTGTAAAGCACGGCAAAATCGTTGAAGCTTCCCGCACTGCTATGTAGCTCATTAATTTTTTCAGCAATATACCTTGCCTCGTCATGCTCGTTTCCTGCATTATAAACTGTTACAAGGTCACCTTCGTCATTTTTGGTCCACAGCTTTTTTGACTTTCTTCCCATATTATTTGAAATAACTGAATTTGCAGCATTCAGAATGTTTTGGGTTGACCGATAGTTCTCCTCAAGCTTTATGACCTTTGCGTTTTCAAATTCATCCTCAAAGCCAAGAATATTTGAGATATCCGCTCCACGGAATTTGTAAATACTTTGGTCATCATCACCAACAACACAAATATTCCGATTTTTCGCCGCAAGTAGACTCACCAGGCGATACTGAGCGTGGTTTGTGTCCTGATACTCGTCAACAAGAATATATTTGAATTTGTTTTGATAATACTCAAGCACATCGGGATTTTCTTCAAAAAGCTTTACACTGCACATAATAAGGTCATCAAAATCAAGTGCATTATATTTTTTCAGTTTTGCCTGATACAAAGTGTAGACCTTCGACACAACCGATTTAAAATAGTCACTTTTAAAAATCTCCGCAAATTCCACGGGTGTTATCAGTTCGTTCTTTGCCTGACTGATTGCACCGCCAATTGCTTTTGGGGAATATTGCTTCGTATCAAGATTCAGTTCCTTCATACATTCCTTGATAAGGGTCTGTTGGTCAGATGAATCAAATATAACAAAGTTTTTGTCAAACCCAAGCCTGTCAATATCACGCCTTAAGAACTTTACACAAGAGGAATGAAATGTGGATGCCCAAACTCCCTCGCCCATTTCTCCAAGCTTGGCCGAAAGCCTTGATTTGAGTTCCGCCGCCGCCTTGTTGGTAAAGGTTATGGCAAGTATATTGTAGGGTTTCACCGCATCTTTCGAAAGATAGTTCTTAATTTCATCCGGCAGCTCATCAATCTCACCCTTTGAGTACCAATCAAGGATTTCAAGCTCTTCCTCAGAAATATTCGGAATCTTTAAATCAAAATAAGCTTTTCCAAACACAAGCAGGTGTGCTATACGGTGTATTATAGCCGTAGTCTTACCTGACCCCGCTCCCGCAATAACAAGCACCGGTCCCTCTGTATTCACAACTGCCTCGAGTTGTTTTTCATTCAGAGTGTTCCATGTATTCTTAATAATTTTTTTTCTTATTTCAAGAAAATTCATACCGTTTAGTCCACCTTTAGTCTATACTGTTGCGGATAATTCCGCCGCCAATTACCCCATCACCATCAATTTCATAAAACACAACCGCCTGACCGGGAGTTACTGCTCTTTGGGGTTTATCAAACTCAACCTTAGCAGTACCATCATCCAGAACTCTCACAATGGCAGGTTCTTCTTTAGCACTATATCTGATTTTTGCCCGAACCCTTATGGATTCAAGGGGAGTTTCAATACTTATAAAATTCAACTTGTCCGCAATCAGAGCCGAAGAAAACTCTTTTCCGCTTTCTCCGAGAATAACCTGATTTTTTTCAGCGTCTATCCCCGTAACAAACATAGGCTTCCCAAATGTCACGCCAAGTCCCTTTCGCTGACCAACTGTATAGTGAATTATACCCTTGTGTCTGCCTAAAACATTTCCGTCTGAATCCACAAAGTCTCCCTCGCGAGGCTCAATCCCCGCATATTTTTTTATAAATCCCGCATAATCCCCATCTGGAATAAAGCAAATCTCCATACTGTCCTTTTTGTTTGCACTTATGAGGTTAAGTCTTTCAGCTATTTCACGGGTTTTTTCTTTGCTCTCAAGTGTCCCTAAGGGCATCAGGGTTTTTGAAAGCTGCTCCTGACTGAGGGAATAGAGAGCATAGGTCTGGTCCTTTTTGTCAGAGTCAGCTTTTTTCAATAAGAATCTGCCTGTCTCTTCATTCTTCTCAATTTTTGCATAGTGCCCGGTGGCAATATAATCCGCCCCCAATGACTTTGCATACCTTTGCATCTCATCAAATTTGAGAAACTTGTTGCATACAATGCACGGGTTCGGAGTTCTCCCTCTTTGATATTCTTCAACAAAATATTCAATTACACTTTGGCGAAATTCTGCTCTGAAATCTGCAACATAGTGCTTTATACCGATTGCGTCACAAATCTTTTTTGCATCCACTTCTGCCTGAGTCATATTACATTCTTCAAGCTCAGGAGTATCCCAAAGACGCATGGTCAATCCAAGCACCTCATAGCCCATTTCCTTAAGCAACACAGCAGCAACGCTTGAATCAACACCGCCCGACATTCCTATAACTACTTTTTTGTTCAGCATACTAGATTATTTTTTAAAAGGTCGACTCCAAAGGGGCCGACCTCTTTAACCTTTCAAAAATTTTAGGCTTTATTCCTCGTCACCATGATGACCATGGCAACAAGAACAGTCCCCGTTGCAACCCACAATTCCCGTAGGGTCAATACCCTGACGATTATAATAATCCGCAATAGCAGAATGAATAGCTTCCTGAGCAAGATTTGAGCAATGCATTTTTACGGGAGGAAGTCCATCAAGAGCCTCAGCAACAGCCACATTTGTAATTTCGAGTGCCTGTTCGATGGTCTTTCCCTTTACCATCTCGGTTGCCATACTTGAAGTCGCAACAGCCGCACCGCAACCAAAGGTCTTGAACTTTACGTCCTCGATTACCTTTGTGTCATTGTCAATTTTCATATAAATCTTCATTATGTCGCCACATTTGGGGTTCCCCACCTGTCCTACAGCGTTTGCGTCTTCTATTTCTCCCACATTTCTTGGATTTGAAAAATGGTCCATAACCTTTTCACTATACATAAAAATCTTCCCTTCTATTCCTATTTATTCTTAACCGCCTCATAAAGCGGAGACATTTCTCTGAGTCTTGACACAATCCCCACAAGCTCATCGGCAATACGATCTGCATCCTCAAGGGTGTTGCTTTCACCAAAGGTAACTCGCAGTGAACCGTGAGCAATCTCGTGCTTAAGTCCAATAGCAAGTAAAACATGGGACGGGTCCAGCGAACCTGATGTACAAGCACTTCCGCTTGATGCCGAAATGCCTTTCATGTCAAGCATAAGAAGAAGCGATTCGCCTTCAATGAACTCAAAAGAGATATTGGCATTACTTGCCATTCTCTCGGTTCTGTGTCCATTGAGCCGGGTATACGGAATCTCACTTAGAACCCTGTCGATGAATCTATCACGCATTTGTGAAAGCTTTTTGCAATGTGATGAAATATTGGAAGTCGCAAGTTCTATTGCCTTTCCAAGCCCTGCAACAGCCGCAACATTCTCGGTTCCTGCACGACGGTTTTTTTCCTGGCCGCCTCCCGTTATAAACGGTGAAATTTTTGTGCCTTTTCTTATATACAAAGCACCTGCACCTTTTGGGCCATAGAACTTGTGTCCGGTGAGTGAAAGCAAATCAATATTCATTTCATCAACATCAATTTCCATCATCCCGATTGCCTGAACAGCATCTGTGTGGAAAAGCACACCCGCCTCCTTTGCAACCTTGCCAATCTCTGAAATCGGCATAATAGTGCCGATTTCGTTGTTAGCCATCATAATACTGATAAGTATAGTATCTTCCTTTATTGCAGACTTAACTGCCTCGGGCGAAACCATTCCAAACTCATCAACCGGAAGATACGTCACTTCAAAACCCTCTTTTTCAAGAGCCATACATGTGTGAAGCACAGCATGATGTTCAACCGAAGATGTTATAATGTGCTTACCCTTTGAGCGGTTTGCATGGGCTACTCCCCTTAGCGCCCAGTTATCTGATTCTGAGCCGGAACCTGTGAAAAATATTTCGTCATCAGTTGCTCCAATGCCCTTGGCAACCTGAGCACGGGCAAGATTCATTGCTTTTTTAGCTTCTCTTCCCTCGGCATATACCGTTGAGGCATTTCCGAAATTTTCTGTCAGGTATGGAAGCATAACTTCCAAAACTTCTTTCTTCAAAGGTGTTGTGGCTGAATGGTCCACATAAATCCTTTTTTCTTGCATTTATTATCCTACCTTTCTTAAACTGCGGAGTATAATTCGCACACCTGCGAAAATCTATGAAAAGTAGACCTCTCCGTCTTTTGTTTAGCCCTTATGTTTTTCAACCTCGGCAACAGCCAAGGCATCACATCTTTCATTTTCAGGGTGTCCTGCGTGGCCTTTAACCCACACAAATTCAACCGAATGTATTGTCAAGAGTTCAAGCAATCTTTCCCACAAATCAGGGTTCAGTGCCTTGTCCTTTTTTGTTCGCATCCAGCCATTATCACGCCATTTTTCTGCCCAGCCGCAATTTATTGCATCAACAATGTATTTTGAATCACTGAAAAGCGTTACACAGCATGGTTCCTTAAGCGCTTCAAGTCCGGTTATTGCCCCCATAAGCTCCATTCGATTGTTTGTAGTCTCAGCCGCCCCACCCGAAAGTTCCTTTTCGACGCCGTTATACCGAAGAACAACGCCAAAGCCACCGGGTCCCGGGTTTCCGCTACACGCACCGTCAGTAAAAATCTCAACCTTTTTCATTTCACTCACACGCCGCCCTGTTTAAAAATTCAAATAAAGTGCCCAAACCCACACTTTATGCTTTATTGTATCATAGTTTTTGGAAAAAATCTATATTATTTTAACAATTCCCAAAAAATTATATACAAAATATTTACCTATATCATTGTAAAATATATATATTTACCCTATGGAGCATATTTTTCCAAGTTTTTCTTTGGATAAATTTCCGCAAAAAACAGATAATAGAAAATGTAAAAACGAACAGATAGGAGAAATCATATATGAAAGCAACTGGAATTGTACGTCGCATAGATGACCTTGGGAGAATTGTAATACCCAAGGAAATTCGTCGCACAATGCGGCTCAAAGAGGGGAGTCCTCTGGAGATTTTTACCGAAAATGATGGAAGCGTAATTTTTAAAAAATACTCGCCCATAGGAGAGCTTGGCGAATTTGCAAGCCAATATGCTGAATCTCTTGCAAAAACCACCGGTCTTGTCTGCTGTATATCAGATAAGGATACCATTATCGCAGTATCAGGTGCACCAAAACGAGATTTGGCAGACAAAAAACTGTCATCAGAAGCAGAGAAAATTATGAACGAGAAAATGGGTTACCTTTCAACCCAAGGCGGCAAATCTGTTTTAGTCACTGACAGCAACGAGAACTACAAAGCAGGCGTTATTGCCCCCATAATCTTTGAGGGCGATAGTATAGGAACAGTAATGATTGTTTCACCGCAGGAAGGCAGAGACTTTGGCGATGTTGAATCAAAACTTGCCGAGGTTGCCGCAGGGTTTTTGGGGAAAACAATGGAATAAAAAAATAGCTTTTCATACTTGTATGAAAAGCTATTTTTTGTTATATGTTTATTTTCACTGCCCTGAATGCCTGTTCTGTTGCATCAGTCATATTTTTCATTGCGTTTTCATGGTTCATAGCTTCATCAAGTGTGCAAACACCTCTCAATATTGGAAAAAACGCATCAATTCCCTGTCGGTTGCATTCATCAGCATCCTTGGTAACAGCTCCGGCAAAAGCCAAAACGGGTTTTTTGTATTTCTTCGCAAGTTTTGCAACTCCGATAGGTGCTTTTCCCATGGCTGTCTGAAAATCAAGTCTGCCCTCACCTGTTACAACGATATCTGCATCCTTAATGTAGTCCTCAAGCTTTGTTTTTCCCAGGATAAGTTGACTTCCCGGAACGAGTTTTCCATCAAGATATACCAAAAACGCATACCCCAGCCCACCTGCTGCTCCCGCTCCGGGAGCATTTTCATCAGCTTTTTCAAAGCTTTTTTTAGTCAGGTTTGCGTACGTCTTGAGCCAACCATCCATATCCTTTACCATTTCAGGTGTAGCTCCCTTTTGTGGTCCATAAACCGCACTGCACCCCAAATTCCCGCACAATGGATTGTTCACATCACAAGCAATATTAAAGGTACATTCTGAAAGTTCAGGCAAAACATTATCAGTGGTTATCTTGCAAAGCTTTTCTGCACCCTTTGCCCCAAAGGGTACAGCATCGCCGTTCTCATCAAGCATCCCAAAGCCAAGGGCCTGAAGCATACCTATTCCCCCGTCATTTGTGGCACTTCCGCCAATTCCTATGATAAAATTCCGACAACCCTTCGAAATGGCGTCTGCTATCATTTCTCCAACGCCGAAAGTCGTAGTATTAAGAGGATTCCGTTTCTCACTTTCAACAAGGGTAATTCCTGCCGCGGCAGACATTTCCATAACTGCAAGTTTTTCTGACTCAATTCTTGCATAAACCGCCGACACCTTATCACCTAAAGGTCCGGTTACAAGACATTCCGTCAAAATACCGCCCAAACCTTCAGCAAGTGCCTCAACAGTCCCCTCGCCGCCATCCGCCAAAGGTCTTACCGCAACCTCAGCATCCGGAAAAACTTTTTCAACTCCAATTTTTACAGCATTCCCCGCCTCCATAGAGGTCAGGCTTCCCTTAAGCGAATCTATAGCAACAACAACTTTCATAATATCACCTGCGAATCTACTTTTTTACTTGTATTATCTCCTATTATACAACCAAATGCACAAATTAGCAACCGTTCTCCACGAAAAAAGGAACTGCATTCTGCAGTTCCTTTTTTATCCATAATGTAATTATTGTTCTTTGTAAATCGCGTTTATTACCTTAAGTGACTTAACAGCCTCAGAGATGGGAACTTTAACTTCTTCTTTGCCAAGAATTGCATTCAGGAAGTTCTCAGACTCTGCAACGAACATATCATTACGTGCAGCCGGAAAGGTTTCGTGAGTCCAGCTGTCGGTTTCTGCCAGGTACTTGCTTATTGTATACTTATCCCAGCTTGAGAATTCAAGAACAATTTGTCCTTTCTCTCCATGTACGGTAAGGGTTCTCACTCTTGGTCTCTGGAAGAAGTCGAGATGAACATTGGCAACGCAGTCCTCAAATTTCAGGATAATTTCAGCTGTATCAGGAGATTCAAAGCCCATATTTGCATAAGAACCATAAAATCCGCTGTAATCAACCAAATCTTTACCACCAAAGTATATCGCCAGATCCAAATCATGCACAAGTTCAAATGTTCCTGAATACTTCACATAATATGTAGACATATAATCAGGTCTTACCGATGGAAAATGTTCGCCTACCATAGCTCTTATGCAGACTGTACTTCCTATTTCACCATCATCAACCATTTTCTTCATTTTCTGTACACCTTCATGGAAACGAAGACAGAAAGCGGTACCCACAAGAACATTGTTTTTCTTTGCAAGTTCATCCAATTCAGCTGTGCCATCAAGGGTAATAGAAAGTGGCTTTTCAACAAAAACGTGCTTTTTGTGGTTTACTGCGTATGTAGCTTGTTCCACATGAAGTTTTGTTGGTGAAAGTACATATACCACATCAACAAGGTCTACCCCTTCTTCAAAGGATTTTACATAGCTTCCGTTATACTTTTCTGCCATTTCACGGGCAATGTTTTCATCTACATCAAAGAAAACCATATTCTTGATGCCGATTTTGTCAAGACATTCTGTGTGTCTTTTACCAATTGAGCCACATCCGACAACAAGTATTTTAAAATCTGTTATTTGCATACCGAAAATCCTCCATCAACTACAAGATTGTGTCCGGATACATAATCCGAAGCCGCACTGCTTAAGAAAAGAGCCGCTCCCTTAAGATCCTGTTCATATCTGCCCATACGGCCGAGCATAGTCTTTGCTGAATATTCTTTATCAAAACATTCCTTAAGACCGCTGTCTTTAAAACCACCGGGTGAAATACAGTTAACCTGAACTCCAAAAGGTCCGAGCAATGCTGCCAAATCTCTTGTAAGGGCAATTACGCCACCCTTAGCCGCAGCATAATCCACAGGCTGTTCTTTCATTCCTGCATTATAATAGATTTCTCTGTCTCTGCCGACAATTCCGGCAATTGAGCCGATATTAATAATCTTTCCGCATTTTCTTTCCTTCATTTTCTTGCCAAACACCTTGCACATGAAGAGTACACCTAACAGGTTTTTGTTTATAAGAGCCACTATATCTTCATAGTCCCTTTCAAATAAATTACCTTTTGTTCCTCCACCGCCACCGGCATTGTTAATGAGAATGTCTACTTTACCGAACTTCTCATCAACCTTCTTTTCAAGACTTTCAATACTCGCTATATCCGTAACATCCAAGGCAGAACCTATGGTATCTACGCCATACTTTTCTGAAAGTTCTTTTGCTGCGATCAAAGCGTGTTCTTCATCTCTGCTGGTTACTACAAGATTTGCGCCGTTTTCAGCCAGAATCTCTGCCATATCTCTGCCCAAGCCCCTTGCAGAACCGGTGATGAGAGCCACCTTTCCTTTCAAATTAAACATTTTTATACCCCCTCTAAAATCCAAATTTAACTTTGCTCGAAAAATCACGAGCTTCATATTTTTATTATAACCTCTTGCACAAAAAAAGCTATCCCTTCCATAGTCAATTATCTGCTCCTTATGTCCGAATTTTAAACTTTTTTATAATTGTTATTGATTAATTTTCTGCAATATTGTATAATAAATTTATGAATACTTTATTTAATCAAATCCATTTTAATTTTGGTGATGCACTTCTCACCATTTACACTGACCACCCAAAGAAAACACACTATTATAGTGACCTTAAGGACCTTAACGCCATAATGAATATTCACAGCCACATAGACTATGAATTTTTCCTGAATCCTGGGGACCTTTCTTTTGGTACGGAAAACAAAGCCTTTGATTTTTTTAACAACCTGGTTGTGGTCCCGCCAAAATTTAAACACTATTATTTATCCAAGAGCGAACCAATACACTTTTTCTTATCGGTTAAAAAAGCAAAGAAGGGTCCGCCTCTGTATGACAAGCTTGTCTCAGCATTAAACCAAAACCTCACAGTCATTCCTCTTGACGATGAGCTGTCATATATATATTCTGCCCTTTGCTCTCTCAACCAAAATTTATCTTCAAATGACATATTCAATACAGACAGAACTCACGCACTGCTTGTTTTGCTTTTAACCAATGTCTTTCGAAACCTTGGCATTCAGCTTTCCTCCGGCCAGGATATGACCTCCTATGGCCGATATGGTGGTACAATTGAGCAATTTATAAACAACAACTACAAAGGTAATGTCAAGCTCATTGAACTTGCAAACGTGCTGTCACTGAGTGAGCGACAAACCAATCGAGTTTTAAACCTTCTCTATGGAAAAAGCTTTACTGAGCTAATAACCGAAAAGAAAATGACGGTAGCAAGTTCACTTCTCCAGAACACAAATATGAAAATCACCCAAATCGCAGAATTACTTGGTTATGAAAAGCCCGGATATTTTTATGTAGTATTCAAAAAGCATTTCAACATTTCCCCCAAAAAGTTCCGCATAAAAATACAAAGAGGTGAAACATCAAACGAATTTTAACCAAACAAATCAACAAATGGTTATCTTACACACAAAAAAGACAGCAACCTATTGATTGCTGTCTTTTTTCGGGGAAGCCCGATCATAAAGAATTTTAATCCGGGCAGTTCCCTTGAATTCACAATATTTCACTGATTTGTTTGTTATTTTTTCTCCAGAATTTTGTTAGCTTCTTCTGCAGAAATTTCTTTCATGGTTTCACCACAGCATTTAATGCCGCAGTTCTCACAGGTGCAGTCGATTAATACCTTTACCATTGCACCGCATTTTTCGCAGATTACGATTTTATCCATATTTTCACCTCCCTATTGATTAAACCTTTTGAAAAGGCTGATTAATTCGTCAATGGTGTCTAGCTCACCATTTTCCAAATCCCTGGTAACGCACACGTACAAATGATTTTCCAAAATGTACGACGACAAGCTTTTAACAGAATTTTTAACAGCCGATAACTGGACTAATACATCATTACAGTATGCATCATTCTCAATCATCTTGGTTATGCCGTTTATCTGGCCGCCTATTCGGTTCAGTCTGCTGATTATCCGTTTTTTCTCATCCTGGCTTCTTTTAGTTTTTTTGTTACAACAGTTTTTATCCATATCAACCCTCCAAGTACACAATATACCCACCTGGGGTATATTGTCAACAGGGGGGTATATTTATTTATTGAAAAAGTAAAACAAAAGACTATTTCTTTGAATAGTCTTTTTTCTGGCTTTCGGCTACATAATAGATGCAAGTGATTTTTAATGAAATCGTGCAAAGCACGATGAAATCCAAACAAGTTTGGATGAAATCCTCGCTCTGCTCGGATAAAATTAAATCCGTCCTTATATCCTTGCGAAGCAAGATTTCATCACGAAGTGATTTCATCTGCGTAGCAGATTTATTCCGTCGCAAGACGGATTTAACTGAAAAAAGACATCCGTAGGATGTCTTTTTTTATTGGTACAAACTGTAAATAATTGAGAATTTGTAGGTTTGTCAATGATGTGTTACAAAATTGGTTTAAAAATTTCACCGTTATCAAGAAAAGCTTTTAAATAGTCGGCAGGAGCTTTCCAATGAAGCGGTCGCATAGGAAACTTATTGTATTTGTAGTTATGCACCTTTAGTTGCTTTGCAAAATCTTCAAACGAATAAAATTTGTGTGAAGCATAAAAATATTCGTTATCTTTACGATGTGAACGCTCAACTTTTCCGTTGTGTCGTGGTGTATATGGTCTAATCAGTTTATGGCGAATACCGAGCATGTTAAGTTGCCTTTCAAACAAGGTAGGAGTAGGATTTGGACTGTTGCTATGCCGTTTAGTAAACTCAAAACCGTTATCTGTCTGAACGCACTCTATCTTGAAAGGAAACTTCTTTAAAACATGCTGAAGAAAAATTGTAGAGCTGTATGTGCTTTGTTCTTCAAATGCCTCTAAATAGCGGAATCTTGAATATTCATCAATAGCAGTGTATTGATAGAATTTTTTACCTTTTGCATCACCTACAACACAAGCCTCTGGCACAAATTTCACATCTATCTGTATTCTTTGCCCGGGATATTGCATCTGTTCATAAGGTTTGGGGATATATTTGGGATTAGGCAGTTTTACAGCCATTTCACCATTCTTACGTAAAACACGATAAAGACCTGTTATTGAACGGGTATAACCTCTTTGCATAAGTTTAACCCAAAACACTACTAAACCTGCATTAGGATTGCGTTTGCGCATATCGGATATGAGCTTTAGTTCAGCTTCAGTATGTTGATTTGGATGATGGTGCGGTCTATGTGATTTATCGGCAAGAGATTGTAGGGTTCCATCATATCTTTTTCTCCAACGATAAACATATTGACGGTTAACCTTGTAACGAATAGCCGCTTTTGTTACACCGTATTTTAAAGAATATTTAATTAATGCTTGCCTAAACTTCATAGTTTGTGTTATTGTATTCATAGCGAATAGATTTCCTTTCTGTGTGGTTTTGGGTGGTACTTAAACTTTAACACAAAAAGTTTCTATTCGCTATTATTTTTACCGATATGTTTTTGTACGAGGTTTCCTCGTATGAAAATATATCGGAATGTAACACATCTATTGTAAACCTACACGTTTTTTAATTTTTTGTACATTTTACTATTGACTTTCAGGAGAAAAAGTAGTAACATACATAAC
>JAZNSG010000038.1:0-2085 GCA_045591035.1 Clostridia bacterium | reverse complement strand
CATATTCATACAGTTTCATAGTTCGGCAAAGATACAAATAAGCGAGTGAAAAGTCAAGCTTTAACGAACGAGAGCAAAGATATGCTTGCATTTTTGCCGAGCGAGGTAAAAACTCAACAGAATTAAGTTTACTTGAACTTTTCGCGACAAGCGGAAGTAGCTTCTTGGCGCAGTAATAAAGAGCAATATAAATGAGCAAGTGCAAGCACTCTCAAAATTTGCTGTAAAATGAAGCGCAAATAAACAGATGCAATTCTTCGTTCTATCAAAAATTTACACTAAATTTGTCTTCAAATCAAAAAATACTATACGTACGAAATAGACAGCATAGACAAAAACATATTATAAACCAAGCATTAACTATTATTTCGCGTTCGAAAAAAGCCTGAGAAACTGATTTTGACAATCGGAATAAAGTTTAGTGGAAGGCCTTAGCTACTTCCCCAACTATATGTAATGTGGTAATGTTTGCACCTCATGGTGTAGACTAATCTTACATATAGGCGGGTTTGTTTCTCAGGCTTCCCGTGAACGCGAAAGAAAGGTCTGCACCTTTCTTATATTCCGTTTCGATGAGTGATTGATAGTTTAGTGCACTTAAACTATCATCATTTATGCAGAGCGTTCAACCTCTCAGCAGCGAACAGCTGCAATCAAAAGTTATTTCTTTTCTCCGTTTTCCGCTGTGTATCGGAGTAGTGCTGATTCATGTTGGGGTAAATACGAAAGACTGTCCAATTCATCCCTTGTATGGTTCTATACAATATTTCTTTGCACAAATTTTAGCGCGTATAGCTGTGCCGATGTTTTTTATGTTTTCAGGATTCTTGTTCTTTTATAAACTTGAAAAACTTACACTGCCATTATATAAAGAAAAACTGAAAAGACGAGTAAGGACATTGCTTATCCCATATTTGTTTTGGAACTCAATGCCTATCCTTTACCTTCTTCTAGGGCGTTTGTTAGGACTGGGTTCTCTATATGGAGTGGATTTCACTCTCGTTGATTGGATAAAACCGTATTGGAATTGGTATGCACCGCCGTTTAATGGAGAGGGTATTGCTTCTTATCCCATTTGTGTCCCTTTTTGGTATGTGCGTGATTTAATGATGACGGTTCTGTTATCCCCGATAATCTATTATTTAACGAAACATCTCCGCGCTGTTTTCGTTCTGTTTTTAGGTTTGTTATGGACCACTAATTGTTGGTTTCTTGTGACAGGTATAAATATCACGGCTTTATTCTTCTTTACACTTGGAGGATATTTCTCAATATGCGGAAAGGACTTTGTAAAGCTGTTAAGGCCCTACACGATACCACTCGGCATGCTCTATTTGATACTCATAATTCCTGTCTTTATAACTAGAGATTTGATGTGGTGTCCGTTACGACGTATTGGCATATTGTTTGGTATGGCTTTCGTAATTTCATTAGCGTCGAGGTGCCTCGCAAATGGTAGATGGCGTGTCAATAGATTCCTGTCGGAGGGCAGCTTCTTTATTTTTGCATATCATTCGGTGGCATTGTTAGTTCTCGGAGATATTGTAAGTTTTTCTTTCAGTACAGATATAATGTGCACAGCCTTCTATCTCATTAAGGCAAGTTTTATAGTTTTCGTAGGCTTAGAAGTTTATTACCTTTTGAAAAGATGGTTCCCGAGGTTCACCGCAATAATCACAGGTGGTAGATAATAATGTGTAGGGAGTACTACAGCGTGTGAATGCTGATGCTTTCGAAAGTTTTTTCCAAATCACAGCAAAAAAAAGAGTGGAATCATTTGCATGTTTCAAAAAAACTATCTACCTTTGCATCGCTTTTGAGCAAGAGACCTCTTGATGAAGCACTGGAAAGGTGGTAGAGTGGTCGATTACAGCGGTCTTGAAAACCGCCGTGCTGAGAGGCACCGGGGGTTCGAATCCCTCCCTTTCCGCAGAGAAGACGAGCAGCGAGAGTTGCTCGTCTTTTTTTTGTTTTCGTCAGTATCCTGCCTCGCCTAATTGCTCACAGAGAGATATGAAAACCTAATTATTGTTCTGAAAAATGGGAAAAGTCAAAATTAAGAGCTAACTTTACACCCTAAAATGA
>JAZNSG010000037.1:0-23923 GCA_045591035.1 Clostridia bacterium | reverse complement strand
AGCATTTACACAGCCGTTTCCCTTAAGAGAAAGGAGAATTTACATGGCAAAAAGAGAAACGGTATGGATAGCAAATTTATATCTAAGGTTATCCAAAGAAGATAAGCGTTCAGCAAATGCAGAAAGTATAAGTATAGAAACACAAAGAATGAAAACATCGGGTTTCGCCAAGCAAAATTCCATCATAGTTCGCAAAGAATTCGTGGATGACGGCGAATCGGGAGTATTCTTTGAAAGACCTGAATTTCAGGCAATGATGCACGATGTTGAAGAAGGAAATGCCAACTGCATAATCGTAAAAGATTTATCAAGGCTTGGCAGAAATGATGTTCAGGCAAATCTATATTACGAGGATATTTTCATAGCAAGAGGCATCCGGTTTATTGCAATAGATGATGGTGTTGATACATACTTAAACGGTTATCAACAAATTGCGACCTTTAAGAATATGTATAATGCAATGTATCCAAGAGATATATCCGAAAAGACAAGGTCAGCATACAAAACCAAATCGGAATCAGGTTGGTTCCTTGGAGCTAAAGCACCATACGGATACCAAAAGGACCCGAAGGACAAGCATCATCTTATAATCGATGAAGAGGTTGCACATATTGTAAGACATATCTTTGACTTAGCAAAGCAAGGCTATGGGAAAAGGAAAATAACAAAAATTCTTCACGAAGAAAAAATCCCTACTCCTGCCGCCTATGCAAAGGCTCAGGGAATGAATCATTATTTCGCTATGACCGCACACGATGATGAATGTTATTGGTGCGATGATACTGTGGGCGATATGCTTATAAACGAAGTTTATATAGGTAATATGGTAAACCACAGAAAAGAAAAGCCTTTTAAGTCAAAGAAGTTCAGAGATGTTCCCAAGGATGAATGGATTGTGGTAGAAAATACCCATGAGGCGATAATTGATAAGCAGACCTTTGATGAAGTACAGAAACTGCTTGAAAGTCGGTCAAGAGAAACCAAAACAGGTGAAACACAAATCTTTGCTAAGATAATAAAATGTATGGATTGTAAAAAAGCCTTGGTGTTCTCCAATGCAACCAAGTCTTATGTATGCAACACATATAATCTAAAAGGCAAACAATACTGCCCATCACATTACATAAGGTATGACGAGTTATATGGTGTAGTCCTTGCAGACATCTATGCAAAGACTGTGATACTTGAAACCGACAGAGATGCACTATACAAAGCGGCACTTAAATGCAACGAGCAAAAGATTATGGCAGAAACAAAAGACAATCAGCGAAAGCTTGCAAAAGCTAACAAGAGAATCGGCGAACTTGAAATCCTGATAAAAGAGACATATGAGAATTCAGTCTTAGGAAATTTATCAAGCGAGAGAATGGCATCACTCCTCGCAGATTATGAAGAAGAACAGGCAGAATTAAAAGCCGAGGCATCAAGAATAGAAAGCGAGCTTAACGAATACCATAAGTCGAAGGATAATGCCATAGACTTTGTAAATCTGATTGAAAAGTATATTGGGATTAAAGAACTCACCTACGAGATTCTCCATGAGCTTATAGACAGAATCGAAGTTGGAGAAAAGTACGAATATCAAGGCGAAACTTATCAGGATATAAATATTTATTATAAGTTCGTTGGAGCGGTAGAGTTTAACAGTGAACTGAATATAGAAAAAGCTGGTTAACAGGGCACTCCCTTAAAAAGAGTAACAGTCCTGTTACCTGCACCAAAAACACGGTTTTTTCAGCCGTGTTTTTCTTTTACCCCAAAACACCCCAACCCCTTATTATATCGGCATTTCAGCCACTTACTTATAACAATTCTATAACCTCTGTTACAAGTTGATTATTGTTTTATAGGCAACAGTTAGGCAACATACCCCCTAATCCCACCACAAAACCACAACAAAATCACCGGAACAAATTTTTATATCTATTCCTGCTATCAGAACAAAACAGGAGAGAGAAAAAATCAAAAATATAAATCCTTCCATCGCCCATCCGCACGACCATTCCTCATGCACGTTCTTGGCCACGTTCCTGGCACACAAAACAGCCCCCGGAGGAGCTGCTTTTTACAGAAAGAATTTTAATAAATAATATTATATAATACTACTTGTTTATGACAAACACTATTTTATGCTTTACTTATTCAGTAAGGCCCATTGCCTGGCGTGCTGTTAACTCCTTGCCTATTTCTTCAAGTTCGGAATCAAGCATCTTAAAATCATCACCGAATACCATACCTCTGCATTCGCCAAAATGTACGATATTGCGGAGCAATTCTCTAAGGCTTACAAAAGATGACACCTCGCTCGTTTCTATGTTCTCAGCATCAGCAATGAGTTTAATAATAATTACGGCTGCAGGCGTTATGTAATCATTGTATTTATACTTTGCAAGGTCAATTCCCCAGTTTTCAAAAGCAGATGCTATTGTTAAAAGCACCTGATAATTTCCGTTGAATTTATCCCGGATGCTGAAGACAACTTCTTCAGGCAGTTTACCCTTTGCCGCATTGATAGCAGCCAATGTCTCTGAAAACTCCGGCACATCAAAGTCAAGAATTTTTTCGTTGTCCTCCTCGAGTTCTGCAACGCTTTCAAGGTTTTCAACGATAAAGGCTCTTGTTTCGTTAAGCTCTGCAAGGTATGTATGCATTAAGTCCTTTAAGCGTGTTTCCTGGTACTCTCTTGACATCCTTGTGTCTGTTTCAATGGTTGTTTTCTGCTGTCTGTATGTTTCAGCAGCCTTAATCTGTTCTTTGATACGCAGGATAATTTTACAAATTATATCCTGTGCAGGTTTGTGATTGATTTTGTTCATTTGTTTTTACTCTCCTTTTTTCTGATTGATTTCTTTTAATTGTTTGGCTTTCTGCCTTTCAAATTCTGCACGCTTTTCCGTGTCCTGAATTTTATACTTACCATTCGGTTGTGCGTGCATAGCTTGGTCTATTGACACTTCTGTCCCATCGGGAAGAAAGTGCAAACCTACTGCCCTGCTCATAGTCTCACCCCCTTTCAGTTGTATTTTATTTAATTCTTATTTTCTTTACTGTTCTGCAACCTTATCAAGCCAGCTGATAATAACATCTACATCAGTAATTTTTTTACCTCTCAATACTTTTATAAATTTCGCATCCTTGCACTGTGCCAATTCATCAACAGAGCATTCCTTTTCAACACCGTCAATTATGGCGAGAATAACAAGCCTGTCCCCTACTTTTTCTTCAAGTTTTCTAAGCCTCTGAATAATACCGTTTTTCAAATTTATCCCCCTTGCTTTTCAAGTGCCTCAATTCTTGCCAGTATGTCAATTTGTTCAACATACCTCAAGCAGTTCTGCAATAACATTCCGCAAGCATTCAAGCGGACCTGTGGAGCTGTATCCTCATTCTCGGCTATTTCCTTAACCGTATTAACCGCATTTGTCAATGTGGCCTGCAAGGTATTACAAGCCTCACTTAATACCGACTGACGCCTGCTGTCATATTCGGCTTTAAACTCTGCATCAGCAAGCCTCTTGTAAATTGTAGAACGGCTTATACCTGTTATTCTCTCCGTTTCTGCCACATTCCCGCTTGTCAGCAAAGCAGCCAGTATCTTTTCGTCATTCTTTTTCAATCTCGCTTACACCCCCTTTTTTCTGTGCAATTTTGTATAGTTCTGTGTGCTTTTCCTCTTTTTCCCTCACATCCTCTGCTGCATATTTTTCGGATAGCATTTTGGCTAATAGGCATTTTTTATAATTAAAGGTACAGCAATATCTCTCCTGGTGTTCACGCTTTAGACTAACGCTTTCAAAGTCGTTTGTTATCGAAATAGAAAAAACATTTTCGCACCTTATTGTCCTGCTTGTCATGTCTTTAAAAAATGGACAAATAACCGACTCATCTCCCCAATTCATCGTTGACAACACCCCTCGCAAATGATATAATAAAAGTGTGGTAAATACTTTCTAAATAACATTTGGAGAGCTGAGAGGGTGTGGCAAACCCTCTCTTTTTTTATATCTGCCCAGTATTCACTTTTTCCGTTCAATTTAGGTATGTTTAGCATATCGTTTTCAGTGCTCCAACACTGCCGGAGCGGTCCCTTTGTGGCGTTAGCCTATTAAGACTCAAAGGGATGGTAGCCGCTCCTATCTGTCCCGCAGTTCCTGTATTATTGCATAGAGATTATCGCCTATATCTTTGAGGTAGTGCAGCATAATGAGATTATCCACATCCCGGCTATACGGAATATTTAAATCAGTTTTGAGCTGATTTCTTACCTCAAACAGTTCCTTTGCCCCTCTGTATTCGGGTGTGTTTCTGATGTCCTCAATGTGCTGCAGTTCCTTGAGCTTGTAATCAGCAGACTTCAAAAGGCTCTTTTTAATACCCTCAATCTTTTCAAGTTGTTTTGTGGTTAACAGTTTCTTTTCCCGGATGAACTCTTTCATATCCTCAAAATTTTCAAAATATGTACCGCCATTTGCTGAATGGTCTACAAACCAGTAAAAGTTATGTAAATCGTTCCCTGCTGTTACATATTGCAATTTCACCGGCAGATTTCTCCGTTTTGATATTGTTTCACTTGCTAAAATTATCATTTGTCTCGCTCCTTTCTGATGGGTAACTTTTTTCTTTATGCGGTAACGAAAAAAAACTGTCTAAAATCTTCTAAAACCTTACTGCGACAAGGCTTTGAATAAATTTTTCAAAAAGGTAACTATTGTCTTTAAAAAAGTTTTCTATATATACGCTATATACGCCTATATATATATTTATTTTTTATTTCTTTATAAGTAATATAAAAATAATAGTTACTTAGTTACCTTTAGAAGAAAAGCCTTGATTTATAAGGGTTTGCAGAGGTAACGAAAATTTTGAAAATCAGTTACTTTTCCGTTACCCTTACAAAACAGTTACCATTATTCTATGAATGGATTGTCCCTTTTGTAGTCTATATCCTTGTACGCTCTCAGGGGTTTACCTCGGTATTTCTTTAATGTCGGCGATTCAAGATGTAATACTTCCCTTAGCCGTTTCCCAAAAGTCTTTATAGGTATGCTGCACTTGTCAATATTGTCAATCTGTCCCCCATCCACAAGCCATTGCTTAAATCTCTGATAAACCTCATTAACCGGAAGATAACTATTGATGCATATTACAATTTCTTCCTCTGCAAATTTAGCCACAAGGTCCGCATCCTCATACAGTTGTTTACGCTTTTCCAGTACGGCCGTAGTCTCAATAAACTGCTGACCATTCTTTATAAATTCTCGTAGCTCTGCAAGTGCAAGGTTAATCAGATAGCTATAATTGATTTTGTCCTCAATACCTATTATTTGTTTTTCTTTCGGCACTACATTTGCAAACTCTATGGGAAACATTCTTGACAAAAAGCTCATCTTATCGCTGTTATTGGTCCATGTCTCAGGCGGTTCTCCGTTGCCGGCAAAGAGCAGCATTGTTTTTGGTGTGCCTGTAATATCTTCAGAATACTTTCTTTGTACGGTCATTGTCTCGCTACCGCCACCGGTCAAAGCCTTTAATATCGTGTCGTTACGAATAGGTGCAGGGTTTGTCTCTGTGACAATATTTGCATTTACTGTAAACAAAGTATATAAGCCGAAGTCATGAGAGTTTTGCAATCGCTCCAAAGGTATTGAGGTATAGTTTTGCGTTCCGTTATCAGATGTCAGTAATCTTTGAATTATCCTCAAAAATGTGCTTTTTCCGGTGTCCTTTGCCCCATAGAAATAAAACCACGCCTTGAAATCACGATACCCGGATATAACTGCTCCTATTATCTGCAGGAGTAACTGCCTCAGCTCATTGTCACCGTTCGTTATATTCTGCAAGAAAGTTTCTGTCAATTCGCATCTTTCGGCTTGCTCATCAAAATTATGCGGTATTTGAGAGACAAACACCATATCAGAAGTATGTTTCGTTGTTTCGCCTGTCTCGACATTATAAACACAGTTTTTAAAGCAAATATATTTTTTATCTGCAATATCCGTTTCGGTCCTGCGAATGCTTGGCTCAAGCAAAAGATTTTTCTTGACCGTCTCTGCATGTTTATAGCTTTTCAATCCCTCTGGCATTAAGCTGTAAGCGTACGCCTCTGCATCGAAGGGCTTATAATATCCGCCCTGGTACTCTCTTAATTCTCCAAAGATGTTTATAAGAATCTTTGTGTCCTGTATGTATAAAGTCAAATATGGCGTGTCTATGCGTTCAATCCCTTTGCTGTCCTCAATGAGAAAATACAGCCCCGATTTCTTTTGGTATTCGTTCAATGTTGCCCGAAACTCTTTTAATATTCCAAACTCTTTGGCTCTTGCAGCACACAAAGCAATTATCCTTTTCTTTTCGCTTGTGTTTCTTATTGAGACAACCGCTTGCAAAAGTTCATCGTTCAGAAGAGCCTCAGCTTTCAATGCCTTGACCGCCTTTTCATCAATCACCATCCGCCACCTCATTCCGTCTTTTGTATTCTTCTACCGTTTCAAGTGTTTTCAAGATATTATTTGCCCTGCTCCGTTCCCGGTTGATATGTGCGTTTACCTCTGCCATTGTTTCCGGCTTAAAATATCCGTTGCAGCTCGAAAGAATAACCTTGCCGGAGCGGCGTAGATATTCAATGCTATATGTTATGTCCCGAACTGCCAACCCTGTGAGCTTAACAAGCTCTTTTTGGTGTATGGCGTTCTGCTCCCCTGTCCCTATAAGGTCAAAAATTTCTGTATGTATTTTATTTCTTGACGAATTGCTTGATTGTGTGGTATAATTATTTAAACAATCGTCTTGTCCGTGAGTGCGTTTTTCCTCGAATGCCTCACGGCTTTTCTTTTGTTTACTCATATTTCACTCTCCTTTTGTTCTTTCTTGTAAATATCTCAAGCAAAGAAAATATCGTCACTGTCACCGCAACAGTGCAATCCCCATCCAATAAACTTGCAAGCCACACCAAGACGTTTATAAGTATTATTTTTGCTTTAGTCATTGTGCAGCACTCCTTTTCTTTGCCCGTTCTGCTCTCACTCCCTCAATGTACCCATAGCAGAATAATGATACATCTGTAGTAAAAAGGGTTTCTTTTCCCTCTATTTGCAAGCGTTTTTTTATTTGTTGTATTTTTGATAACATACCGGGCGGAAAAATCATGTTCCTTAGAATATGAATTGTTTCATCGGTTTCTTTTATGATTTCTGTTTCCCGGGCTTCTTCTTCTTTTAACTGCTCTATCAGTTCCCTTAAGACTCCCTTGTCCATACTTTCGCCCTTAAAATCTTCTTTGAACCATTCATTAGAAAAAAAGATAAAGGAATTGTAAATCTCAGCCGTTTTCTTATTTAACAGAATATCCCTCATGGATGTGTAGATTTTTCTGTATGTTATATCAGCAGGTTTATCTTTCCACCTATTACTCATATACTTGTAAACACTCAAAATACAATCTTGGAAGCATCTAAGAACGCTTGCCCCAAATTCTTCTTTACGACTTAAGGTTTCACAAATAATCTTTGTTAAAACATCAAAAAGACTACAATCGCCTATATTTATAAGGGTTTTATTTCTATCCCCATAAATAATTAAAGCTATGTCATCAGGAATCGGGCTATATGTAATCTCTACTTTATTTTGGTTTTCCATTTTTATTCTCCTTTACATTCTCTTTTGCGTTGCCCATTGCTCCAGGGCGGTTTTCAATACGAGCCATTTGCCACCTACTACAAGCAGCGGAAAGTCCTCACGCCGCATAATTTCCCTTGCGGTAGGTATTGAACAGCGAAACATCTTTGCCACTTCCTTTGTTCCGTAGAATATCGGCATTGTTTTTTCTGTCTCTTGCTCGTTAATTTCTGGGTTTAACATCATTTCTATAGTTTTCTCCTTTCTCTTTTGCGCCCCAAACGTAAAATTTTGCCCTTTAAAGGTGTTTTATATAGTTGAGGTATCAAGTTATATTATTTTCGTGTGTGCTAAGATTTTAGCTGTTATTTTTTGAAAAGTTTTTCTTACGTGTTGCGTAAGTTATTGTCAAAAAAAATACGTCCTACTCCGTCCGCATTTAAGCTTAAAACACTGGCTATTTTATATATAACCGTTGATGATGGCTGTTCTTTGCCTTTTAAAATACGCCCTAAAGTGTTCCTGTTTACTTGTGTTTTTGCAGATAGCATTGATATTGTATCAATACCTTTTTCCGCAAGAGCCTTTTTTAATTCCACGGTGTTACAAGCATATAACACATATATCCCTCCCTTTATTTTTTACGTGTCACGTAAGTTAATGATAACATATAGTCTTTTGTTTGTCAATACGTTTTGCGTAAGTTTTTTTGCGTTTTTACAAAAAACCCTTGCATTTTGCGAAAGTTTATGTTAAGATTGTTTTAAAGGAAGTGAGCAAATGGTAACGATACACGAAAGAATTAAAGATGAACGCTTAAAAAGAGGATACACCCTTCTTGAGGTTGCAGAACGATTAGGCGTGAGAGAGGCAACGGTCCAACGATACGAAAGTGGAGAAATAAAAAATATAAAGCACGAAACAATAACAAAACTTGCCAACATCCTTAATTGTTCCCCTGCTTATTTGATGGGATGGGATGATGAGCCAACAACAGACTACGAAAAATACGGCTTAAAGCCTATAAAAACAAAAAAATTCCCCATGCTTGGAGAAATAGCCTGTGGACAACCAATATATGCAAACGAGGAGTACGAAACCTTTGTTGAAGCTTCCGAAAATATAAATGCTGACTTTTGCTTGACCGCCAGAGGCGATAGTATGATAAATGCAAGAATATTTGACGGTGATATTGTTTTCATCAGGGAGCAGCCAGATGTTGAAAACGGTGAGATAGCAGCCGTACAGATTGAAGATGATGTAACTTTAAAACGTGTTTATAAATACGAGAACAGACTTGAGCTTAGACCCGAAAACCCCACACACAAAGTCCAAAACTACGAAGGGGAAGAACTTAACCATATAAGAATTTTAGGAAAAGCCGTTGTTTTTCAAAGCATAGTAAGATAATAAATCAAAATAAAAAGCTCCCATAGTGCTACCAACACTACAGGAGCAACGCATCAAGGAATGTAAGTCCCAAAGGAGTAAAAACCCTAATGCTAAACCCAGCATTATTATACTACATTCCTTGTCTTTTTGCAAGTAAAAATTGAAAAGGAGTGTATTTTTTATGCCTAAAAGACGTTCAAGAGGAGACGGAGCAATCTATTTTGATGAAAAAAGGGGTCTGTTTGTAGGGCAAATCAATCTCGGCTATGACGAGAACGGCAAGAGAAAACGGAAAACTGTGTACGGTAGCACAAAAACAGAGGTGAAAACAAAGATAAAAAATGTGGAATATCAAATCTACACAGGTACTTTTGTGGATAAATCGCAAATAACCCTTTATCACCTTGCAAAACAGTTGCTTGACGATAAGCTAAACCAAAACGAAATTAAAGAGCCGACTTATTTTCGGCATACTGAAACACTTAAAATATTAAAGCCTATATACAATACCCGACTGCAGGACGTAACAGAAACACAGCTCAGGCACTTTTTAAACAGTAATCTTGATTATTCACAATCCACACTGAATAAAATTTATGAGCTTTTATCTCGCACTCTGGCAGAGGCTCACAGACGGAAGATAATATCAGAAAACCCCATAGCATTTATAAAACGCCCTAACTCAAAAAAGACTACAATCAAAGTCCGGGCATTATCAAAAGACGAGCAAAGGAAATTGATACACATATTACAGACAGAGGACATCCCCTATAGTCAACAAATGCTGCTTTCCCTTGCTCTTGGTTTGCGGATGGGCGAAATAAACGCCTTGCACGTTGAGGATATAAATTTTACATTCAACCGAATCACCATACACCGCACAATTTCCAAAGGCAAAAAAGGCGAGGCAATTCTTAACGAAACAACAAAGACCATAGCCGGCACTCGCATACTCACAATGACATCTGCCGTGCGTGAACTCTTAAAGGACTGTACTCTATTCAAAGATATTGGTTTGATATTCACCCATAACGAAAAAATGATAACCACAAATCAAGTAAATTCACAGTTCTCAAGGGTGTTGAAAAAATATAACATACTTGACGAAAGAATAACTGACGGAAAAGTTAATTTACACTCTCTTCGCCATACTTTTGGTACACGGTGTGCAGAGGCAGGGATGCCCCCAAAAGTTCTCCAGGAGATTATGGGGCATACCGATATAAGAATTACTATGAACACATATTTTTATGCTACACAAGATTATCTGCAGGACAATATTTCAAGGATAGATGCAATTCTTGAAAATGAGGGTCTTACTATTAGACAACACACAGCAACATCAGAGCAAGAGTTATACCCTTGTGTATGTTTGGATTAAGCCTGTTGGCAACAATTAGGCAACAATAAAAAATAAAAATGGCTTAATATCGGCACTTAAAGGCTGTTTTGTCCTGTTACCTGCACCACGTCGAAGCAAAGTTCGCTTTGCTTCGACTTTTTTATGCAAACGAACAGTAAAAACCCGAACTTTTACCAATTGGTGATAGTTCGGGTTTTATTTGTTTATAGCTATCTTTCGACCAATCCATATTTAACCTTGATTCTTTCGAGCTTGTCTATCATTGGTTCTGATACAAACCAAAGGAAGAACGCTGTTCCAAGTGCATGGATTAGGTCAAGTGGTATTCCCATAATATATGCAGAGACTATCATTGCTTTTGTCGGGTTGTCCTGATACATAATTACGGATGCAGGGTTCATGATTCCTCCGTATATCACAAGTGTTGTAATAAAACCGAAGATACAAAGAGATGCTTTTGTTTTGCGAAGAAACCCTTTTTTAAACAGTATTCCTGCAACAAAACCAATAATACCAAAGGCAAACATCTGCCATGGTGTCCATGGACCTTGTCCAAAGAAAAAGTTTGAAACGAACCCGGTAACGCTACCCACCAAAAATCCCGTTTCGCCACCAAAAGCTACCCCTGCGATAATAACAAGCGCCACAACGGGTTTAAACTGCGGAAGCATAAAGAATGCCGCCCTGCCTGCAACAACAATAGCACAAAGAACACTTATCACAATAAGTTCTCTTGCTTTTGGCTTTTTTGACTCAAAAACCATACAAAAAGGTATCATTGTTTCAAGAATGATAAGCAAGCTTACAAAATAATACTTTCTGTCACCCAAGAAGAAAATACCAATATAAATGGTAAGCGGTATTAAAAGCAGTATCAGGAATGTTGATATAAGCGTTCTTTTTGTCAGTTTTCTGTCGGACTTTGGAACTTGTATTACTTCAATTCCAATATCTCTTTGGGGAAAAAAGCAGACGCAAGAGACAAACAATATCATTATCATAGCTATCTGATAAACACCGAGTCCCACAAAGCTTTTTACATTGATATTTAGTATATTTATATCAGTCTTAAACGGCAGATACATTAACACGAAAAGAAATGCAAATATAACGCCAACAATCATTCTTGCAGATGTCAACTTTTTTACTTTCTTTTTTTGTGGCTTGATTTCGTTTTGAGGCTTAGGTAGTTCTATATTTCTTGATTGTCTTTCTTTCTTTTCTACCTTACCACCACAAGCAAGAATAATATCTTCTGCCAAAACTGCATCGGGAAGGCAAGTTCTTGCCATACGGTTTGCGGATGTGGTGTAGAAATTCTTACCCTTGAAGAACTCTCTTGGCGCACTGGTTGATGTTATGCTTCCATCAAAAACAAGAGCACATCTGTCGGCATATTCTGACGCAAACTCTATATCGTGAGATACCATAAGGATTGTTACACCGTTTGCTTTTAAACCCAAAAGAATTTCTGCAAATTCTTCCTTAAAATGTGCGTCCATTCCTTTTGTCGGCTCGTCAAGAAGCAGAATTGTGGGTTCCATAAGAAGAATTTTTGCAAGAGCAGCTCTTTGTTGTTCGCCACCCGATAAATCATACGGATGACTTTCCAAAAGATTTTCGATTCCGCAAAGCACAGATATGTTTTGTACCTTTTTCTCTTTTTCTGCTTTTGTGAGTTTCTTATCTGAGAGAATTTCCATCAAGTCCAGGTGAACTGTTTTCTTCACAAACACACTCTGCGGATTCTGCGGAAGAACGCCCAAAAGTCCGTCATACAAATTCTTTATCTTGGAAATGCTTTGCCCTAAAATCTGCACATCGCCTCTGTATGGCGTGTTAAGACCTGATACGAGTGAAAGTGCAGTTGTCTTTCCGGTTCCGTTACCGCCAACAAGACAAACCAATTCACCTTTATGTACGACTAAATTAAACCCTTTTACTACATCGGGCAGATCCTTTTCATATCTGAAATACGCATCTTTAATTTCAATTACCTTTTCTGCAATATTCTGTGTTTTATCTTTTGGAATAATATCAGAATTCAATGTATTTTCTTTTGAATATTCTTCAAGCCACACTCTGCCATCCCTAACAGTTAAGGGACACCTCAGAGTGTTTTCCACTTCGCCGTGCACTCTCATTGGAGTTGGGAGTGCTTTATACATATCGTGATTTTTTGATTTAAGAATTTTACCGACCTCGATGGGTGTACTATCTGCAATGATTTTACCACCATCCATAACGATAACATGATCTGCCATTGGGAAAGCATCTTCCAAGCGATGCTCGGTGAGAATAACGGTTGTGCCAAGCTCACGGTTTATCTTTTCAAGTGTTTTCAAAAACTCACCTGCGGCGATTGGATCAAGCTGACTTGTCGGCTCGTCAAGAATCAAAACAGACGGTTGCATAACCATAACCGATGCAAGGTTTAACAGTTGCTTCTGTCCACCGGAAAGCTCTGTTACGTTCTTATAAAACCAGGTTTGTATGCCAAAGAAAGACGCCATTTCAGACACTCTTGTTCTTATCTCGGATTGCTTCATTCCAAGACTTTCCAAGCCAAATGCAAGTTCGTGCCATACCTTATCTGTTACAATCTGATTATCGAGGTTCTGCATTACAAAACCAATGTTTGATGCTTGTTCTTTGGTATCGTAGTCTGAAAGATTTTTACCATTAAAACAAATACTTCCACTTATTTCGCCGTGTGGTGCAAGGGATGATTTCAAAAGTCTTAAAAGAGTGGTCTTGCCACACCCCGACCTACCGCAAAGCAGAACAAATTCGCCTTGACTTATTGTAAAGTTTATATCTTCAAGTGCCTTATCCGTTCTGTTCGGATATGTAAAACTTAAATCTTCGGCCTTAAAGCTTTCCATTTTCTCACCTCCCAAATTTCAATTATGATAGGACATATACAAAGCAACAAATATGCCATAAATACGCTTAAGTCAAAGAGCGAAACTTCCGCCATTTGCATTGATGGGAAGAAACTGAAAGCTATTGCACCCATTAAATTTCCCGCAAGTGTATATGTTCCCAAAATCAAAATCCACATTAGTGCTTTCTTATCTCTCTTATCAAAAGTAAATATAGAAAATGCCGTTCTGCCCGGTATTCCGTATCCACGGGATTTCATACTGTCGGCTGTTTCAATGGCATTTTCCAAGGCCCATGTTGTCATAATTGAAAGAATACTTAGCCCACTTTTTGTTCGTTTTATAATGCTTCCATTTGACACATCTCGTCCCATACACTTCTGCGCATTTGTTACTACCTTAAGCTGTGCCGCAAACCTTGGAACAAATCGTAATGTCATAGAAATTATTAAAGACATCGCAGGAATGATTTTACCGAACAGATAAATAAACTTATCACTTGTCATAACCTCGTTGTAGCAACTAAAATGACAGATAACACTTACAATCATAACCGCCGCACAAAGTCCGTAAACGATTGATTCAAGTGTCAACGGATTTCCGCTTGGCAGATATTCAATGATAGTCACGCCTTCGTGATTAAAGGCCGGATTTATAAATGCCATCATTATCAGCATCGGAAGCATATATATTAAGTTAGTTTTGATTTTTTTCTTGCCTTTCAGCATCACAGAATATGCAAATCCACTTACAAGTGAAATACATAGACACGCAGGATGCAAAAATACGCAACTGAACCCGATTACAAATACAAAGTATGTAAAATTCACAATCGGGTGATATGTTTTGAATTCATTCATTTTAATTACCATTCCTTGCCGAATAATTTCCTCCTATATCATTGCCTAAGTCACAGGAATATACCCATTCAACCTTATCTCCTGCTTTAAGCTGATACCGAGAGCAACCGTAATTTGGGAACCAATCATTGACTTTATACATCCACCCCGAAAGCTCACCGCAATCAAATTCGTAAAGGTTTGCTATGCCTTCGATATATGCACTGTTATATATGGGTGTATTCTCAAATTCCATATGTATTTTATTTCGTTTCATTTCTCGCAGGAGAAGACTAAATACGCTTTCGCCCTCATAGAATGTAACGGTTTTTTCTGCAAATATAATACCGTCTTTGGGTACGATATCAACCTTTTCGCTATCAAGCCATTCGATGTTTTGAAAAACCGTATCGCATCGAACTGATAAAGTGCAGGTAAGCTCTTTATCTGTAATCACCGCATTTTCAGGCTCGATAGGTATGGGCCTTCCTTCGGGAACAGGGTCAGTTTCGTACTTGTCTTTTCCCGTAACCTCGTTTATGATCATTCCGTGTTCTTCGGAGTATTCCTTATTGCTTTGTTTGATTTCAGCAGAAGTTGCTTGCAAGTGAGCAGCTTGTTCTTCTGCCGGTTGCTGTACGCTTTCAGCAACTTTCTCAGCTATAGCAATCTTTTCCGCCGAAGTCAAGGGTTCGTCGGTTTGGACTACCGTTTCCTTAGACTTAGGTTCCCATCCGCAGAGTGCAGGTGCATCACCGCCATACCAAAAGACAAAAGCTAAAAGAATTGCGATAACAACACCTGCTATAATTTTATTTTTATGCTTTCTCATCTAATTCCTCCTTACAGAAGATTTGCAGACAAAAGCATATTATAAAGCATAGATGCTATCTCTGCCCTTGTAACCGCTTCTTTAGGCTTTATATCCATAACGCTGTCATCAAGGATTTTTTCATTGTAGCAAAAAGCAAGAGAGGTTTGCGACCAATCAGAGCTTAAAACATAATCAAAGAACTGTGCCAAAACATCCCGGACTGCAAGAGTGTCCATTTCAGTATCCATTCCGCAAAGCTTTGCGGCTCTTGTAACCATTACTGCCGCTTCTTCACGGATTATTGTACCGTTAGGGTTAAATTCATTTTCGGATACACCTTTTATAATTCCGTAAGCGTATACGGTACCCACATAGTTATAAAACCAATCGTTTGCTGTTACATCCTTAAAAATAGAGTTACTCTTCTGAGGAAGTCCAAGACCCCTTGCAATAATAGTTGCAAATTCTGCTCTTGTCATAGTGCTGTATGGTTCAAAAACATTTTCAGACTTACCGTTTATAATTCCTCTTGATGCAAGCTCTTCAATGGCTGTTTTATCTTGATGACCGACAATATCTGCAAAGGTCTTGGCGGGGTTTATAACATTCATTTTCTTAACATCTGCATCTTTTCCTGCAAGTCCTGTTGCACCTGAACTAACACTAAGTTTCTTGGCATCACTCATATCATAAAGTGAGTTTTTACCTTCTCTTACACGTTTTAATGCAACAAGGGCATAAAAACATTGTTCTGTTGCCATTAAATTTGTACTGTCTTCGTGTATATGCTTAAAACCTTTGCCGTTATCATAGAATGAAAAAAGATTATCAAGCACAGACTTTCCGTTTTTCACAAAACATTCATCATCAACTGAAATACCAAGTTCACAAAGAGCAACGAGCACTTGCACACTGCTTTCGGAGTTTTCTGTTTCATAACTTGAAAAGCCGCCGTTTTCTTTCTGCATACAGGATAAGCAATTAAGTGCTTTTTCTGTTGCCGACTTAACCTTGTCATTACTTTGATATTTGGAAAGCGCCTGAAGTGCCATTCCGGTAACATCAGGATCAGCCACTTCTCCCGATAATGACCATCCGCCATCAGAGGTTTGCTTTTCGAGAATGTGATTTATATACATTTCTCTTGTTGCCTGAACCTTTGCATCGGGATTACTTGGCATATCATAATTTCCGCTGTCAAGTGCAATGAGTGCCCATATAGCTCCGTTTATTCCTTGCCATATTGTTTTTTCATAATCTCCAAGTGGTGTTAAAAGATTGTAGCCTGCAATATCAGCAGGGTTTTTGCCGATAGAGGTGAGAGCAACTATCACTCTTGAATATTCGGTGTACTTCTTTTTATGAAGTACGCCGCCACAATCTTTAACATATTTTGTAACCGTCTGATAGTAATTCTCAAAATACTCATCGGGAATATCTATATCGCATCTGGCAAGTCCTAAAACCGCCCATTCACCGCCAATAGAACCTACAATCGGCTCTTTTACGGTTTCATATAAATAATTTCCAACGCTTTCTAAAGTAACATCCACTTTGTTGTTATCAAAAGCCAAAACCTCTGATGAAAGGCTGAAAAGAATTGTCAAAGTTAAAAGTATTGATGTAACTTTCTTCATACTTAATGCTCCTTTTAAAACGGCGATAGCGAGCAGTCAGTTTTGAGACTGACTGTTCGCAACTTACCGTAAATTGTTATTTTGCTACATTCTCACAAAAACGCATGAGAATAGTTGCAACCTGAGCACGGGTTGCCGTAGCTTTTGGGGAAAGTGTGTTTTCGCTTGTGCCATTAACAAGCTCAGTTTTATTTGCCCAACTGATTGCATCAAGTGCCCAATTGCTTACATCGTTTGTATCAGCAAAACTTGAAATATCCGCTTTATCCTTCACATCAAATCCCTGCATTTTTGCAAAACGATAGATAATAAGTGCCATCTGTTCACGTGTAATATCCTCATCAGGTGCAAATTTATTTTCACTTACACCACTTACGATGTTGTTTTCTGCCGCCCATACAACTGCATCAGAATACCACTGACCTTCGGGAACATCTGCAAAGTTATGGGTATTTTCAGCACCTTCAGGATTTACCATTCTGTAAAGAACGGTTACAAGCATCGCTCTTGTCATTTTGCTTTCAGGCTCAAAACCGTTACCTGTTCCTTGCATAAGATTATTTTCATACACATACTTTACAGATTTATAATGCCAATCCTCTTTTTTTACATCGGCAAACGTAGTTTCTGAGAATGTAATCTTTGCAGTTTCTTCCCTTTTTTCTTCTTTGGCTTCTTCTTTCTTTTCATCTTCAGTTTTATTATTCGTATTGGAAGAAGATGATGTGGAAGAATCTGAATAGAAAGGATCACCAATATCTTTACCAAGCTGACAAGTATACTGCCACTTGATTGTATCGCCGTTTTTTACTTCAAAATCAGATGCACCATATTCAATAAATGTCTTATTAAAAGTAATCATCCAACCGGAACCGACACCGGCATCAAATTCACCCATAGAGTCATAAGGTGTACCATTCAATTCAAAATTACAGATAGCTCCCAAATAAAATCCGATTTCAAGTGTGCCTGTATAGCTCATCCTTATTCCAAGATGATCTAAAAGACGCTTAGTAACGTGAGTGATTTTTTCACCATCTTTGTATGGAACTTTAGTAGCTTTTATGATCGTTCCTAAGGCTTTAGGATATTTAAGTCCTGATTCTCCCTTAACACGAACACCTTTGTCTACAAAACTTATGGTTACATATCCTGCAATTTCAGAGGTGCTGAGACCATATTTATCATCCGTTTCGTTGTCACCGTCTTGTGGAGGGCGATTAGTTACAGTAATCGTGATGGTATGCTGCGCAGTTTCTTTTCCATCGGTTGCAGTAAATAATAATGTGTAAGTACCTGTTCCGGTTGGGGTAAACTTATAATCCAAAGGAGCCGCTATTGCTTCAGCACCATTTACCGAAACTGTAAATGTTAAAGTATCATCATCGGGATCTACAAAGAGTGTGTCTGGGTTAATTGCAAAATTCTGATCCGAATATATTTCTTTTTCACAAACTGCATCTTTTCTGACAATAGGAGCATTGTTAGGAGCAGAGGTATCTCCAATTTTCACTGAAATAACGGGCAGAATACTTTGTGTATGGAAGGTTGTTTCGCTACCACGAGTACCACAACCGTTATCAGGGATATTTCTGTGGCTGTCACCACCACCCGAGAAGTTTGTAAGTCCGACAACGCCTGTACCAATATATCCGTTATTTAGTGTTACATCACTTCCATCCGCAGGCATTACAATTTCAACATAATTTGCCGCTGTGATGAAATTGTACTGCATACCGACGCCATAGATGTTTGTGCCGTTACAGGTATAGTTGAGATGCTGACTGCTGTACCCATCATTATTTCCGCCGTAGCCGGGGTTATAGTTACCTGCCATTTTAGGAATGGGCAAGTGTAATCCCACCAAAGTAACACGAATAGTTTCGCCTGCTTCAACAATGCCGTCATCATCGCTCTTGTCAGAAACTTCTGCAAATTTTACTGTCACTTTATCACCACGAACTACTTGATATGCAGTTCCGTTTGCAGTCTTTACTCTGATAATGTTATTACCCTGAACAATTTCAGTATTATAAACACCATCTTCACCTTCAAGATTTATCCAAGTCGCACCCTTGTCGTGGCTTACAGACACCTCCACAATCTCGGAGGAAGCAGTAGGCTTTAATGTAAGGTTGCCACTATTTCCTGTAAAATATAGGGTGTCAAATTCCGAGTCCCACTCTTTTTGTCTGCTTGAATTATAAGAAATATTTTTTGTTCCTGATGTTCCGTAGCTTGAAAAACTGTCTATGCCAAATTTGACGGATGTATCGTCATTTTCACCCACCTGTACAACCAAAAGGCCACTACGATTAGGGTCAGACGCACCGTAAACACCGTCATAGTTTCCGCCTGAAACCTCGATAGCATCATAGGTTACTTCGATAATTGCAATTCCTTCTTTTAAGGCGGTAAGTGTCATCCAATCGCCATTGCCTACAGATGGAGAATCTTTTTCTGCAAGACTTACCACATCATTTCCCATAATAACTGTGTAATTAAAGTCGGGAGTAATAATATAGTTATTATAACTTACAGGAATGATTTCCCAAGCACGATAAGCCTTTAATGTCTTACTTTCACCAACAGAAAGGTTCAGATGGTTACGACTGTTACCATTTAGCAATACGCTATCCTCAGCAATAGAACTGTTTTCTTCGCCAGTCATAGAGTAGTCGTCTAATCGGTAAGAAGGTTCTTTATCATTTTCTGTATAAGTTATGGTAAGATTCTGCTGATTCCAGGCAAGCCAACCTGCTTTTGTGATTTTACCCTCCATGGAAACACGGTAAATATAAGACGCTCCGTTTGCTTTTGTATCAGCAATAAATTGGTATGTGGTAGTGCCATCATTGTTGTCTTTAATTATTTTGGCATCAAGTTCTGTATTGCTGTAATACTGATTATATTTATAAAGCTCGGCTTTTGCCCCTGTTGGCACAGTTATGCTCATGGGATTTGAAATGCCGAGCATAATTTGAGCAATATAAGCTTCTCCACTTGCTTCAAACGTTACAGTTTCCAAAACCTTTGCCAAATCAGCATTTTTCGGTGTGGCAGTAAAGGTATATTCTTTGTCTGCCACAAGCAACCAGCCGTCGTTGCCCACCACGGCGGAATTTTCTCCGTAAGTAACCGCATTTGTGCTTTCAGCAAGGTTGTTATCATAGTCAACAACCTGAAGTTGCACCTTGCGGAAGGATACTGATTCGTCTTTCTGCACAGCAAATGCCATACCGCCAAATTCTTCTGTGCGAATACTGAGCATATCTGCATTCACAGGATAATTCAAAGTGTATGCAGTTAAACCATCTTTGGTTTCGCCAATCACAGCATCAATAATATCGCCCTGGATATCCACCCCATCCGAGAATCCCGAAGAAACATAAAAGCTTGGATTCAATCCTTCAGGCACATATGCTGTCATAGAGTCTGTTTCGGTAGAATTTTCCACCGTTAAAGTTACCGTAAATGTATCTTCTGAATCATCCTTACCGTCGTTTGCAATAAATACCAACGAGTATGTTCCTGCTACACCGGTAGTAAATGTATAGTTTTTATCGACAATAATAGCAGATGCACCATTTACGCTTACTTTGTAAGTAAGTTCATCTTCATCGATATCTGTAAAGACCGGTGATAAGTCAATTGTGTAGTTTTCACCTGCGATGATAGTAGCATTAGTTGATGCTTCTATTCTGTCAGCAAGTACAGGTTTGTCGTTTTTAATCTTTATGGATATTGCAAACTTTGTCTGTCCGCCGTTATTAGTTGCACTTGTACCGCTGTTGTAGTAATAGAAGGTAAAGGTTGCGCTTCCACCCGTAAGTGCAATATTTTTTTCAATAAAACGAGAATTAAATGCTCTGTTTCCTGTTGTTGTCGTGGAAGTAGATACAAAGGGATAACCGGCCTCGTTTTGCGTCATATCAAACTTTGCCTTGACTGTGCCGTTTACAGAATAGTCCTTCGGCAGAACAACTGAAATTGCTCGATTTGGCATATCATAAACAACTTCAATTCCCTCAATTAGTTCGCCTTCGCTATCCATGAACTGAACAAAGTTTAATGAACCATTTCCGGTAATATTGCCAATATAAATACCGCTTTCGATATCTTTAACATTAACAGTAATAGTAAGTTGCTCTGAAAAACCTGCTTCATTCTCTGCTGAAAAAACCAAAGAATGTTCGCCCGCAACTCCTGATGTAAATGTATATATTTTACCGTCAATTTTAACTTTTTCTTCACCATTAATCAAATAATGGCTATCTGCATCCATAAAATATTCACTAAGGTCAATTTCTAAGTTTCTGTCTTTCCAGACCTCTTTAGTGTCTGAATTTTTGATACATACAGGCGGTACTTCTGCAGGAAGCTCGCGGAAGAAAACAAGATTATATGTTGCTGATGCTGTACGACTACTATACTTTGCAGTTACGGTATGAGTTTTACCTGCTTCGCCGTCTGTAAGAGATACATTCAGCGAACTGTTATTAAGCGTAGTTTTATCACTATCGGTTGTGTATAAAAAATCGGCCTTTATCTCTGCATCAGCAGGAGTATCGCTGTGAAGATTAAAATAAATTGTTGTACCATCTTCAAAAGCCGAAACCACCCGTGCCCTCAATATTTTAATACCTGTAACCTTTGCATAACGCGAACCAAATGGATTGAGTTTTTTCTCCTTTATATTAACTATATACGCCTCATTTTCAGGTGTAATAGTCAGTTCATTTTCAGGCATAGAAACTTTTTCTACAGATACCCGAATAGTCAGCTCATCGCCTTCAACCTTGACTGTATATGTATTGCCGTTTCCTTCAACTATTTCGCCGTTTACCGTAATAGTGGCAACATAACCGAGATTTGGTGTTACTGTAAATACATAATCATTTCCCTTATATGCAAAATCTTCACCTGTAAAAATGAATTTGCCATCAGCAGGTTTGATAATCTCGCAAATATCTTTCTTTACAATACCGCTGATTTCGATGGCAATATCTTCTGTAACTGTATCTACTGTGTACTTGTTGTCAGCAGGGGTTACTTCATTTCCGTTGACTGTGACAATCATATCTGTGCCATCATATTTTTCGTCAATGATTACTGTAAATGTATAGGGTTTGCCATCTCTTACTGTATCATTACCGCTGATAGTTGCTCCTTCAACTTCCGGCTTGGTTACAGTAAGAATTTGTCTTTCAAGTATGTTTTGAACAGAAACAGTCTTATCGCTGTCAAGTGCACCAAATGTGTATTTCCCGTTTGTTAGTGTTACATTTTCGCCGTCTACCAAGACTTCAATTTTATCAGACCAATAAATTGCGTCATCAACAAAAACGCTAAATGTATATGGTTCATCGGCATAGCTTGTAGCCTGACCGGAGAGACTATAGCCTTCACCTTGTGTTAAAGTAACCGTATATACAGTTTTCTTTACAACACCTTCTACTGCGATTATAAGACTTTCACTTACAGCAGAAACAGTATAATTTCCGTTAACTCCTGTTACTTCTTTATCATTTGCTTTAACCACCATATTGGATGCATTATAAGCATTGTCAATGGATATAGTGAAGTGATAATCGTCACCTTTATATACGGTATCCGCACCATTGAAGGTAAATCCTTCACCAGCAGGAGTTGTGATGTTTAATACTTCTTTCTTAACAACACCTTCAACTGTGATTACAAGCTCTTCGCCTACAGCAGGAACAGTGTACCTGCCATTATTGCCGGTGATTTCGTTCCCATTGACTTTAACCATCACAGCTGAAGCGTCATAGCCTTCGTTTATTACAATATTAAAGCTATAATCCTTGCCTTTTGACGCTTCGGACGAACCATCAAATGTATAGCCTTCTCCCGTTGGTGCTGTGACGGCATATACTTCACCCTTTACAACCGTAAAATTGACAGTAAAAGTTCCCGTACCCAACACTGGAGCATTACCTACACTTGAAGGTTTACAAGTAACGGTAACCGTTGCTGTACCTTGTCCGTTTTTTAAGGTACAGGTGTTACCTGTGTTTTGGGTATACCCCCCACCCATCGAAAAGCCCATCTGCAGAGGGTATGAATGGTCTGTTCCTTCAGCTAAAGTAATATTGATTGTATTACCATCCTGAGTTACATTTACAATTTCAGGATAATTTGTATAAGCACCTTTTTTATAGATGTCAAAAGTTTTTAATGTAGCACTCCCAACTGTTGTACCTGATGCTAATGTAATTGTACCGCCATTCCAAGTGAGATCGGTTGCTGCTGAAATCTGGCACGGTAGCAAACCTATAATCATAACAATAGTAAGAAATACGCTTAAAATTTTCTTCAATTTAATTCATTCCTTTCATCAAAAACTCAAGATTGTGCAAGTAGTTATTATTGTCTTTTTCACCTCCGGCTTTCTTGCCGCAGACAACAAAAAAACTGCGGCAATTTTTCTTTTTGAAAAATTACCACAGCTGAGTTTTTCTGTGATGAATCACAATCCGGTTGAAAATCAACCGAAAATATTATTCCTATGCGAATAAGCACTTACGGAATAACATCAAAGCAGGTCTTGTGACTCGCACCATATAGACAAATCTGTCTGCGTTTTTGTATCCTGCCTTCTCGGTTTCCCAATGACCAGCTTTCGCTGACGGACACAAAAACTTCGATGCACACACCGACAGTTAACCGCAGGGGATTCTCACCCCATTCCCTTTCCACCGATTATGCCTTGCCTATAGGCTTTTGCGACATAATCAACACTCTGTGTGAATGTATTAAATTTTTACTTAATCATTTTACCATATATCTTTTTAAAAATCAATACACAAAACAAATATAGTCTGAAATTTTTTAAAATAATTAATATTTTTGCTGAAATAATATCACTGCAAAAAAATAAATTATTTTCTAAAAAAGTATTGACAAATCCCACAAAAAAGAGTATACTATTACTTGCGTCGTGAGACATGCACCATTAGCTCAGCTGGTAGAGCACCTGACTCTTAATCAGGGTGTCCACGGTTCGAGTCCGTGATGGTGTACCAAAACAAAAATCCTGTCGATACATATCGATAGGATTTTTTCTTATTTATTTAATAATTTATCCCTACAAAAAAACGGTTTCGCAAAGGCCACCACCAGATAAGGAAGTAATGGTTTTGAAGCCTGATTTTCCGTTTATGCTTCGCAAAAAAGCCTCGAAATACGTCAGTATTACGAGGCTTTTATTACTTGCCTAATTCGAAAAATCAGATATTCAAAACTGCAGAGCATCCTAAAATCAAAATTTTTTGATGAAGTTCAAGGCAAAAACAGCCCATAATCCTAACGGATATGGGCTGTTTTTAACGCAGAAAATCGCAGAAAAGATGACTTTT
>JAZNSG010000036.1:0-4427 GCA_045591035.1 Clostridia bacterium | reverse complement strand
ACCGCTTGGCCTCCGACTTTATAAAAGCTTTGGAATGCCGAAGCTACACCGAAGGCGGCTGAAAGTCATTATTTGATTGAAAAAATCTCTGTGCGAAAAAGAAGCAAGTATAAAGAAGCAGAACCCGTGAAGAATTTCTTCACGGGTTCATTTTGATAGCTTACAGATAAATTGGAATTTGTGCGTAACTAAGTTTTACATTAAAAACTATTTCTATTTTCGATTAGGTCTTCTTTTAATCTTTAACATTTCAATAATATCTTCAATCTCAATCTTGTCGTCGAGCGGTATCCATAACCACTTTCCATCATGATAAGTTTCTGTTCTTTCATATATATCCTGCAACTGCTTCGAAACAGATTCTTTAATTTTCTCAAACTTCTCTCTTTCGGCTTTGCCATAGATTATCAAAAGATTCGCAACTTCTTCCTTCGCATAAAATGTACAAAGAGTCTTTCCACCTCTGCGATACTTATATTCTATCTTCCAATCACCAAATCCCTTATTCCATAATCTATCTACATCATATAACGAATCTATCGCCTCTGTGAGTTGGTTCCATACGAATAAGGCTTCTTTAGATATTAAAACATTTACTTTCTCTTTCATACTGAAAAGCTCCTTTCTTCCTTGAATGCGTCAAATTCCTATTTATTGGTGAGTTTATTTTACCACATCTTTCTCAAAAACTCAATACCACAAAGCAAAAGCCGCACTCGTTTCAGCGAATGCGGCTCAGATATTATCCGTACATATCCTTTAGCTTCAATATGTTTTCTTCGATCCTTTTGATTATGCTTATGAATTCCTCGTCCGATTTTCCTGTGGGGTCATCCAGCTCCCAGTTATCGTCAAAGGCTCTGCCGATAAAGGGACAGCCTACATTGCAGCCCATAGAGATAGCGATATCGGGCTTCTGGATATCTGTTATGGTCTTGGAATACTGCGTCTGCTCCATATCTATACCATACAGCTCTTTCATGAGCCTTACCGCATCCTGATTGATCTGCGGCTTTGTTTCTGTTCCTGCGGAGTATGACTCAAAAGCATCGGGCGCAAGGTGCTTTCCGAGCGCTTCTGCGATCTGACTGCGGCAGGAGTTATGTACACAGATAAACGCTATCTTTTTCTTTGGTTTGCTGTAAAACGGACACTCCTCCAGCCTGCATTGATTATTCATATGCGAGCGTGAGCAGGTAACCTGTCCCAGCTTCATTTTTACGCCCAGCTTCTCCTCGGTGAATCTGACCGCTTCGATGACAGCGAGGTAAGAATCTCTTTTACAGCAACGGGGACCGCCGTTCTTTCCTATGGCGTCCAGTGCTCTCGCAGTCATCTGATTGGAAAGTCCCCATGCCTCTCCCGCAAGCGGCGTTGCCTTTAGTGCGACCGAAACATACATACCCGTGCTGACGCCTGCTCCGCAAGCGCCCCAGAAGCCGCAGGCACCGCCCGGGACCTGCTTTCCTCTCTTCTGCATCTCATACAGTGCGGCTTTCAGGTCGATATCTCCGCCCGCATTCCTGTAAGCGGTCAGGAGCGCAGACCCCACCATCGTGTGATGCTCGGGACCGTGCATATGGCAGGACGGCATAGACATCATTTCTTCCATGATCTCAACAGGGTCGTCAGACCTGCTGTTAAGGCATATCGAAATTATCCCGTCCATTCCGCTAGTGTGACATTCATCGCAGACAAAATGACCGTTCACACATCTTGTTTTACTGTTCTGCTTTTTGTGGCAAAGCTCGCACTCCATCGCTTCGTCTGCGTCAAGGTATTCAAGCGGCGCTTTGCAAATTAAACATTCTTCATTCATTCGGATCACCTCGGTGATTTTTCATTTATTATACCATGTCTTTCTATAAAACTCAATACCGAAAAGCAAAAGCCGCACTCGTTTTTACAAATGCGGCTTGATATATGGTGTTTTGTGAATTGTGCTTTATCTCTCATCAGCTATCAATATAGCTCTGCATGGCGAGCCATCTGCACCCGACAAATTTAACGGTGCGGCATTCAGGAAATAAACACCCTCCGAAACCTCCGCCAGACGAATTCCTTCAAGCAAGACAACATCAGCACCTAAAAGCGTAAGATGCACTGCCATCGGAGCATTCTGCGGTCCGACTGTCTGAGGTTCATTGCCAAGAAGTAAAATACCAGAGGACGCAAACACCTTTGCCGCTTCAGATGATACCTCGACATCGCCCTTTATCAGAATTCTTTTTGCCGCTTCAGGGTTCTGTTTTTTCGCTTTTTCAATTATTTCTGCAGCATCTTCACTGGTGACAACCCCTTGATGTTCTGCCACATAAGCCATTCCCACAAATGCTTCTAAGCATATATCATCCACAGTTTTCCCGTCTTCAAGGAAATGAAACGGCGCATCTATATGCGTGCCGTTATGAGCGCACATGCTGAATGTGGTCAGATTATACAAGTCGCCTTTTTCGATTGAATTGAGCATCTTTTTTTCAGGTGCAGGGTCGCCGGGATATACCTGACAACCGAAAACTTCCTGAGAAATATCGTAGATCTTCATTGTTTATTCTCCGCTTTAGATTCTATTTTTTATGGGTTACGGTGCAAAAAACGCACTTGTTTTTACGAATGCGCTTGATATATGGTTTGGTAAATCGGGATTTGTTTATCTCTTCAAATATAAATTATATTCATACCTATCGCCTTGATACTCTTCTTGCTTTCTGAGTAACAATTCATTAAAACCCAAAGAGCTATACATATGAATTGCTCGGAAATTATCATCTTCAACGCCAACAGTAAATTCACAATAACCTTTTTCTGCTAAGATTGATAGAACTGTTTTCAGAAGATATGTCCCATAACCTTTATTCTGAAAATCTTCACGTACTCTAAATGCAAACATGTACGCCCGTTTGCCTCGTACAGCATAATTTTCATCACCACACTCATACATTACGTGAAGTTCACCTATCAAAACATCATTATCATATAAAACAAAGATATCAATAATCCCATTTTGAATATCATGCGTACATTCAGATATCATTTGTTCAACATCGTTATAATCAAATAGCTCTGTCAAAACATACAAATCATGTACTGCCAATTTCTCTATCTGCATTGTATTCACCCCACAAATTCTAATAATCTGATATTACCACATACGCATAAACTCAATACTGTAAAACAAAGCCGTACTTCAAAAAGTGCGGCTTGAATTTTACTGCGTTCTCCGCTTCACGATAGCCTCTGTAACATCCGTCAGCACAAGCTCGCCGTGCTGATTGTACGCCTCAATGGTTATCTCCACAAGACCGTTGCGAGGATTTCGCTCTACGCAGTCGGTGACGGTCGCCCTGCCTGTCAGAATATCCTCGGCAAAAACAGGCTTCAGCCACTCTATCTTTGTAGACTTGCCTGCGATAAGCTCCGCGCCGAAAATATCCACCTCGAGATACCTCGCCCACACCGACATAAAGCTCATCACGCCTGGGGCGATAAGCCTGCCGAATGGCGTGGTCTTTGCGTATTCCTCGTCGGTGTGCAAGGGAATGTTGTCGTAGGTGCGGGCAAAATCCAGCATCTTTTCCTTTTCGATTACGGCAGGCGCGATCTCAATCGTCATGCCGAGGGTTATGTCTTCGAAATACATTAAAGCTGTCCTCCTGTGCGTTTGAAATAATCCTTGTCCGTAATATAGAATTTTGTACAAGGATCAGGTGTATCGGGAGTAAATCCCGTCGCCTTGTAAATACTCTGCGCCCTTGTGTTATGTTCCTTTGTGCCGAGGCTGAGGCACTTTGTACCCAGCACCTCAAAGGCGTATTTCTGTGCGAGGTACAGAGCATCCTTACCGTAGCCCCTGCCCTTTTCAAGGATGGCGATACGCTTTAACTGAAGCTCTGCTTCGTAATTCATGAGGTCACAGAATATCATAATGCCGATGGGTGTTCCGTCCGCTTTTTCAATGATGGTCTGGAGCATGTGTCCGTCCCCGAATTTTGCGATACGCCAGCCTAACGGCCAGTGTCCCACCCACGGGGAATTGTCCTCGTCAAGCTCCACGCTTTCCATGAAATCAGCGTCCGCAAGGCTCGCCCTGCGGATAGTCAGCCGCTCGCCCTTTATCAGCACAGAGGTATCCTCGGGAGCTTTCAGTCCGTTCAGGAAATCCCGTGCGTAATAGTCCTCGAATGTGGCAAGCTCCTCGGGCGTGCTGTTCTTTCCGTAGCCGTTTTTGTGAAGCTCTAAAAACTCGTCATAAGCGGCTTTGTAATGCGGGTTTTCGGTGAATATCTGTTGCAGTTCGGTGTTCATTTTATATGCTCCTCCGTCAGTTCTTTAAGCAGCTTTTCTATACGCTCGGTGCAGTCGGCTTCACGGGTGGAGCTTTTTCTCCAATCATCAGAAAGCGGAAAATACAGCTTGTCATTTACCGA
>JAZNSG010000035.1:0-27409 GCA_045591035.1 Clostridia bacterium | reverse complement strand
ATTCAAGTTCAATCCAATCCATTCCGAAGTTGAGTTTTTTTACAAAAGCCTCTTCACCATCAACCATAACAACCGCTATGTCTCCATTTTCGACTGAGGATTGCATCTTAACAAGAATTTGACTACCATTATCTATGAGAGGAGACATACTGTCACCGGAAACGTTTATGCGGACATATTCTTCGGGGTCAGCAGCATAAGGGAGGAAGGTTGGAACATATTCGCGAGGTGTACTGTCTGCGAGTCGACCAAAACCGGCTGAAACACTGTCGAATACTGGGACGTTATATACGTTTTGATTATCTGCTTCTGTGGCAAAATCCTCGGGATTTGGATTGTCGCTGCGGCCAAGGAGATAATCAGATGATATATCTAAAATTTCCGTAAGGTTTGTGACTACACTGACAAGTGGTTCTTGTTTATTGTTTTCATATTTTGAGAGAGTTCCTTTGCTGAGCCCTCCGTCAAAACGTCTGTTATATTTAAAAGCTAATTCTTCAAGCGTCATATTTTTTGCACGTCTGCATTCTTTCAATTTGTCCCCGAAATTGTACATATAATCACCCCTACGTGAAATTTATTTCTTTTGATAATATAAGTATAGCATATAATTTAACCAATTGCAAGAAAAAGTTTCGAATTTATAAAAATATTTTTAAAAAGTTATTGACAACGAAACATTTGTGTGTTATTATATAGAAAAAGTTACAATAAACGAAACAAAAACACAGTTTCAAGTTTCGAAAACAAGAAATATTTAAAGCCGAAAGGGGTATATATTATGACAAGAATCAGATTTAATAAAAGAAAGTTTTTCAGGTTTATGTTTATCGTTTCTACTCTTGCAATTGGGTTATTAGCTGAGGATGGAAATATTACGGGTGCACTCGTTTTAGCGATGCTTATTTAGTGATTTGATTTTTCATAATTATTATAAGGTGATTTTGTTACCGGGTGTACGAATGAATAATTTTTTGTTAATTTTTCTAAGATAACGGGAGTTGAGTCGGTTGAGCCTTTGTCTATAATGTAAAGCTCTGCTGTACCATGGTTTCCCGTAAGTTCCTGGCGATTGATGATACCTGAGTATGTGCGAACAAGCCCTTCTATGTAGCTTTCTGCGTTTTTAATGGTTAAAACTACATGGTTGGGTTTTTCTTTTTTTGTCTTTTTAAAAAAGAAAAACCATAGAATAAAAATGCTGAAAGAAAATAATAAAATTGTATAAACATTAATAAACAACGTAATCCCACCTTTTTCAAAGTATATGTTTTTTGAAAATATGTGTTACCCGGATAACTGTGTACGAATGCATAAAAAACTGTTGACTACAAACGAAAAAAGGAGTATAATGTAATATGTAATAATTTATTTGTTCGGAGGAATTTATTATGGCAGGAAAGTTGAGAAGCCGTCTTTTTGGATTTAAAAAGTCAGATGTGTTTAGCTATATCTGTGAAATGGACGAAAAAGCAGAAGCTAAGCTCTTGGAAAAGGATAAAGAAATCGAAAACCTCAAGAACGAGATTGCTGAACTTCAAAAAAACCGTGAAGCTATAATAAAAGTTTTGCAGACTGCTGAAGAAAAAGCACAGGAAATTGTTTCTGATGCAAGAAAAGAGGCAGAGGATATACGCAGTCGTGCCGAGGAAGAAATTCGCGAGAAGAAAGAGCTTGTTAATCGTGAAATTGACATAAAACGTAAGGCTGTGAAGAGCTACTACATTAACGAAAATAAAAAAATTGACCAGATTCGTGGTGAGGTAGAGCGAATGAGAGAGACGTCGCTTGATGCAATCCGACGCCTGGAAATTGAGCTTCGCCAGGTTGAACGATTGGCTGAAAACAGCCAGGCTTATACAAATACAGCCATGAATTATGCGGAATCGGGCAGTTCTCTTGAAATTTTTGATGATGCGGTAAGAGATATTCCGGTACACATTGTTGAGCCTTTGACTGATTAACTTCAGAGAACAATATAATTTCAGATACATAATATATAAGAGGTAATATTTGAAAAAATATTACCTCAAAGTTTGTACGCTTATCCGGAATTTCGATAAGCGTTATTTTAAGCATATATGCGGAAATGAAAGGTGATGAAAGACTTGAGAACAATATATCTTGACAATAGCTCAACAACTCGTGTGTACAAAGAGTGTGTTGAACTGTCTGCTGATGTAATGTATAATCTTTACGGAAATCCGTCATCACTTCACCGAAAGGGTATAGAAGCGGAGAAATTGATAAAAACCGCAAAGGAACAAATTGCTGATTCTCTAAAGGCTTCCGCAAACGAAATATTTTTTACCTCAGGAGGCACAGAGTCTGATAACCTTGCAATTCGTGGTGTTTGCGGAGCTAACCGCGGAAGACACATTATAAGTACAGCGATTGAGCATCCTGCGGTTTTGAATACAATACAGAACAAGGAAAAGTCGGGTTATGCAGTAGATTTGCTGCCGGTTTCAAAGAATGGAGTTGTTGATTTAGAGCGTCTTTCAAAGCTCATCCGAAAGGATACTGCTCTTGTAAGCGTGATGTATGTAAACAATGAAATAGGAACTATTGAACCGGTAGAAAAAATAAGTAAGATTGTAAAAAGCGCAAATCCGGGGACTGTATTTCACATTGATGCAGTTCAGGCCTATGGGAAAATCCCATTCACAGCCGCATCCTGTGGTGCTGATTTGATTTCGTTAAGCAGCCACAAAATTCATGGACCAAAAGGTGTAGGAGCTCTTTATGTAAAGAACAAAACAAAACTTTCACCTATAATATTTGGTGGAGGTCAGCAAAACGGGATAAGACCCGGAACCGAGAATGTGCCGGGTATCGCTGCCTTTGGACTTGCGGCAAAACTTGCATGTGAAAATGTATTAGAAAACGGCAGAAAAATGGAAATGCTCAGGAATCGTTTAAGAGACGGCATTGCGAGAAGGGTTGATAATATTGAAATAAACACCCCAAACAAAAATGCTGCTCCTCATATTCTTAACATTTCCTTTGCTAATATTAAGTCAGAGGTGCTTCTTCATTCTCTTGAAATTGATGGAATATATGTTTCATCGGGTTCTGCTTGTTCAAGCCACAAAAAAGGCCCCAGCTACGTGCTTACTGCTATTGGAACAGGACGGAATATGATTGACGGAAGCATAAGATTCAGTCTCTCTGAGTTCACAACTGAAGATGAGATTGACTATACAATTGATAAAGTTACTGAAAATGTAGCCAAAATACGAAAGCTGATGAAGAAATAAGGAGTGAAAATTTATGCAAAAGATAGATTTGATTTTGCTTAAATATGGTGAAATTGCCCTTAAGGGACTGAATAAGCCTTTGTTTGAGAGGAAATTGCTTGATAACATTAAAAGTCGTTTGGATAAGATTGGAAAGTTCAGTGTGCGAAAAGCTCAGTCCACGGTATATGTTGAACCGATGGATGCATCCGCTGATATGGACGAAGCACTCGAGGCTTTAACTAAAATATTTGGGATTGTTAATATTTGTCCTGTTGTGAAATGCGAAAAGGATATGGAGAGCATAGCAAAAACAGCAATACGTTGTGTTGAGGAATGCAATCCCAACGGAAAAACCTTTAAAGTAGAGGCAAAAAGAGAGGATAAAAAGTTCCCCTTAAACTCTCCACAGATTTGCATGGAGCTTGGCGGAATGATTTTGGATGGTGTTGAGAATTTAACTGTCGATGTGCATAATCCGGACATTACTGTGAATGTTGAAATTCGCCAAGAAGCTTATGTTTATACAAGAAAAATCAAAGGCGCGGGTGGTATGCCTGTAGGCACAAACGGTAAGGCTACTTTGCTTCTTTCGGGCGGAATTGACAGTCCTGTTGCGGGTTATATGATAGCAAAACGAGGAGTTGAACTTGAGGCAGTGCATTTTCACAGCCATCCATACACCAGTGACAGAGCAAAGGAAAAGGTAATCGATTTAGCAAAAAAAGTGGCGAGGTATTGCGGAAAGATACACCTTCATATAGTGCCGTTTACTCAAATCCAGTTGGATATAATTGAAAAATGTCCTGAAAATTATCTTACTGTTATTATGAGAAGAATTATGATGCGTATAGCTGAAGAAATTTCAAACAAAACGGGTTCAGCGGCTCTTATAACAGGGGAAAGTATAGGTCAGGTTGCAAGTCAGACCATGGAAAGCCTGGTTTGCACTGATAATGCGGTGCAGCAGCCCGTATTCAGACCTTTGATAGGTATGGATAAAGAGGAAATTGTGTCAATTTCAAAGAAAATCGACACATATGAGCTTTCGATTTTGCCTTATGAAGATTGTTGCACTATTTTTGTGCCCAAACACCCAAAAACAAAGCCACAGCTTAGTGAGATAATTGAGGCGGAGAAGGCACTCGAGAATATAGATGAACTGATTCAGGCGGCAATAGCAGAGGAAGAAGTCTTGGTTATAAAATAAGAGGTAACATGAATGTTTAGAAAGAGTATAGCTAAAAACTTAAAATCTCCTGAGAAATTTTTATGTGAACTGTTGCTCAAAAAAGGTCTCAAAGTCGCTACTGCCGAAAGCTGTACCGGTGGATTGATTGCATCGAAGATTACTTCGGTTTCAGGTGCATCCGGATGCTTTGACCTCGGAGTTGTGACCTATTCAAACGAGCAGAAACAAAAGCTTATTGGTGTTAAGAGTGAGACCTTGGAAAAATTCGGTGCTGTATCCGAAGAAACAGCCCTTGAAATGTGCAAAGGGGTAGTTGAAATTTCCGGTGCGGATATTGGGATTTCTGTTACAGGAATTGCTGGACCGACGGGTGGCACAAAAGAAAAACCCGTTGGAACTGTGTGGATTGGCATTTGCAGTGCTGATGTGCACAAAGCAGAATGTTTTCACTTTGATGGTGACAGAGACAGGGTGAGAGAAAAAACTGCAAATAAAGCGTTGGAATTGGTAATTGATATAATAAAATAAATATGGGTTGTGGAATTGCCACAACCCATATTATTTTTTGTTTACTTATATAAATCCTTTATTACTTCACTTGCTATTATAAGACCTGCAACCGAGGGGACAAAAGAGGTACTTCCGGGAATTGGTTTTCCCTTTTCGTCTTTAACGGTTGTTTTTAGAGGTTCTTCTTTGGAATACACTACCTTAAGGCTTGGGATATTTCGCGCTTTCAGTTCCCGGCGCATAACCCTTGCTAGTGGGCATACAGATGTTTTGTATATATCTGAGACCTCAAGCATAGTGGGATTTAGTTTGTTTCCTGTTCCCATTGAACTTATTATGGGAATGTTTTTCTCTTTTGCACGAACAACAAGCTCGATTTTTGCACTTACAGTATCAATGGCATCAATGATGTATGAATAGTCATCAAACGAGAAATTATCAGCATTTTCGGGCAGATAAAAAACATTGTGAAGTGTAACCTTTGCATTTGGGTTTATGCTTAAAATGCGGTTTTTCATTGCCTCGGTTTTTTGCATACCGATTGTATCAACAGTAGCAATAATTTGACGATTCAGATTGCTTTCGCAAACGGTATCATTGTCAAAAAGTGAGAAATTTTCAATCCCGCATCTTGCCAATGCTTCAACCACGTGTCCGCCAACGCCGCCAAGACCAAAAACCGCCACATGAGATGTCTTTAGTTTTTCAATATTCTGTTTTCCTAAAAGCATTTCTGTTCGTGAAAATATTTCTGACATACATTTATCCCTTTTTTCTTATATTTAACAACTTGACAACAACCGGGCTAAGGATGGTGTTTAATCCCAGTTCGAATATGAAGTTTCCAAGAGCCAACGCAATAAAGAGTGCAATACCGGTTTCGGCACTGCCGATCATTTCTGCAATTCCAACGGCATCGTCCATAAAGAATATAAAACAACCGAGAATAAATATACCAGTATTGACTATCGGACAGATAATTGCTGCAGCAAATGCTGCTATTGTTGAGTTGAATTTGTAAATAGCCTTGTATGTAAAGCCTGCTATAAGACCACATAATATACCTTTGGAAAGCACGGTGATTATAGTACCGGGTATGTCAAATGCGAGAAAAAGGTTAGCACCTCCGGTTGCAAAAATGATAACTGCAAAAATCAAACCAAGCCATGCGCCAATAGCAGGTCCACATAGGATAGCACCTATGGCGATGGGAATCAAGCCGATAGCAGTTGAGAATGGACCGAAAAATGTTGTGTAAGTGGCTAACAACTGAAAAAGTATAACTAAAGAAGTCATTAATGCACTTATTACCAACTTTTCTGTTGACATTCCTTTTTTGTTTTGTGTTTTCATATAAATTTCCTCCTTGCTGTCGTTCACCAAATGTGATGATACAACGCATAAAAATTTTTTATATTATCTCCCCAAAGGAGTAATACACAAAAAGTATTTATTTATTTTTGTTGTAAATTATGTTAAGTCCCTTAAGGACTAAATCCTGGTCAATAGTAATATTGTGCTTACAGTAGCTGAGAATTGTTGATGAAAGACCGCCTGTGCCATAAACGGGAAGGTTTTCGCCCATTTCTTCATTAAAACGGTCAAGCATACCATCAATGAGACTTGCGTTTCCGAATACCACACCCGAACGCATACAATCAACAGTGTTTTTGCCAATTACGGATTTTGGTGCTTCAAGGCTTATCTGAGGAAGCTGGGCAGTGCCACTTGCAAGAGCCTTAAGTGCGATATTCACACCGGGAATAATCGAAAGTCCAATAAAGGTTCCCGTTTTATCCATAACCATAATTTTTGTGGCTGTACCCATATCGACAATAAGCGACGGACTGCCATAAAGATGGTGAGCTGCAACACAGGCACAAATCAGGTCGGCGCCAACGCTTGAGGGGTTATCACAATGGATGTTTATGCCGGTTTTAATGCCGGGCTGAACCATAATAGGCTCTACATCATAAACCAGTTGAATTGCTTTCTTGATGACAGAATTGAGAGGAGGAACAACTGAAGAGACAATAGCCCCCCTGACAGCAGACTTGTCCACATTATGGAGGGCAAGAATACTGCGTATTTTGGTGGCATATTCGTCTTCGGTTTTTGTAACATTAGTTGCCATCCGGGCAACAAAAATAAGCTCTTCTTCCAAAAAACCGCCTAGTACAATATTTGTGTTTCCTATATCAATGGTAAGAACCATAAAACTCATCCTCTCGTTAAAATTAACTTGAAAACTTTTTCAATTAGAGTATAACACTTATGCAAGAAAAAATCAATAAAATTAAAAAAATCGAAGCAGAAATATTTCTGCTTCGAATAAAAACTTAGAGAATGTTTTGTAAAAACTGTTTTGTTCTGGGGTCTTGTGGATTTGTAAAAATCTTATCCGGAGTTCCCTCTTCAGCTATTTTTCCATCACACATAAAGATAACCCGGTCAGCAACCTCACGGGCAAAACCCATTTCGTGAGTTACAACCACCATTGTCATCCCGGTTTTTGCAAGTTCCTTCATTACAGAAAGAACTTCGCCCACCATTTCAGGGTCAAGAGCAGAGGTAGGCTCATCAAACAGCATAACATCAGGACTCATCATCAAAGCTCTTACAATTGCAACTCGCTGTTTCTGCCCACCTGAAAGCTGGGAAGGATAAGAATCTGCACGGTCGCGTAGTCCAACACGGTCAAGAAGATTTAAAGCTTTTTCTTCTGCCATATCTTTTGGCATTTTAAGAAGCTTGATAGGAGCGATGGTTAGATTTTTTAAAACTGTCATATGCGGAAAGAGATTAAACTGTTGAAAAACCATTCCCATCTTTTGACGATGAAGATTTATGTTTGTTTTTTCACTTGTCAGGTCTTGATCTTCAAAAACAATTTTTCCTGACGTTGGGACTTCAAGGAGATTAAGAGAACGAAGGAAGGTGGATTTTCCGCTTCCGGATGGTCCAATAATAACGACAACCTCACCTTTCGCTATTTCAGTTGAAACGTTATCAAGAGCAACTATTTTTCCGTCTTTGTAGCTTTTGCTAAGGTTTTCAGTTTTTATAATAGAGTTAGCGTTCACTCCTACGTAACCTCCTTTCCAGAATGCTCACAAGTTTTGTAAAGAACATTACTAATATGAGATATATTACTGCAACTGCAATAAGAGGCATAAATGGTGAATATGTAGCAGCTCTGATGATATTTCCGCCCATTGTGAGGTCGCGAATGGTAACATAACCCGCAACAGAAGTTTCTTTGAGAAGAACAATGAACTCGTTCGCGAGAGCAGGGAGGATGTTTTTGAATGCTTGAGGCATTATGATGTAAATCATTGTCTGCTTGTAATCAAAGCCAAGACTTCTGCCGGCTTCAAATTGACCTTCGTCAATGGACATAATACCTGAACGGACAATTTCGGCAACATATGCACCTGAGTTTATACCGAATGCAAGAATAGCAACAAACAAACTATTTCTTGATGATGCAAATATAATGTAGTACATGATCATAAGTTGAACCACAACCGGTGTTCCGCGAATTACTGTTAAATAAATCTTACAAATTGAATTTGCAACACTCAGAAGTAATTTTTTAAATCCTCTTTTCGTTTCAGTACATGTTTTGTCATAGCTTGAACGAATTATGGCTATAACCAAACCAAGCAAAATGCCAAGTAAAACTGAAAAGAAAGTAATTACTAAAGTATTTTTCAGTCCGCTTGTAATGAATTTCCAACGACCATCTTCAATAAAATTGAGTATAAAGTCTGATTTAAGTTCTTCAAACCAATTCATTATATCACCTACCAATCAATATTTATATGTAGTTATGTTTATTCTTTACAGCAAAAAAGTAGGGCGGAAAAAGTCCGCCCCAGTGCAGTTGTCGGAAAATTATTTGTTGTTTGCCGCAACATAAGCTTTTGCGGGTTCGTTGTCAATAATTACACAGTCAACCTTGCCTGTAACAAGAGCTTGAACAGCTTCGTTGCCGGATGCATATTTCATAACTCTTTCAGCTCCAAAGTCTCCTTCTGCGTAAATGTCACCTGTTGTACCTTTTTGAGTTCCTACAAGATATTTTGCACCGTCTGCAAAGAGATCATCAACTGATTTAATGGGACTTCCCTCAGGAACGATGATTGACTGGATACCTGTTGCATAAGTTGAAGAGAAGTTGATGTTTTTGAGTCTGTCTTCTGTAACTGTCATACCTGCCATACCCATGTCAGCTTTGCCGGACTGAACAGCTGTGATAATAGCATCAAATTCCATATCGTCAATAACGAGTTTCATATCAAGTTTGTCAGCGATAGCAGCTGCCATTTCAGCGTCTATACCAACGACTTTTTCTCCTTCATAAAATTCATATGGGGGGAACTGAGCGTTTGTTGCCATATGAAGCTCATCTTTGCCTTCAACATCTGTCTGGAAAGCAAGGTCGTGTGCTGTGCCAGATATGTATTTGTCAACTATCTTTTGTGCTGTGCCATCAGCAGTAAGCTCTTCAAGCGCTTTGTTAATATTTGCAAGAAGTTCGGTATCTTCTTTTGCTACACAAATGGCATAGTCTTCAACAGCATACTCTGTGTCAAGAATAGTCAATTTAACATCCTTAGCTCCACAACCTGCAAGACAACAAACCATCATCATAGTTGCGAGAAGTAAACAAATAATTTTTTTCATTTTAATATCCTCCTAAAAATTGGGTTTAATTTTATTATACTATTGTAATACAAAAACATTTGTTTGTCAAGAGTTCTTGCAAAACAAATGCATAAAAATACAAAAACAATGAATAAAGAGTGAAAATATGCAAAAAAATGGTCTCAATCCTAGATTGAGACCATTCAAAATAGTTAAATTATTTTTAGTACATTCCGCCACCGGCACCTGCCATAGCTGCAGCTGATGCTGCGTCTGCTGCGGGGTCAGGTTTGTTTGCAACGATACTTTCGGTAGTGAGAACCATTGCTGCAACTGAAGCTGCGTTCTGGAGTGCAGAACGTGTAACCTTTGTTGGGTCAACTATACCGTTTTTGAGCATATCCATATATTCTTCAGTGAGTGCATTATAGCCATAGCCAACTTCACTTGCTTTGATTTGGTTAACGATTACACTGCCTTCAACGCCTGCATTAAATGCAATCTGACGTACAGGTTCTTCCAGAGCACGAAGAACGGTTTTAGCACCAATCTTTTCGTCTCCGTCAAGAGTGTTGATGAGAGCTTCAACAGCGGGCATTGCATTAATAAATGCAGTACCACCGCCGGCAACAATACCTTCTTCAACAGCAGCACGGGTTGCAGCAAGAGCATCCTCAATTCTGAGTTTCTTTTCTTTCATTTCAACTTCTGTTGCTGCACCAACTTTTATAACAGCCACGCCGCCTGAAAGCTTTGCAAGTCTTTCCTGGAGCTTTTCTTTGTCAAATTCAGAGGTAGTTGTTTCTATCTGTGACTTAATCTGGTTAACACGTGAACGGATTGCATCAGGGTTACCGGCACCGTCAACGATAATTGTGTTTTCCTTGAGAACTTTTACCTGACGTGCACGACCAAGCTGGTCAATTGTTGTTTCCTTAAGGTCAAGACCAAGCTCGTCAGAGATAACTGTACCGCCTGTAAGAACTGCGATATCCTGGAGCATTGCCTTTCTTCTTTCGCCAAAGCCGGGAGCTTTAACACCGATACAGGTAAATGTGCCACGAAGCTTGTTTACTATGAGAGTTGAAAGTGCTTCGCCTTCAATGTCCTCAGCAACAATCAAAAGCTTTTTGCCCTGCTGAACGATTTGTTCAAGAAGAGGAAGAAGATCCTGGATAACTGAAATCTTTTTGTCGGTGATGAGAATGTAAGCATCATCAATAACAGCTTCCATCTTTTCTGTGTCTGTTACCATGTAAGGTGTTATATATCCACGGTCAAACTGCATACCTTCAACAACTTCAGAGTAGGTTTCAGCTGTTTTTGATTCTTCAACAGTTATAACGCCATCGCTAGTAACCTTTTCCATTGCATCTGCAATAAGTTCACCAATGTTTTCATCAGCAGCAGAAACTGCAGCAACTCTGGCAATGTCATCGCGGCCGCTAACCTTTTTGCTGTTTTTGATAACTTCAGCTACGGCTGTTTCAACAGCAGCAGCGATACCCTTTTTAACAATCATGGGGTTTGCACCTGCTGTAACATTTTTAAGACCTTCGCGTACCAATGCCTGTGCAAGAAGTGTAGCGGTAGTAGTACCGTCACCTGCAATGTCATTTGTTTTTGCAGCAACTTCTTTAACAAGCTGAGCACCCATGTTTTCAAATGGGTCTTCGAGTTCTATTTCTTTAGCTATTGTAACACCATCGTTGGTGATTAAGGGAGTGCCGAACTTTTTGTCAAGAACAACATTTCTACCCTTAGGACCTAATGTTACTTTAACTGTATCTGCCAATTGATTTACGCCCTGTTCAAGGGCATGTCTTGCTTCTTCACCGAATAAAATCTGTTTTGCCATAATTTTTGACCTCCTGAATTAATATTAACCTTCGATTTTAGCTAAAATATCGCTCTGACGAAGGATGGTGTATTCCTGGCCGTCAAGCTTAACTTCTGTTCCTGCATATTTGCTCATAAGAACCTTGTCGCCAACCTTGAGCTCCATAACAACTTCTTTTCCGTCAACAATTCCGCCGGGACCAACAGCTACAACCTCAGCAACTTCAGGTTTTTCTTTAGCTGCACCAGTCAAAATAATACCGCTTTTTGTGGTTTCCTCAGCTTCTACCATTTTTATAACAACTCTGTCTGCCAATGGTTTAATGTTCATATTTAATTCCTCCTTAAAGATAAATAGTGTTTAAATGTTGTGTTAGCACTCTGCTTGGTTGAGTGCTAACATTGTATATAATACAAAATAAAATGCCACAAATCAAACCTAATTATATGTAATTATAGTCGATTATGGCTACTTATTCCAGCTATATCTTACAAATACTCTTAAAAACGGTTATTTTTACCTTTGAGATGCCGTAAGCCTTTATTTTGAAGCTTTAAAATTATTCATAAATCAGAGAAACAGATGCGGCAGAAATGCCTTCTTTGCGTCCTTCAAAACCTAAATGCTCGGTTGTTGTTGCTTTTATACTAATGGAAGAAAGGTCTAAATCCAAAGCTTCGCTAATTTTTTCGCGCATTTGTTCTATATAGGGAGAGATTTTAGGAGCTTGTGCAATAACAGTTGCGTCAATGTTGCCTATGTTAAAGCCTTTTCCTTTTAAAAGACGACCAACCTCTTTGAGAAGAAGAAGACTGTTTGCGTTTTTGTATTTTGGGTCAGAGTCTGGGAAATGTCTGCCGATATCTCCAAGGGCAGCAGCACCCAAAAGAGAATCAGATATTGAATGAAGAAGTACATCTGCATCCGAATGACCAAGAAGTCCATGAGTGTGCGGTATTTCAATGCCACCCAAAATTAACTTTCTGTCTTTAACAAGAGCATGGACATCATATCCAAATCCTATACGCATAATATCAATCCTTTATCAGTTATTTTTCAAATATTCATAAATTCCGTTAGCGGTATACAAATCTTCAGGAGTTGTTACCTTTATATTAGTATACTCGCCATCAATAATGTGAACAGTCATTCCGGCATTTTCGGCAACAGAGGAGTCGTCAGTGCCAATAAAGCCCGTTTCGTATGCGTGAGCATAGGCAAGTTTAAGGGCAGCCGCCTTAAAAATTTGTGGTGTTTGTATGAGCCGAAGCGTATTTCGGTCAGGGGTTTCAGTTACATTATAATCTTCTGAAACAGCTTTAACGGTATCTTTAGGAATGATACCGGGCACAACCGCTCCTAATCTTTGTGCAGCTTCAATCAATTCATCTATTTTTTCTGAAGAAACAAAAGGCCTTGCACCATCGTGAATCGCAACAAGTTTGTCGTGGGGGACGCGTTCAAGTCCCAAGCAAACAGAGTCCTGGCGGGTTTCACCACCGGGCATGATTTCTTTAACTTTTTTTATGCCAAATTCTTTAATCAGGTCTTGAACCAGCAGAATACTATCTGCTTTCGTAATCACAATAATCTCGTCAACAAGCTTAGCTTTGCTGAACTTAAGTAAAGTATGGGCAAGAACGGGAATATCGTCAATAAAAAGAAATTGTTTGTTTACGGATTCTCCCATACGTCTGCTGCTACCGGCTGCAACTATGACAGCTGAAGCAGATATTTTTGAAGTTTTTGAAAACATATCAGGCCTCCGATTAATCTACCGCAATAAGGGATTCTATTTCGTCATAGGATTTTTCTTTTGCCAAAACTAATTCAGAAATAAAGATGTTCTTTGCATTGGAAAGCATTTTTCGCTCGGCATTTGAAAGGGATTTCTTTTTATCACGGAGTATAAGGGTTTTTGTAACCGTGGCAACCTCCAAGAGGTCTCCACTTTTCAACTTGTCGATATTTTCCCGGTATCTTTGATTCCAGTTGTCGTTACAGTCTTCACAGCAATCCAAGAAATATCGGATAGCTTTATCCGCTGCATCCGGGGAAACAATTTTCCGGATACCAATGCATTCTGTATTGTCAACAGGAAGCATAACTTTCATGTTGCTCACCGAAATCTGCACAACATAATACCGGTGTATCTCACCTAAAATCTTTTTTTCTTCAATATCAACAATTATACCTGCACCATGCATTGGATATACTATTCTGTCGCCTATGTCAAACACGTCAATACTTCCCTTCAAACATATATGTTTTAGATTTATAATATATTTATTTAATATAAAGATGATTTATTTACAAAAATTTTCTATAACTGCTTTTATATCAGAAAAAGGACAAATTTCAATGTTTTCAAATTTTCTCAGTTTCTTTGCACCCGAGGCAGGAATAATACATTTTTTAAAGCCCAGCTTTTCACATTCGGATATCCTTGCTTCAAGAAAGCTAACATTTCTGAGTTCACCTGTAAGACCGACTTCGCCAATAGCCACAAGGTCATGTTCGATTGCAGTGCCGTAAAAGCTTGATGCGGTAGCTAAAGCAAGACCCAAGTCTGCTGCCGGTTCGGTTATTCTCAGTCCCCCGACTATGTTGATATACGCATCAAAGGCAGATAACCTTAGACCACCACGTTTTTCAAGAACTGCCATCAGCATAAGTGCACGTCCGATATCAGGACCACTTGCCATTCGTCTTGGATTGCCGAAGGAGGTAGGAGAAACGAGCGCCTGAACCTCAGCAAGAACCGGACGAGTACCCTCCATGGTGCAAATAATACAAGAGCCCGGGATGTTTTCAGGTCTGCCTGAGAGCATTGCCAAAGATGGATTTGGAATTTCTTCAAGACCTTGTCCGTTCATTTCAAAAACTCCAATTTCGTTTGTTGAGCCAAAACGGTTTTTAACAGCTCTTAAAATCCTGAATGATTGGTGTCTGTCGCCTTCGAAATAGAGCACAGTGTCAACTATATGCTCCAAAATTTTGGGACCTGCTAATGCGCCCTCTTTTGTTACGTGGCCAACAAGAAAAACAGAAATAGAGTTTTCTTTTGCTATCTTCATCAGCACGGATGCGGTATCTTTGATTTGTGCCACATTTCCCGGTGTAGATTGAATTTCAGGATTATACATTGTTTGAACCGAGTCCACAATGAGTATGTCGGGCTTTTCCCGGAATGTACATTCTATTATGTTGCTCATATTGGTTTCGGAGTAGATTTTAAGATTGTTGGTTGTTATGCCTAAACGATTTGCACGAAGCTTAATTTGCCGTTGAGATTCTTCACCTGAAACGTAAAGGATTTTCTTGGTTTTTCCCAGGTGTTCACAAATTTGCAAAAGAAGAGTGGATTTTCCAATTCCGGGATCGCCACCAACAAGGACAAGTGAACCCTTAACCAGACCGCCTCCAAGAACCCGGTCCAGTTCAGAAAGTCCCGTAAGGGAGCGTTCTTCGTCATCGGTTTGAATTTCAGTTATTGTTTTAGGCTGAGAAACTCCACCCGAAATTGACGGGGTAGACATAACCGAAACTTTAGAAGAAGGAGAAGAAGCTTCATTGATAACTTCTTCGATTATTGTATTCCATGAGCTGCATGCGGTACACTTCCCCATCCATTTTGGATACTTCGCTCCGCACTCGGAACATATGTATACAGTTTTAAGCTTCATCTCAAATTACCTCGCAAAAAAGCAACAGTTATTTTTCAGAATTTTTAGCGGCTGTAAGTGTGTTTTTCATAAGCATAGCAATGGTCATAGGACCAACACCGCCCGGTACGGGAGTTATAGCTCCGGCAATTTTCTCAACGTTTTCAAAATCAACGTCACCAACAAGTTTGCCATCTTCCAGACGGTTCATTCCCACATCAATTACAACTGCCCCGGGTTTTACCATATCTGCTGTTATAAAATTGGCACGACCAACAGCAGCGACCAAAATATCTGCGGTCTTAGTGATTTCAGCAATGTTTTTCGTGCGTGAATGACAGGTTGTGACAGTTCCGTTTTTGTGGAGAAGAAGCATACTCATAGGTTTTCCTACAATGTTGCTTCTGCCTACTACCACACATTGTTTGCCCTCAACCTCAACTCCGCTTTCTGCAATTAATTCCATAATACCGGCAGGGGTACAGGGTACAAAATCATAGTCGCCAATCATAATTTTACCTACATTAACGGGATGAAAAGCATCTACGTCTTTTTCGGGTGATATGGTGTTTATGACTGCTTTTTCATCCAGATGTTTGGGAAGAGGAAGCTGAACCAATATACCATGAATTTTTTTGTCTGCATTGAGCTTTTCAACCAAAGAAACAAGTTCTTCCTGAGTTGTCTCTTCAGGGAGAGCATACTTTTCGGAATGCATTCCGAGTTCAGTGCACATAGCTTCTTTTCTGCCGACATAAACCTTAGATGCAGGGTCTTCACCGACTATAATTACAGCCAGACCGGGGTTTATTCCCTTTGTTTTCAGATTTTCCACTTCGGCTTTCAAATTTTCCTTTATTCTTGCGGATACTACTTTTCCGCTGAGTATTTCTGCCATTTTTGTTATCTCCTTTATATGGTTTTATAAGGCAATCCGGACCAAAGCCTACAAGGTCAAGACGCTTTGCCAACCTGAGTGCAGACAGCACCAGGTCATAGTTTTCAGGTAATTTAAATTGCAAGAGTGCCCGTTGCATTTGTTTTTCCTTGTTGTCGGATGGAACATATAAGGATTCCATTGTTCTTGGGTCAAGACCGGTATAATACATGCAGGTTGAAATACTACCCGGAGTCGGATAAAAATCCTGCACTTGCTCAGGGTTTATTTTGTGAGAATTAAGATACTGGGCAAGTTTTACCGCATCCTTTAAAGTGCTTCCCGGATGAGAAGACATAAGATAGGGCACAACGTATTGTTCTTTTTTCAGGTCATTATTTATTTTTTCAAATTTCCGGACAAAGCGTTCATAAACAGATGAATTTGGTTTGCCCATATATTTGAGAACATTATCCGAAACATGCTCAGGAGCAACCCGAAGCTGTCCGCTTATGTGATGGAGACAAAGCTCTTTGAAAAAGCTTTCGTCTTTGTCTGCCAGAAGATAGTCAAATCGTATACCGGAGCGGATAAACACCTTTTTGATTTTCGGTAATGTCCGGATTTTTTTCAGCAGTTCAAGGTAGTCACTGTGGGAAACGTTGAGGTTTTTGCATGGCGCGGGATAAAGACACTGCTTGTCCTTGCACACCCCGAATTTAATTTGCTTTTCGCAAGACGGTGCACGAAAATTCGCTGTTGGGCCGCCTACGTCGTGGATATATCCTTTGAAATTCGGCTTTTCGGTGAGCTTTTTTGCCTCGCGAAGAATTGAAGCGTGGCTTCGGGATGTTACTGTTCTGCCCTGGTGAAATGCCAACGTGCAAAAGTTGCATGAACCGAAACACCCACGTGATGAGGTGATGCTGAACTCAACTTCTTCGATGGCAGGAACTCCGCCAAGATGTTCGTATGAAGGATGATAAGTGCCTTCATAGGGCAGTTCATAAACCATATCGAGTTCTTCTGTTGAGAGCGGAGGTGACGGAGGAAGCTGAACAATGTATTTTTTGCTGTTGTCAAGCTGAACAACGGGTTTGCCACGCACCGCGTCTTGTTCAAGATGCTGGAGCATAGTCGCTTTTGCATATAATTTTTTGTTGGTTGAAACCTCATCAAAAGATGGAACAATGACAGAGTTTTCAGGCAATATGCCATCTGTATTTTCTGTATAAACAGTTCCGGGAATGCTTTTTATATCAGAAACGGGAACACCCATATTAAGTAAGTTTGCAATTTCGATAATTTGGTGTTCGCCCATGCCATATATCAGTAAATTTGCACCACTGTCGATAAGTATGCTTCGACGCACCTTATCTGACCAATAGTCATAATGGGCAAATCTGCGAAGACTGGCTTCAATTCCCCCTATTATAACGGGAATTTTTTTACCATAGGCTTCGCGAATTCGGTTGCAGTACACAATTGTTGCACGGTCGGGGCGATTTCCACATTTTCCGCCGGGAGAATACATATCCCGTGAACGGATCTTTTTAGCAACAGTATAGTGACAGACCATGGAATCAAGATTCCCTGCAGAAACCAGAAATCCAAGACGAGGCTCACCAAGACGCTTGAAATCTTCGCAATTATGCCAATCGGGTTGAGCTATTATGCCAACAGAAAACCCCTCAGCCTCAAGTATACGTGAAATAATTGCCGGACCAAAGCTTGAATGGTCGATATATGCATCGCCGATAACAAACACAAAGTCAAGACGGTCAATATTCTGTTTTTTCATATCATCCATTGAGATGGGAAGAAACATACGGAAACCTTCCTAATTGCTTTTTATATATAGATATTTTAACATATAAACCATTTTTTTTCAACCTTTTTTTGCACGAAAAATTTCATTTTTGTCTATTGTAAATTAAGCAAAATCATTGACAAATATTTGTTTTAATGTTATAAACCTACTTGGAATATGATAAATTGATTTTATTGTAATGAGGTAGATTGTTATGACCAAGATAAAATCCTTAGGATTGCTTTTGATGACTGCTATGATTTGGGGCTTTGCCTTTGTGGCACAGAGAATGGGAGCGGAATTTGTAGACGCGTTTACCTTCAATGGTGTGAGATTTATTTTGGGAGGAGTTTCTCTTTTTCCCGTAATAATGCTTTTTGAAAAAAAAGAGAAGGAATCAGTCATACACGCACCTAAAATGAAAACTACACTTTTAGCCGGTGTTTTGGCGGGACTTGCTCTTTTTACTGCATCAGCACTCCAACAAAAGGGTATTGAAATTACCGGCAGCGCCGGAAAAACCAGCTTTATGACGGGCCTTTATACTGTAATGGTTCCTATATTCGGTATTTTCCTTGGCAAAAAAACCACGGTGAATGTATGGATTGGGGCTTTTCTGGCAGTTTTGGGAATGTTCTTTTTGTGTATTGTAAAAGAGGATTGGTCGGTTAACTGGCAACTCAGTTATGGTGACATAATCCTGTTTTTTAATGCAGTATTTTGGGCAATACATATTTTAATTATTGATAAGTTCGTCGACAGAATTTATTCTCTTCGATTTGCGGCAACTCAGTTTTTATTTTGTGGTGCATTGAGTTTTTGTGTTGCTTTTCTTTTTGAGACTGTTTCTTTGGAACTTCTCAGCAAGGCAATTATCCCCATACTTTACTGCGGTATTTTGTCGGTGGGGGTTGCCTATACCTGCCAGATTATTGGTCAGAAAACTGCCGACCCTACTTATGCATCAATTATTCTCTCAACTGAGTCCATGTTCGGTGCGTTAGGTGGAGTATGGATCCTTAAAGAACATATGAGTGAACAAGGTTATCTTGGCTGTGCATTGATTTTTACAGGAGTAATTGTTTCGCAGATTGTGTTGAAAAAGCGAGCAAACCTGCACAAATAGTGCTTTTCCACAAAGGACAGCAGTGCCGATGATAATCGGGGAAATAAGAAGATATTTAAGAGACAATACATCCATCAGAGTGAGTCGTTCTTTGCGAGACACGGCATATAAGGCTTTGTCTGCTAAGGAGAGGTTGATAAACGAAAATTCAAAAGAACCCACAATTGAGGAAATCTCCAAAGCTATAGGGATGAAACGTGAGGAGGTTTCTGCAGCTTTAGATGCAATTGTTGACCCGGTTTCCTTGCACGAACCTATATATCACGATGGTGGAGATGCTATTTTTGTTATGGACCAGGTTAAGGACGAAAAAAACAGTGATGAATCCTGGCTTGAAGAAATCTCAGTTAAAGAGGCTATGAAGCATCTTTCAGACCGGGAGAAAAACATTTTGGAACTTCGGTTTTTTCTTGGAAGAACACAAATGGAGATTGCAGGTGAAATAGGAATTTCTCAAGCACAGGTATCTAGGCTTGAAAAAAATGCATTGAGCCATATGAAAAAATACTTGTAAAAAGATGCCTAAAATTTCCTTGACAAAAGGACTTGTAGTTGATATAATGAACTCTGTTGATTGATTCGAGGTGGCTTTTATTATGATAATTAAAGGGAAAAAGATAAATTTCCTGGGTGACAGCATCACAGAAGGTGTTGGGGTAAGCTCTATTGATAAAGTTTATTGGAAATTACTTGAGAAAAATGACGGATGTGATGTATGGGCAGACGGCATTGGCGGAACAAGAATTGCTAAACAGATGGCTATTGATGAGTCAGTATTTGTCAGAAAATACTTTGCTTCAAGAGTTCCTGACATGAGACCTGAAGCAGACATCGTTGTTGTTTTTGGCGGTACAAATGACTATGGTCATGGAGATGCACCTTTTGGTGAGTTTTCAGACAGAGATGTTGATACCTTTTATGGTGCATATCACACACTTTGCATTGACCTTATGAAAAAGTATCCCAAGGCTCAGCTCGTTATTATGACACCTTGTCACAGGCTTAATGAAGAAAGATATCTTAACGACCATGGTATTAGAAACGTAGGCACTTTAAAGGACTATGTTGAGGCAATTAAGGAAGTTGCTGAATACTATGGCATCCCTGTGGTTGACCTTTACAAAAACAGCGGAATGCAGCCCGAGATTGAGTCCAATCGTGAGATATATATGCCTGACGGACTTCATCCATCGGATGCCGGACATGAGCTTATTTACAGCAGACTGAAAGGTTTGCTTGAAAGTCTTTAATTTTAACAGATAATTTTGCATTATGCATTATTATATAAAATTGCACCCGTGGCGGAATTGGCAGACGCGCTAGACTTAGGATCTAGTGTCAATGACGTGGGAGTTCAAGTCTCTTCGGGTGCACCAAAACAAAAATCCTATCGAAAGATAGGATTTTTGTTTTGTATTATTCACTTTTCGTTATTCATTGATTTAATTGTTTCAATAGTTCTGACCTTGATTAGCCAAACCGATTGTGATATAATTATGTATCATATATTGAATGACTTGTGCGACTTCAATGAATACTGTCTGCGGAAAAAAGTCATAATTTATAAAATGATGTCTTATAGCATTATTGAAATCAAATAATGCATTGTTTATAATGAATGTATCTTAGGGAAAACCGTAAAATACGGTTTTCCCTGTCAAAACTTTGTTTTGACTGAGAAATTGCAAAGCAATTTCCCGATACTTCATTGAAACAAGGTTCTCGAAAATTCTTTTACAAAAGAATTTTCACGACAGCAAAACCCTTGCTGTCGCAAAATAGCGTATTCGCGCTATTTCGGCAAAGAACACTCGTTATAATAACAGTGTAATCCAATAGGAGTAAACGATGATTAATAACACTATTTGTTTCAGTATAAACTTAATACAGGGAGAAATGTTAATATATTATTCCCTTGAAGACGGACACATTCAAAAATATTCATGGGACAGCAGACGACACTGTAACGCAGAATATGAGCTACATATTATCACACGTGGCGAATGTACTGTAGATGTGGAGGACAGCCGTCACAAACTGCAAGAAGGACAGGCAATATTGATTTCACCCGGGAAATACCATGAGGCTCATATAGAATCGGGTGAGTTTGAAAGACTTACCTTCGGTTTTTCTTTATCGGGCGGTCAATTATCGGAGGCGTTAAGAAAAACAGTCGTTGAATGTGAGGTTTTTATACCTTCGCCGGACTTTATGGAATATTGTGATAAACTCATTAAGGAAAGCTTGTATAAGAATCCATTAAGAGAAACCGCCATACATTCTTTGTTAACCTTATTAACTGTTTCGCTGTTTCGCAATTTGAAATTGGTAGAGTGTGTTGAAACAGACAGAAAAAAACAGGAAGAACTGGAAAGAAAACATCTGATTGATAACTATTTTGAACAAAATATTACCGAGATACGGGAAGCTTCTGTTTTGGCAGAACAACTACATTTGTCAACAAGACAGTTAAACCGTATACTTAAGGAATATTACGGAATGGGTTTTCAGGAAAAGCTTATCAAAAAAAGAATGGACCATGCAGCATTTCTCTTGAGAACAACACAGCGGAGTATTCAGGATATTATTAACATGGTTGGATACAATTCTCAGACAGCGTTTTACAATGCGTTTAACAATCAGTTCGGTACAACTCCTCAGCACTACAGGATAAGTCGCAAATAAAATAATTTTTTTAAGTTTAATAGTTAAATTCACAAATTTGAAAGGGGAAAAATTATGGAACTTCGAAATTGGGTTTGGACAGAGGCAGATGAGGCTTTGGCAGAAAAATGGATGCAGAATCTGCCGGAGCAGATGATTGACGTACACGCACATATTTATCGTATGTGCGATCTTGGAAAGCAGTATTCTCCGTACATTCACGGTCCAAATGTGGTAGATCACAATGTTTGGAAAGAGTGTGTGGAACGCTTTGTAGGTAAAGATAAAAAACTCTCTGCAATTCACGTAGCACCTCCTTGTGAAACCGCAAAGGAAATCGAGGCTTCCAATGCTTTTGTTCTTTCGGAAGTTGAAAAAAATCCCGACTGCAAAGCTTTGGTGCTTATTAGTCCTGATATGGGTCGTGACAGAGTTGAACAGTACTTGGCAGAGAATCCAAATGTGGTAGGCATGAAACCATTTGCCTATTATGCGGATTTTGACGGTCCAAGCGGAAATGCACCATTGGACACATATCTGCCTGAATGGGCATGGGAATGTGCTCATGACCACGGTTTGATGTTTTTGGTGCATCTGGCTCGCAGAGGTTCTCTGGCAGACCCTGTGAATTATGAGTACATACGTAAAATGGCAAAAAATATCCAAATGCTAAGCTGTTGTTGGCGGCTTGTGCACGTGGATTCAATATGGAAACTGTTGCTGCAGGTATCGATTATATGATAGACCTTCCAAATGTATATTTTGATACTTCAAGTATTTGCGATGTTATGCCTATGTACACGGTACTCAAGCATGCCGGTTCGGACCGTGTGATGTTTGGTGGAGACTTCCCCTTGTGTCAGGTCCGCGGAAGAGCTGTAACGGTTGGTGACGGTTTTATCTGGCTTACCGGCCAAAATGTACAATGGGAAGGGTATGCAGGTCTTGTAGAGCCTGTATTGTTGGGAGTTGAAAACCTTCGTGCCTTGCAACAGACAATGGAGCTTTTAGGTATTTCTGCAGCACAAAAAGAAGATATTTTCTATAACAATGGTATATCAATAATTTCTGGACGGAAATAAATGAGAGAAAAGGGTTAAGGTTAACTTCTATCAGGCTACATAATATATTTGCATAAAAAAACGCAGATTCTCGAAAGAATCTGCGTTTTTTTATGATAAATTTTTATTCCTTATCAAGATGTGTGATTTTTTCTGTTACCAGTTTAAAAAGGTTAGCAGAAACTGATACCTGCATAATAAAGTCGTTAATTCTGTCCTGGTTATTGCCTTCAAGTGTAAAAATAGGGTCGGCAACTTTACGGGTCTCACTGAATACATAATTAAATGCAGTATATTGGTTCTTTACAAATAAATCATATGTTTTTTTTACTGATTCTGCATCAAGGTCAACGGGTATAATCTGTTGAATTGTTGACATATCAAGTGTCTGTTTTAGCGTACAAACAATCAAAAGATATGCAAGGTGTACTTTTGAATATCTTTTTTTGTTAGGTGGCGGAATGATGCCAAGCTTCACGTAGTTGTTTATCATGGATGAAGTAATGGGACGATTAAGCTTGATTGCTTCATTTGGAACTTCAAGATATTTTGTTACAACCGATACAACTTGATCCATATATAAATCAATATCGGGAAGGATATCCCATGATGGGAGAGCATAGTTTGTAAGAAACTGTTCGATTTCTGAAAAAGCAGATACTAACCTTTCCTTTTTAATATGCATACTAAAACCAACTTTCTTTTAGTTATATTTGAATTATAACGAGATTTTTATTTATTATATAATAAACTAGTTAAAATTTCAAGAAAAATATTGACAAAGTTTAAAAAACATGTTAAACTAGTATTACATACTAGATATTCAAGTAATGACAAGGAGAAGAATATGTATAAAAGATATGTTGATTTAAAAGAAATGATTGAGGCAAGTGCAGTTAAGTTTGAAAACAACATTGCATTTAAGTTGAAAAAGGTTGATGAAAAAAAGAAAGTAACCTATGACGAGATTACATATAGAAGATTAAGAGATGAGGTAGAATATCTTTCGCGTGCTTTTATTGAAAAAGGTCTTGCAGGGAAAAGAATCGCCGTAATAGGAAAGAACAGCTATGAGTGGGTAGTGGTGTTTTTGGCGGCTATATTTGCAGGAGGTGTAATTGTACCTCTTGATAAGGGGCTTTTGGATTTTGAAATTGAGGACCAGTTAAACCGCTCAGGTGCAGTGGCGTTGTTCTATGGTTCCGAGTTTAAGGGCAGAATTGACAATTACGATGTAGTAAAAGTATGTACAGAAAATGAGGAGTTTAGGGATTTACTTAAGATTGGAAAAGAGGCTGATAATAAATCAGTATATGACGCGATAGAAATTAAGCCTGATGAGATGACAGTTTTACTGTTTACGTCAGGAACAACATCAGCTTCAAAAGCTGTAATGCTTTCACAGACAAATATCACATCAAACATTTACGGTATGAGCCTTTGGGAAAAGTTCTATGAAACTGATGTCAATATGGCACTGTTACCCCTACACCATACATTTGGTATGATGCAGATGATGTTATTCCTTTCGATTGGTATGTGTAATGTATTTTGTGAAGGACTTAGAATTGCAAAGTGTCTGAATGAATACGGAGTAACAATTTTTGTTGGTGTTCCCAGGGTAATTGAAGAAATGATGCTTACTATAAATCGAAAACTTACAGCACAAAACAAAGTGAAAACAATAAATAAGGCAATTAAAATTTCAAACGCACTAAGAAAGATTGGTATTGATTTAAGAAGAAAATTATTTAAGCAGATTTTAGATGCTATGGGTGGAAATATCCGCATGATTATCATAGGTGCAGCTCCTGCCTCACCTGATGTTTTGAAGTTCTTTAACGATATTGGCATACTTTCAATACAAGGTTACGGTCTTACGGAATCATCCCCTGTTCTTACAGCAGAAAGTGATAAGTATATGCGTAAGCACTCTGTTGGTAAAGCAATCCCCGGTGTTGAGGTTAAGATTAGCAACCCTGATGAAGAGGGCAGAGGCGAGATTATCGCACGAGGCGGAAATATTATGCTTGGCTACTATAATAACGAAGCGCAGACCGCAGATGTTATCAAAGACGGCTGGCTTTATACGGGTGATATCGGAACAATAGACAAGGACGGTTTTGTGTTCATTAACGGAAGAAAGAAAAATGTAATTGTTTTGTCAAATGGCAAGAATGTATTCCCCGAAGAGATTGAGACATTAGTCAATCTTTCGCCTGCCATAAAAGAATGTATAGTATATGGTGAAGGCGACACTATTTTGTGTAAGCTTGTTGCAGACGAAAATTATGCTGGGAATGCAGAGGAAGAAATTGCGCAGCATATAAAAGAGGTTAATGAACAACTTATTCAGTATAAAAAGATAAGCAGTTACGAAATTTTAGAAACAGAAATGGCAAAAACAACAACAGGAAAAATCAAGAGATAAAAGAGAAAGAGCCCCGAAAATCGGGGCTTTTTTATTGCAAATTATAAACATGTATGATATAATTATATAAATTATAATGAAATATTTGATAAGGAAGAGAAAACCAAAATGGATGGAGCAAAAGAAATCAACAGTATATATTTTCAGTATGCCAGAACATTTTTTAAATGGTTGCTTATTGCGACAGTAATGGGAATAATAGGAGGATTGGTAGGGACAGCTTTTCACAAGTGTCTTGATTATGTGACGGATTTCCGTATGGAAAATTCCTATATAACGTATTTTATGCCTCTTGGAATAATCGTTATAACCGCAATGTACCACACTTTTTGTAACAAAGGGAACCTTGATACAAATCTTATTATTACATCTGTCAGAAAAGAAGAAAAGATTCCTTTTATAATCGTTCCCTTTATTTTTATAGGAACCACTATAACACAGCTTTTTGGTGGTTCAGCAGGCAGAGAAGGTGCAGCCCTTCAGCTTGGCGGAGGGATAGGTTACAATCTCGGAAAGATTTTCAGATTAAATAAAAACGATACTCATATTATAACCATGGCAGGTATGAGCAGTGTGTTTTCGGCACTGTTTTCTACGCCGGTTACAGCAGCAATTTTTTCACTTGAAGTAATCAGCGTGGGAGCGTTTAATTTCACCGGGCTTTTCCCGTGTCTTATAGCATCCGTAACCGCATACTACGTTTCTTTGCTGCTTGGCGTTTCCGGAAAATCAATTTTTATTGAAATTGAGAGTACAACTTTAACATTGATTGCAAAAGTAATCGTACTTGCAACCTGTTGCGCTGTGATAAGCATTTTGTTTTGCCACGCCATCAGAATATGCGGAAAGCTAATGAAAAAGTGGTTCAAAAATCCGTATTTGCGAGGGATTGTCGGGGCTTTGGTTGTTGTCTTGCTGACCATTGCGTCAGGGACTTTTGATTATAACGGTGCAGGAATGAATATTGTCGAAAGGGCATTGGCAGGTGATGCACGGGTATATGATTTTATTATGAAAATCATATTTACTGCCATTACGATTGCTGCAGGATTTAAAGGGGGAGAAATTGTACCTGCTTTCTTTGTTGGTGCAACATTTGGATGTGTAATGGGACCCGTCCTTGGTATAAGCAGTGGATTTTCAGCAGCAATTGGCATGGTTGCAGTTTTTTGCGGAGCGGTAAACTGCCCTGTTGCGTCTATGATTCTATCGGTCGAAATGTTTGGCGCTGAGAGTCTGGCTTTGTTTGGGATTGCCTGTGCTGTAAGCTATATTATGTCCGGTAATACAAGTCTTTATAAAAGCCAAAGCATTGTCTATTCAAAGCTTACAGCTGACACTATACCCGAAATGGAGTAAAAGATATTGGTTAGCTTAAATGCATATAAAAACTAATTTTTTGATCCTGACTTGACACGAGTAGGAAGTTTGTCGGAATATGTTAAATACTGTAGAAACAAGATAGATTTTATGAAAAAAACATTAGCATTAGTTGTAGCCTTAGTATTAATTTGCTCATCATTTGCAGTTTATGCAGATACAAATAGTGAGTATAATTGTAGTGATTGGGCAAAAGAAAGCATTGATAGGGCTTTTAATACCTATCTTTTAAATAGTGAAAAAGAGTATGAATTTAGAACTAATATTTCTCGTCTGAATTTTTGCGAATTGATATTTAGTCTTGTAGTACAAACGCCTTATTTTGTAACTTGGTGTGAAGAAAATCCTGAGGCGGGTGGAACAGAATTTCCGTCTTTTATAGAAAAACCGTTTGTTGATACGGATGATGAGAAAGTCTTGTTTTTATATCATATTGGAATCATTAATGGAAAAAGTGAAAAGGAATTTGCCCCTAACGATAATCTTACCCGTGAGGAAGCTGCAACCATTATTGTACGTATGATAGATATAACAACACCAATGGAAGCTACAGAAGTTTGGTATGAGTATAATGATTCAAGTGATATATCTGATTGGGCTATGAGTTCAGTTCAAAGAATAAGCAATTTGGGATTTATGAAAGGTGTTGGAGAAAATAAATTTGCTCCCAAGGATACATACACGACGGAACAGGCAGTTGTTACAGTTGTTAGAGTTTTTGATGCGAATTACATAAATTGGATTGCTGAAATTATAAAAAAAGAAGCAGGCGAACTTGGTTACGTATACGAAAATGATACGTGGAATTATGTAACATATGATATGGCGGTTGGCAGAAGAGTGACACCTATTGATGTTGAAAAGGATGAATTTGAACTGCTTGAGTACGAAAATTTTGCGAGAGATAACGAAAATGTATATTTTATGGCACACAAAATAGAAGGCTCAGATCCTGATACATTTG
>JAZNSG010000034.1:0-26717 GCA_045591035.1 Clostridia bacterium | reverse complement strand
TTGTAATTATATAAACAAGTTTTGGAATAATTATCAGCGGTGGTTACATCTATTCGAGTGACTTGAAGCCGCTTGTCCTTTATTGCACAGTTTATGGTATAACATTTATGGTTAAACCAAGATACAATCCACGCTTTTCCTATTTGATTATCTTTGGTGAAGTATATGTTTCCAAATAGACATTTTTCCCCGGAGAAACCATCATTAAGTGCAAATTTTATATAGTAGGGGAATTTTGATATTTTTCCTGTTGGGGTAAAAGGAGAATAAACAAATCTTGTGAATTTATCATCAAATTGTCTGTTTGGCTTGAAATTTATATGCTCTTTCTTTATGCGATTTTCAGGAACAGCTTGACATTTTTGTGCAGCCTCGTCAAGTAGTGTGTTTATACGCAATATATCCTCGGCCATTATTTCCCAATACATAGGAGAAATACCATAAACGTCTTCATCAGGGTCGCAATGATAAAGAAAAGTCATATTATTTATATCGTACTTAAATGTAGGAAGAGTTTCGTTTGTTGTTCTGTCGGTTGCCTGTTTAGGAACTTTGGTAATTAAATTATCCGTTTTGATTTCTTTTGCTTTTTGAAAATTGTCCTGTGCGTCGTTGATGTAAGAGGTGTGTTCCTCTTTTTTTGAACGAGCGGAGACAACTATAACAATAGTAATAATAATTAGAATAACAAATATCATAAATTTCTCTCTTCTTTTTCTTTTGTAATATGTTTTAGAATTTTCCTCTGAGTTCTACAACTTTTCCTATTATCCTTACAGGAAGAGTTGTTACTTGTTCTGCGGTGTAAAACACTGGCTCATAGTTAGGGTTGAATGGAATAAGGGTTATACCATTATCGGTTATAACGACTTTTTTACATGTGGCGCTGTCGCCGTTAACTATAACAATAGCCACATCGCCGCTTTCGACTTCGGGTTGTTGTCTTACAATTACAACGTCGCCGTCTTTTATTCGAGGTTCCATACTGGAGCCTTTTATTTTTAGTCCAAAAAATTGACCTCGACTTGCCAAGTCCTCACTTATTTCTTCGTAATCTACAATGTCCTCTATTGCTTCAATTGGGATGCCTGCGGCAACATTGCCAAGAACAGGTATTTTGATGCCTTTGGAGTTGGCATCAAGTTCAGGTGAAGAGTTTCCACCGAGAATATAATCGATAGAGACACCGAAAATCTCTGAGCATTTTATTAAGCTTTTGTTATCCATTTCATATTTTTCGTTTTCCCATCCGGAAAGAGTGGCTTGAGTGACACCCAAAATGGACGCAAGTGATTCTTGATTCATCTTGTTTGCTTTACGCAATTCTTTTAGTCGAAGCATAACTTCATCTCCTAATATAAATTATGCTTATATTATAAATAGTATTTATATATAAGTAAAGAAAAAAATAAAAATATAAAGAAAATTTATAAAAAGTATTGACAAACTTTATAAAGTGTGTTTATAATATAAATATACTTTATAAAACGAGGTGAGGATATGGCAAATATTAAACGTTTAAGAGAAAAGGTTGGGAAAACTCAGGTGCAGTTAGCGGAAGAACTTGGCGTGACACAAGCTTGTGTTGCGATGTGGGAAACGGGAAAAGCTTTCCCAAATTCAGATAAACTACCTATTTTGGCAAGAGTTTTGGGTTGTACAATTGATGAACTTTATGGAAAGGTGGTGTAATTATGCCGAGAGAAAAACCGAACTATCGTGACACTTTGCAGTTTCTTACAGAGAAATACACAAAAATGTCACTGTCGAAGGGCGAAACGGTTGATTTGCTCGGGATAACCTATCCGTCGTTGCAAAAGATGATTAAGAAAGGCGAACTCAAAGCAGATTGTTGTGGGAAAATCCCGATAGGGAGTCTAGCTAGTTACTTATGCGGATAAAGGAGTGTTACGAATGAAAATTTTATCAATTATTTTAATTATCAGTGTGATAGTGATGGGATACTTTGACGGGGGGGATATGACAGCGGCGCTTATTTTGGCTGTGTTGTTTGGACCGGCGATATTTAGCAGAAAAGGTAGCGATACATAATGGACAAACGGGAAAGAAGAAAAACAAATAAAGGGAGGAAGTAAAATGTTTTATTGGAGATGTCCTGAATGTGGTGGGCCATCGGAAATGGCAGAAGTTTGCAAAAAGTGTTTAGAAAGAAAGGAAGCCTGTACAGACGGCACTGCACAGACTCCAAAGCAAATTTCGGTAAAAAATTTACATAATAATTATACCATAAGCAAGGGGGTTGTGTCAAGTGTTTAATGTTGAAGACCCCGTTATAAGCAGAACAGAGAAGTTTGGCAGCAGAGCTGAGCTTGAGAACCCTGTTTTATATTGCAAGGAATGTGGCGAGTTAAAAAACTCACTGTATGACGATTACTACACAGACAAGCGCGGAAATGCATTCTGTTGTGAAGCCTGCGCTATAAAATACTATGGGATAAGACTTGTGGAGGTATAATTATGGGAAATGAAATTTCAGTATATAAACAGTTGACATCCGGGACAAACGAGTGTCTGGATGTGCTCAAAAGAGAAATCGGCTTAAAAACACAGTGTTTTCCTTTTGCAGTGAAGCTTATTGAGGCTATGAAGGGTATTGAGCTTAAGACGGAGCAGGATACACTCAATGCTGCAAATGTGTTGTTATCAGGATTACAGACTTTAATGCAAGGCGGAATTAAGGCAGAAGATTATGACAAGATTGATTTTGTCAAGCGTGGAAAGACAATAGTTCCATCTGCAAGAGTCGAGGCGTTCCTTAGAGCGGCGGCAAGAAAAGGTTATCGCATAACCGATACGATTATCGCGGTACCCAAAGCGGATTATGAAAGTACATATTTTGAAGAGCATTTTTATAACGGAGATGTAGTGTATATCCTTAAGGATAACAGAATCAATCCGGACAGGGCAGTAACAGCTCAGCGTTTGCACGAAAGATACTTTTCAAAATTTATCTGCAGACTTGAGGTCCAGGAGACAAAAAGTAATAGAAGGATTGTGATGTCAGTTTGTGAAATTCCCATTGAAGAAATGCTGACAATTGCTGCATCCAGTGAGCAGGGCATATATAAATCCAAATGGGTTGAGTTTGTTGACGACCGGGGCTACAAGAAAAAACGAAAGGAAATATCTGATGAACTGAACGAGACGACCTTTTGGGTAAAGTGGACAAGCGAGATGGTAAACAAGACCATTATCCGCCGGGCATTGAAAAGAGTAAAGGAAGTCCTTCCGGAGCTCACAGAATCGATATATGCTTTTGAACAGGATGAATATGTCGAAACAGAGACACAGAATGAAAAGGAAGAAATAATTATTGATGTTCCGATAGATGCCGAAAAGATTGACCTTGACAATCTTACATCAGAACAGAAAAAGGATTGCACAGAGTTATATGATATGTGGTCTGCAAATCCTAAACTTGCGGATGATGCAATAACAGAAATCAAGCAAATGTTTGAAGATGGCAAGACTGCGCAGGAAGTTATTAATGAAAGATATGCCGATGTTTATCTTTTGCGGAAATCAAAGAAAAAATGGCCTGAAATAAGGGGGCTGTTTGATGCGTAGAGTAAAGCTTAAGCAGGGAACTCTTGCGTGGGAAAAGGCAAGGGAAACACGTATTGGAAGTAGTGAAATATTTGATATCGTCAAGTATTATTCAACTGACGAGGAACTGCAGAACTGCGGAATTAACGTCGAGCACTTTCGGGCGGAGAAACCATACACCACAGTATGGGCCTTGTATCACAAAATGCAGAAAGACGGGTTTTATCAAAAAGAAGAACTACCCCCGGAGTTTGCCGAATACGGACATGCTGTTGAGCCTTACGGTGTGCGTGTTCTTCAAAAGGGCAGACAGAAGAAGCTTAAGCCGGGCGAGGTTTGGCTTGATGATAGGCTTATAGCAAGTCTTGACATTGCAGGGACAGCAGAGGCTATTGACTTAAAACCGTATGACTATGGGTACGGTACTCCAAAGATAGGGCAACGGTTTGTGTGTGAACAAAAATCAATGATGCCGCAGATGATAAAAAACGGATTGCCTTACAAATATATCATTCAAGCGCAATATCAAATCCTAAAGACAAAGGCTGACTTTTATATCCTGCAGCTGATGGTTCTTAAGGATGATACAGTTTTCAATCGTGGCAAAATATGTCAGATGTCATACAGTAAGCGATACAAATACCTTGATGATAATATGAGGGTTTCACATTTATATTTCAAAAACAATGAGCATCTTTCACAGCTCATCGGGGAATGTATAAAGCGGTTTTTTGATGATGTAGAGCATAGCCGAGAGCCAACACCGTTTATTGCCTATGATACGCCAAAAAATATCATAGAAAGCATCAGATTAAATGTTATGTATAATGACAAATTGGTGTTTGATTATGATTTGTCGGCATACAGAGAGGCAAAAAAGGCTGAAGAAGATGCCGAGTTGAAAAGAAAGGCAGAATTGCAGAAGATTGTTGAACTTGCAAAGGGAAACAATGTTTGTCGCTTTCGTGCAGAGGATGGCACAACTGCTCTCTTTGCAAAAGATGGCAGTTTCAGAATGAAAATCCCGGAGGTAACAATATGACAAAATTTGAACAAATAAAATCTATGGGTATAGATGAAATGGTAAAAGAACTTAATAGGTTTGAAGGTTTAATGGACGAAATTTGCCCTTCGACTGCTAAGTGCCCATATATGGACGACGTAGGTGACATTTCTGTAGATTGTAACTGTGAAGGCTGTATTAAAAAATGGCTTGAAAGTGAGGTTGAGGGAAATGAAACTTAGACCGTATCAGAACGAGGCAGTGTCCTTTGCAACTGATATGATTGCGGAAAGAGGTAATTCCCTGATTGTCGCCGGTACCGGAGCAGGTAAAACAATAATGCTCGCTGCAGTTATAGGACGTTATTTTAATGGTTTCCGGGCAACACACAAACGGAGTCCTCACATATTGGTTTTGGTGCATCGCAACGAAATACATACACAAAATCATAGTAAGTTTTCTCTTGTTTGTCCAAGCATTCCTACATCAGAGATAACAGCTGCGAGAAAAAGCCTTCACGGATATGTGCATTTTGGTATGGTCCAGACGGTGGCGAATCTTTTGCCGGAGTTTGAGAGGTCAAACAGCTTCTTCGACTTAATTGTTATTGACGAAGCTCATCATGCAGCTGCATCCACTTATGAGGATATTATAACCTGGAACGATTTGGGTAATCCGGAATCAGCTCTTTTGGGAGTAACGGCTACGCCGAACAGAGGCGACAAGGTACCGTTGATTGATTTGTTTGATAATTACTATCAGATAACCACAAAATTCCTTATTGACAGTCATTATCTTGTAAGGCCGAAATTTATTGACTTTTCTCCGGTGTTTGACCTTGGGGATAAAGCTGAAAAGGGACACCTTGCCAAAAACTGTAAAACAGACAATGCGGGGCGTGAATTATTAAACAGTCTTATAGACAAGTATCTTGAGAACAAAGAGCCGGGAAAGAGTATAATTTTTGCTCCATCACACGAGTTTTGCGAGTTGATATATAACCGACTTAAGGAGCTCGGCAGAAATCCCGCGTATCTTGGGTTAGGACTTGACGATGCGACACGAAAGGCTGAACTTGAGAGGTTTGAAAAGGGAAATGCAGAAGAGCTTATCAATGTTGACATCTGCACGGAAGGATATGATTATCCGCCGCTTAGAAATCTTGTGGACTTTGATACAAATGGTACACATTCACAATGGGTACAAAAGGTCGGCAGGGTGCTTCGTACAGAACCGGGAAAAACCTCTTGTACAGTAATTGATTTTGGCGGAAATGTTGAGCTTTATCCTGACGGTGTTGAAACAACGGTAGCGCTTGAGGGTGCTGTCAAGACGGAGAATGGAAGACGATTGACTGACCAGGACTTATTCAGAAAAGAATCTGAAGAAAAAGGTACAGCTGATATGATATATCAAAGTGATGATAAGTTCACCCCATATCATTTGCCGAAAGGTTTTGAATCGGTCAACGATAATTATTTTGGCATTGTGTTTGTTGCCTGCGGTAAGGAAACAGATTGTATAATCGTTGAAAAGGATAATGAGTATGTTCTTTTTGTCGGCGATAAAAAGAGTATGTTCAAAGCACTAAGCGGAGATTTGGATGCTTGTATTAAAAAGGGCTGTTCTTTTGTAGGAGAGATTGAGACAGAGGATAGACCTATAAGCAATATGCAAATTAAACTTCTTGCTCCCGAATATCCTACAATGGCACTCGACTGGAACGGTGCGAATTGTTGTATCTGTTGGAAAACCTGGAAAGAAACAATAGCAGGAGGCATAAGAGATGAAACTGAAGGGCCGTATTAAAGATTTAAACCTGGCCTTTCTTTCGGGCAAACCTCAGCTGGTACTTGAGATTGACGAAAAAGCGGTCCTTCTTGCTGAATACGATAAGCTTAAAGCGCGAGACAAGCTGTCAATCGAGGTCAAACCATACAGACCGAAAAGGAGCAACAGCGCCAATGCGTATGCTTGGGTTCTGATGGATAAAATAGCCGAAAACCAAGGAATAACCAAAGAAGAAGTTTATTTGAAACAGATTCAAAGGGTTGGCGTTTTTCAGCCTATATCGATTAACGAAGCTGCGGTTGGCACGATTACACATAGCTGGTCTCTTCACGGTATGGGATGGATTGCTCAGAGGATTGGTCCCGCAGATGAAAAAGGAATGGTTGAAATGGCTTTATATTATGGCAGCAGTTCCTATAATACGAAACAGATGGCAAGACTTATTGACAACATTATACACGACTGTAATATTTTAGGAATAAACACAAAAACTCCTGATGAAATTGCGGATATGTTAAGTCTTTGGGAAAGAGAGGTTGTGAATGGCTAAAAGCATCCTTCAGGATGAAAAGGTCTGTTATGTAACCGGCTCACCGTTAGACTTGCATGAACATCACGTTTTTATGGGGCCGAGTCGAAAGATAAGTGAGAAATATGGATTTAAAGTGTGGCTTCGCGCGGATTGGCACAATATGAGTGATTACGGGGTGCATTTTAATTCAGAACTTGACCTGTATTTAAAACAACAATGTCAGCGTAAGTTTGAAGAAACGCACACCAGAGAAGAATTTATAGCCCTGATAGGGCAGAGCTTTTTATAGAAAGGAAATTTATTATGGAGAATTACATTATGTTTAAAGGACAGAAAATTGAATTGACAGATGAGCAGATTTCACAGCTGGAGAGTGTTGTATGGGGAGAATCTTGCGGATGTAATCCACAAAGTAAACTTGCAGACATTCCTGCAGGTGAAACATTCAAAATCGGCAAATATGAATTTATTGTTTTGGAGCATTGCGAGGGCGGTACAAATGTTATCCTTAAAGACTTGCTCCGAGAAAGTGAAGAATTTGGAAACTGCAACAATTTCAATGACTCAAATGTGGACCATATCTGCAGTCAATTTGCAACTGAAATAGGCAACATTATCGGACTTGAAAATCTATTGATACATACAGTTGATTTGACTTCTGATGATGGACTTAAATGTTACGGAACAGTGGAGCGGAGGATGTCACTTCTCACAACAGACCTTTATCGCCGTTGGGTTGAGATATTGGACAAGCATAAGCTTAATAAATGGTGGTGGCTTGTAACACCTTACAGCACACCAAAGCACGATGATGATTCCTGGGTTAAATGCGTTTCGCCGTCCGGCCTTATCCTCAACAATAGCTACCGCTTCAATGGCGGTGTGCGCCCGTTTTGTATCTTAAAATCTGATATCTTTGTATCGAGATAAATTTAAAAATTAAAGGAGAAAAATAAAATGAGTAAAATTGTAAAAATACTTGAAGCAGTAGAAATTGGAAAGGTATTTGATGTTGGCGGAGTTGAGTTTATAAAATTCCCCGGCGGAGCTGACGGCCAGACGGTAGCGGTAGCAAAAGAGATTGCTTTCCGCAGCGTATTTGGAAACAACAATAAATTTACCGAAAGTGATGTGCTGAAGAAATTAAACAAAGATTTTCTGCCCGGTATCGTTGAAACGGTGGGCGAAGATAATGTCTGCGAATTTGAAACTGACCTTACAACCCTTGATGGTCTTAAAACCTATGGAACGATGAAATCAAAAGTGAGTCTCCCGACTCTTGATTTTTACAGAGAGAACGTGGAGATATTTGACAAGTACAATCCTGATACTTGGTGGTGGCTCGCTACTCCATTTAGCGCTGAGCCGCATTATAAAGACTGTTGGAGGGTTGAGTGCGTTTCGCCGTCCGGCGATATCTACGACAATTGCTGCTACTACGTTATCGGTGTGCTCCCGCTTTTGATTTTTGTATCTGATATCTCTGTATCTTGTGAGGAATAAAAATGGCAGACACAGAATTGAAGGTGATTGTAAAGGCAAAAGACCTTGCAAAACATTCTTTTCAATTAACATCAAATTGTAACCGATACCCGAAGAAATACAGACATTCTCTTGTAGACAGAATACAGCTTAAGAGCCTTGATATATACGAAACCTTGCTTGAAGCAAACAGAATACATAATGGCACAAATAAAAATGCAAGGTGCGAAAAGATAACTGAGGCGATTACATTCTGTGACGAAATGCTGTTTTATATAGAATTGTCTATGCAGCTGAATTTGCTGAATGATAAGTCAGCAGGGTATTGGTCAAAAATGGTCTCTGATGTAAAGTATATGGCTATTGCATGGAGAACCAATGAGAGAAAATAAATTATTTTAGGTTGTGTGTTGTATTTTTCTTTTGCGTTTCGCCGTCCGGCAATATCAACAACAATAACTACAACAACAATAACGGTGTGCGCCCGTATTGGTGGAATGTCAGACAGAGTAGGCAAAAGCCGAAATCAGAACACCCACATCAAAAGAACACACAACCTTTCTACTGGATAGATAAACAAAAAGGACTGTGTTGTATGACTGATTTTGAAAAAGTCGTTGATTTTGGAAATATGTACAAGGCGTACCGCAAATCAAAATGCGGCAAAGGCTTTAAAAAGAGCTCAGCGAAATTCAGTGTTATGGCTCTGGACGGTATAAATGCCCTGATAGAGCAGCTGAAAACAAAAACATATAAGATATCAGCCTACAATGAATTTAAGGTTTACGAACCGAAAGAGAGAATCATTGAAACAACATCTTTTAAAGATAAGGTCGTACAACACAGTTTATGTGATAATGTGCTTCTTCCCCGGATGCAGGAGATATTTATTTATGATAACTGCGCTGGGCAGAAGGGTAAAGGTACACTATTTGGGCTTAACCGACTGAGTGAGCAAATGAAAGCCTTTTATAAACGATATGGATTCGAAGGATATATCCTTAAATGCGATATATCAAAGTTTTTCTACAGTATATCCCACGAACAGCTTAAGGATATTGTTGGATACCATTTCAGTGATATGGATATTTGTTGGCTCTGTAATCTCTTTATAGACAGCACAGAGGGCAAAGGAATACCTTTGGGAAATCAAATTAACCAGGGCCTTGCGCTTTTGTATTTAGACGGTATGGACAAGCTTATCAAGTATGAGCTGGGAATTGAGTATTATGGCAGATACATGGACGATTTTTATTTGATACATCCAAGCAAGGAATACCTTAAACATTGCCTTGAGGTTATAAAGAACTTTTTAGACACATTGGATTTGAGTCTTAACGGCAAAACTCAAATATCACCTTTTAAAAATGGTGTAAGCTATCTTGGATTTCATACCTACATAACGAAGAATGGTAAGGTTATCCGCAAACTGAAGAATCAGAATAAGAGGAATGCTCAAAAAAAGTATACCAGGATGGCAAGGTTAGTTGTTGAAGGTAAATTACCTTTGGAGAAGTTCTATGCATCTTATAACGCCTGGAAGAATCACATATCACACGGTAATTGTTATAACTTAGCCAAAGCTATGGACTTGAAAATAAATGAGATTTTAAAGGATGTGAAGATAAATGATAAACAAAGCAATCCTGATGGGGCGCTTAACCCGTGACCCTGAGCTGAGACATACCGGCAGCGGTACTCCTGTTTGCAGTTTTTCTATTGCTATAAATAGCGGTTCAGGAGAGAATCAGACAACGGACTTTATTAACTGTGTTGCGTGGAACAAAACTGCTGAATTTGTCAATAAATATTTTTCCAAAGGCAGAATGATTGTTGTAATTGGCAGAATACAGTCAAGGTCCTGGGAGGGCCAAGACGGCAAAAAAAATTATGCCACAGAGGTTGTTGTGAACGAAGTTGCCTTTGGGGACAGCAAAAAGGAAACTGATACAGCAGATAATGAGGCTGATAACAATGAGGATTTTACTCCCCTTGAAATGCCGGAGGATATGCCGTTCTAATGAAGATAACAGTAAACGATATACCGCCGAGCAATAATGAATATATGGGGAACAGCCATAATTTTAACGATTATAGGCTACAGAAAGTGCGGTGGCATTGGTTGATTAAAGCTGCATTATGCAAAGCTGAAAAACCGAAAAAACCGCTAGAGAAAGCACTGGTTAAGATTAATTACTTCTTCAAAGATAATCACAGACGAGACCCGGACAACTATAGCGGCAAGATGATTCTTGACCCACTTGTAAAAGAAAAGGTCCTTAAGGATGATAACTTTGATGTAGTAACATTACAACTTGGTAAAGGCGGGGTTGATAAGCTCAACCCCAGAACTGAAATTGAAATAATAAATTTGGAGGAATAGTCATGGCAAACAAGTCATACTTTCCCCTTGATTTAAACCTTGATGACAAAATGAGACTCATTGAGGCGGAATTTGGAATAACGGGATTTGGTGTAATTGTCAAATTGTGGCAGAAAATATACAACACAGATGGTTATTACATTGAATGGACAAGAGACGTGGAGTTGTTGTTTGCTCAGGATATAAGAGTAGGTCACAACCTTGTGTCGGAAATAGTGTCGGCGGCAAAAAGAAGAGGTCTCTTTGATGCCGGTATGTTTGACAAATATAGCATACTGACATCTACAGGAATTCAGAAAAGACACTTCAATATGATGAAACGCCACAAAGAAGTTACAGTAATTATGCGGTATCTTCTAATTGATATTACCCAAATTCTTAAAGATGTTAACATTATTTATGAAAATGTTAACATTCAAGGGGAAAATACTAACGAGCAAAAACAAATAGATAAGATAGATAAAATAGATTATATAGATTATATAGATAAGACAGAAGATAGTGTCGCAACTGCACCCGACCCGGCTATCGCCGTATTTCATAAATACGAACAGCTTATTGGGATTGCAACTCCTGCAGTAAGGGATGGAATTGATTTCTTTATTGAGAACGGTGTGGAAGGCTCCTTGATTGTGAGGCTAATTGAATATGCTTGTGAGCAAGGTAAACGCACGTGGTCATATATAAAGGCTGCTATCAGAGGGAATATGGACGCAGACATAAAGACCCTTGATGAATATAACCGAGCTCAGGCAGACCGTATAGAGAATGCTAAAAAGGTTGAAAGGGCAAACAAAGGCGGTAAAAAGTCAAAGTTTGATAACTATAACGACACAAACACAATTGACATCACGCCCGAAAAGATTCTTGCAGAGATGCTTGGGGAAGGAGTCGAGGAATGAAAACCCAAACAAGACCAAAGGGACAGATAAACCTTTTGGATGAAATAATAGTTGATAATTTCGCCGGGGGTGGCGGTGCATCCACAGGGATTGAATTGGCAATAGGACAGAATGTGACCATTGCTATCAATCACGACCCGGCTGCGATATTAATGCACAAAACCAATCATCCGTATACCTTGCATTTACAGGATAGTGTCTGGAATATTGACCCGGTTGAAATTTGTGCCGGCAGACCTGTAGGGCTTGCCTGGTTCTCTCCGGACTGCAAGCATTTCAGCAAGGCAAAGGGCGCGGCTCTTGTAGATAAAAATATCAGAGGGCTTGCGTGGATTGTTCTGAAATGGGCAGGAACGGTAAGACCGAGAGTGATTATCCTTGAAAATGTGGAAGAATTTAAGACCTGGGGACCTGTGCGAAAGGGTAAACCTATTAAAGCCAGAGCCGGAGAAACCTTTGATAAATGGTTTAGTCAGCTTGAAGCTTTGGGGTATGAAATCGAGTACCGCGAGCTTGTGGCAGCGGATTACGGAGCACCGACAACACGAAAGAGATTTGTCCTTGTGGCAAGATGTGACGGTAAACCGATTGTATGGCCCGAAAGAACTCACGCGCCAAGAGATAGCGAAGAGGTTAAATCCGGCAAGTGTAAGCCGTGGGTTTCAGCTGCAGAGATAATTGATTGGAGTTTGCCTTGTCCGTCAATCTTCGAGAGTTCAGCACAGATTAAAGAAAAGTATGGCCTTAAAGCTATGCGGCCTTTGAAGGATAACACAATGCGTCGGATTGCAAGAGGGATGGATAAGTTTGTTATCAAAAGTCAGAAGCCTTTTATCGTTCAGGTCAACCATGGCGGAGCTGACAGGGTATCAGACATTGAACAGCCTCTTGGAACAGTAACAGCAAAGCACGGATATGGAGTGTGTGACCCGGTATTGGCACCATTACATATGCATAATCATTCGGGCGCAAGCGGAACAGATATAAGAGAACCTATTAACACTATCACAACAGCAGGCGCTCAAATGTTGATTACTCCACATCTAATGCAAATAGGACAAACAGGCGGCGGGGATAGAATAAGAGGCATGCAGGAACCCGTGCCAACAATTGTATCAAAAGCAGAGGCTTGTTTAATATCACCCACCCTTATTCAATATCACCAGGAGCAAAGCGACAAAGAGGTCCGTGCAAGCGGATTTGAAAAGCCATTAATGACAGTTGATGGTTCGGGAAGATATGGTATAGCAGCTGCGCATCTTACACAGTATTTCAAGGGCGACCATTATCACAGCCCCAAAGAACCATTACATACAGTCACAACAGAAATCCGTGAGGGGGTCACTCTTGGATATCTCACAGAATACTATGGCAACGCTCAAGATGGAATAGATGTTAATGACCCAATGAGAACAATTACATCCAAAGACCGTGAGGGCATAACGCTTGCTCATATAACGGAATTTAAGGGACAGGATATCGGGCAGGATGTAAACAATCCGTTAAGGACCATAACTACAAGTGTGGGCGAGTTCGGAACTGTTTGCACACGACTTGAAAAGATTAATGGATTAAACGATTTGAAGTTCTGGCCGCAGGTAAGGGATATGCTTAATACCTACTGCGGATATAACATTGCAGAGGATGAAATTCTTATCCTTACAATAGGCGGTGTTGATTATTTTATATCAGACGTTGGATTGCGAATGCTGACCCCTGCAGAGTTATATAGGGCGCAAGGTTTCCCGGAAGATTATATTATCGACCACGATTATACCGGTAAGCCTTATCCAAAGAGCCAACAGGTGGCACGATGCGGAAATGCAGTATGTCCGCCGATGGCAAAGGCTGTTGTTGCTGTTAATCTGCCTGAGTATTGCATTGTAGATTTGAGAACAATGGCAGCACTTACAAATCATATGGCGGTGTAGAAAGGAGCGGAAAATTAAGATGGGAAAATATGCAGCGAATACAAATGTTTCGAGCGAATTGTCAAGGCTTGAAATTGAAAAAACTTTAATTCGGTATGGAGCTGATAATTTTGTTTACGCAATGACTGCCGGCAAGGCGTTGATTGGCTTTACAATGTATGAGAGGCAGATTAAATTTGTTTTACCTCTGCCTGAAAAGAATGAGTTTAAACTTACCCCGACAGGGAGAGAACGAAGCGAAAATAGTCAATATGAAGCTTGGGAGCAGGCGTGTAGGCAGAGATGGAGAGCGTTAAACCTTGTTATTAAAGCTAAGCTTGAGGCGGTGGAGTGCGGTATATCTGTTTTTGAGGATGAATTTATGGCAAATATTGTTCTCCCCGGCGTACAAACGGTTAGCGACTTTATGAAGCCTCAGATAGAGCAGGCATATATAAGTGGTGAAATACCGAAAATGCTGCCAATGTTGGAGGTGTAATACATAATGGATTACGAAAAACTCCTTACAACAATCAAGCAAAGTCTCAGTGGCGTTCTTCCCTGCCATCTGGTGGGGAGGATTGCCGAACGGGTTGCGGATGCGCTTGTTGTAGAGGGAGTGAGTGTGAGAGAGGATGAGGGAGAATGAAATTTCCAAAGGCAATAAAACAAATGGTAAAGTTATGCGTTGGAGTACATAGTGACTTTCTTTCCCGAGTCGACAATTTTAATAAAATTATGGAAATGAAAAATAGAATTGCAACTCTATCAGACTATAACTTTGCAAATGCATTTGATTATACCGCAAAAGTCATTTGTGCAAGAAGGACCACACCTAATACAGAAACATATTTGTCCTTAGGTGAAAAGGCAATAGAATTATTGGCAAGAGGTCAAGAACAGGCAGATGTATTGTATTATTTTGATGAATTATTGAGAGAAGAGGATGAAAAGAATGATTAAGCGGTTTATTGTTTGGTATCTCAAAAGGCATAATGTCAAATTTGAGTATAAAAATTATGTTGTCTGTATTTTTTCAAACTTTTATTATGACCGACTTATGCACTATGCAGACATAATGGACAGTGTAAATTGCAGACATTATTCAGTTCCAATATTCACAAAAGATATGAGAAAGGAAGATGAGGGGAAATGAAAGGAAACACAACCATTGCGGAAATATTAAAAGATGAATATGGCATAGAAGATTTAACACCTTATGAGGAAATAGAATACGAGATTGAAAACTATACCGAAGAAATTTCAAGAGTGAAAATACAATCAAAGTCAGGAAGAAACTTTTGTTGTCCTGTTTATGCTATGTTTGACGGTTATCATATGAGTTGGTACGGAGATTATGGCTTTTGGGGATTTGATTGTACTTGGAAAACAAATGTAATGAACCTTGCATACAATTCTCCATACTATCAGCTTGAAAAATTAGAAAGTCAAAGGAGAGAAGAATTTAACGAAGAAAAATGCGAAAGTGAGTTGTTAAGGATTATCAAAGAGAGTGATTGGTATGAATACGACTTGACCGATGAGCAAAAGCAACGCTTCGAAGACTTTATGGAAACACCTTTCGATTATGTAGGGTATGCAGATGAAGATTGCCTGTATGAATATGAAGAAGAATGTGAAATGTTAAAAAAATTAAAAGATTCAGCCGAGTCCGAATCTTTGTGGATTGCTTCCTTGCATAACCTCAAAGAAAGTGATTTTGAACTCTTGGGTTGTGAGGATTATGAACTTTACAACATAGGAAATAAAGCTCCGTGCAGGTTTTTTATAATCTTGTATATGTTAAGTGTTGTTGCCAATGCGGAAACCGAGAAAGGCGGTGCGCAGGAATGAAAAAGTTATTGCGTTGGTTTAGATACGGAAATGATTGTGAGCATTGCCCTTATGGTTGGTGCAAAAGAACATCATACGAATATGACGAATGGGATGGCGGTTGCTATATAAAAGGCGATGATTGGCAAGATGAACCTTGCAGACTCTTGCCACCATACAAAAACATAATCGGGTTTTTCAAGAAACGAAAAGCTATGTATTTTGAAAATCATTACTATGATAACTATCCAGAGTATTGTCAACATAGTGAGAGTCTTGATGAAAAACTCAAAGAACTTATAGATAAATATATGCTAAGGTATGGTTTGTATTATAAGCTCGGAGAGGGTGAATACACAAAAGTAGAAAACTGTGATATGTTTTATAATTTTTGGAGGATTCGCTCTGAATATGAAGATTTTGCACATCCCTTTGTTTATAAATCAATTAGAACAGAGTGGAAAGAGCTAATATGCAAAACATTTAATGCGTTTGTCGATAAATTCAAACCATATTTTTGCGAATAGAAAGGCGGTGGCGAATAATGACTGAGCACGAAATGTTAGAGGCTGAAAAATATTGGTGTGAGAATTGCTGTAACTGGGATAAAGAGGAAGTTCAAATGGATGCCTGCTCTACCTGCAAACTGACAGGGACACGGGTATTTGCTCAGGAAAGCGGAAAAAAATGTAAGTGTTTTAATGTGCCTGCAGAGAATGTGCCTGTATTGCCTTATAAGGTTGGAGATACAGTATGGGCGATAATTGGAGATAGAGTAAGGGAATGCCAAATACATCATTATAAAATTTTTAGTGAAACTCAGGTTATTTGTTTTGAAGAAAAAGCATATAGAGGGCGACATTATGAATGGAGTGAGGGATATGTAGGCGTAACCCTATTTAAAACCAAAGAAGAAGCACTCAGCAAGTTACAGGCAAGTTACAAGCAAATGAAAGGCGGTGAGGGGTGATGAAAAAAATACCGACATTATTTGAAAGACAATATGCAAATCATAGAGTTGTAGGAATTAAGCCGAATGTTACCGAAGGTATGGAATGGGTGCTTGACGGTGAAGGAGTTGCAACGGTCAAGATTGACGGCTCTTGTTGTGCAATTATCAACGGAGAAGTTTACATGCGTTATGATGCAAAGAAAGGAAAGAAAGCACCCGAAGGAGCAATACCTTGCTGTGAACCCGATGCAGTTACAGGACATCATCCGCATTGGGTAAAAGTTGACGAAAATAACCCTTCTGACAAGTGGTTTGTTATTGCATACCAAAACACAAATAACCGAACAGACGGTACTTATGAGGCAATAGGAATACATTTTCAAGGCAACCCACACGGACTTGATTGCGATATTCTTGTAAAACACGGTCAAGAAGTTGTTGAAGTTGAGCGTTCTTTTGAGGGCATAAAAGAATGGCTGAGAACACACAACGAGGAAGGTCTTGTGTTTTGGAAAGACGGAGAGCCGAAATGTAAAATCAAGCGTTCCGATTTCGGCTTTTCGTGGAACGACCACCCAACCGAAAAAGGCGGTGTTGAATAGTGGCACAGAGTAAAAGAAATGGTGAGGGAACAAAGAATCAGACGAACTGAGAGGGGGACGGAGATGTTTTTAAGAGATTTAACCAGGAAGGATATAAAGAAAGCTATACGGAGTTGCGAAAGACGAATTCAGGAGGCTAAAAAGGAAGGCCCGGAAGATGCGAGGGAAAAGATTCATAATGAAAAAGTAAAGATTACAGTCCTTATGATGAGGCTTGAGCATCCGCCTATAGAGAATGTATGTAGCTTGATATGTCCCACTTGCCGACAGGAGTGGAATTACACCAACAACGATACGCATAGGTTTAAGTGCTGCCCCAATTGCGGCAGGTGGTTCGGGAAGGGCGGGAGAAGAAAATGACAAAAAAAGAGTTAAGTAGGTATTATTATCTGGAAGAGGAAATAAAGCGTGACAGAAATGAGATTGAGAAACTTAATGCGGAACTTACACATGTAACGAAGCTGCTATCAGATATGCCCAAAGGAAGTCCCCAAAGAGATAGGATAGATGAAATACTGGATGAGCTTACAAAAAGGGATAATCTGCTGCACAAAAAGATAGTAAGAGCCGAAAAGGAAAGAAATAGAATCCTGCAGTACATAAACGACATTGACGACGCACTTATACGGCTCATAATTCAGTACAGATATTTGAACCTTCTGACGTGGCCAAAGGTTGCTTATTTTGTGGGTGGAAATAACACTCCCGATAGCGTGAGGATGTTGTCAGACAGATATATTTTGTCTCATTAAAAATTTGTTCGTTTTGTTCGCCTTTTCTGTGGTATAATGTAAAATGCAACATAAAGATTTATAGGGACACTCTTTCGGGGTGTCTTTTTCTTGTGCCGAAAATAAAATAGTCGGCGGATGTGGTTGGCGGGTATTTAGCATAAAAGAGAGGTGGTGAAAGTTGGCAAATATAGATTGGATTGCGATTAAGAATGAATACATTAATACGAATATAAGTCAGAGAAAGTTGGCTGAAAAATATAAGGTCTCGTTTAATACCCTTAAAGATAAAGCCAATAAGGAAAAATGGTCTTCAGAAAAAAAGGAGCAACACAACAAAATCACAACAGAAACACAACAAAAAACAGCTGAAATAATTGTTAGTGCTGAAATTGACAGAGTAAAGAAAATGCTGACTTTAACCGATAAGGCTCAGGAGCAGATTGAGGAAGCCTTAGGACAACTCAACAAGCACGTCGATATGTTTGGGAATGTTTCAAATTGCGAAGTGGTTGATGTGAATAGACTTAAAAAATTGGTTTCGGCCCTTAAAGATGTTAAAGATATTGTTCGTGAGGATAAAGCAAGTGACGGAAACGGAATTTTTGAAAAGCTTGTTGAGGAGTTTGAGGATTTGCGATGAGTAAGAGTGCATATACAGAAAAGCAAAAGGAATTGCTCCGGGCTTTTAAAAATCATAAACTGAAAAGAATAAATGTTCTTCATGGTTCTGTCAGGAGCGGGAAAACGTGGATAAGCTTGGTGTTGTGGGCATTGTGGGTGTGCATATCGCCTAAAGACAAAAACTATCTAATGGTTGCAAAAACTTTGACCACATTGAAACGTAATTGCCTTGATTTGCTTGAAACTCTTGTGGGGAAAAACAACTTTGTTTATTCTTTGCCGGCAAAAGAAGGAACATTGTTCGGTAGAAAGATATATCTTGAAGGCGTCAATGATGCCAAAGCTGAGAATAAAATAAGGGGTATGACGCTTCAAGGGGCATATTGTGATGAGTTGACTCTGTTTACTGAAGAGTTTTTCAATATGCTTTTATCTCGTTTGTCAGAAAATAAGGCGAAATTGTTTGGCACAACGAATCCTGATAGTCCAAATCATTGGTTTAAAGTAAAATATCTTGATAGACAGAGCGAACTTGATATGTTCGTAATGTCTTTTTTTATTGATGATAATGAGTTCCTGGATGCAAAGTATGTGGAAGAACTAAAAAAAGAATATACCGGGGTGTTCTACGACCGGTTTATTCGTGGCTTGTGGGTAATTGCGGAGGGGCTTGTTTATCCTATGTTTGATAAAAAAAGACACATTTTAGACGAGTGCGAAGAACCAGAGGGCGAATACTTTGAATATCACATATCAATTGACTATGGCACGATAAACCCGTGCAGTATGGGTCTGTGGCGATTGGAAAGAGACCGAGCGGTACGTGTTAAAGAAACTTATTTCGACAGTAAAAAGAAAAAGAAACAGCTGACGGATGAGGAGTATTATAAACTACTTGAGGACCTTGCGGGAGAAAGAGAGATTAAGTCGGTTGTAGTTGACCCGTCCGCTGCGAGTTTTATTGAGACCATTCGCCGACATGGAAGATTCACAGTGCGAAAGGCAAACAATGATGTGATTGATGGCATCAGAGTTACGGGGTCGCTGTTGCAGAAAGACAAATTGTTCTTTTATCGGGAATGTGAAGACAGTATTCGTGAGTTCGGATTATATAGATGGGACGAAAAAGCGCAAAAAGATTGTGTTGTGAAAGAGTTTGACCACGCGATGGATGACACTCGATATGCGTGCAACACGATATTTAAAAAGAGGTTGATGTGATGTTTGATGGAATAAAAGATTTTTTGAGGAGAGTGAGAAGCACGGTGTTTGATAAAGGGACAATAAAAAATGCTATTGGTGAAGATGTAGCAATGTCTGGCAGTATGGCACAGGCGATAAGACTGTGGTCGGATATGTATGAGGACGGTGGAAAGCTCAATTTACCTGCAGCTATATCGAGAGAATTGGCCAGACTTATTTCTATCGAAATGAAGTCGGAGATTACAGGTGGTTCCAGAGCGGAGTTCCTTAACCAAAAATATAACGAAATAATACAGAATATACGTGGTCCCCTGGAGCATGGTTGTGCGAAAGGCGGACTTATATTAAAGCCATATGTGAAAGATAAAGAAATAATGGTTGATTACATACAGGCGGATGCTTTTTTCCCTCTTGCGTTTAATAATTCAGGAAAAATAACTGCTGCTGTGTTTGTGGAGCGGATTGTCAAAGGGGCAAAGTATTATACCAGACTTGAGAAACATGTTTTAAAAGGAACTGCTTATACAATATCCAGCAAAGCGTACTTGAGCTTTAACGAAGGAACTCTTGGGAACACCATTTCTCTTGATTCGGTTGACGAATGGTCAAGTCTTTTGGAAGAAATAACCGTTTCAAATGTAAAAAACCCGTTATTTGGTTATTTCAAACCTGCAACTGCAAATGCAATTGACCCAAAGTCTCCGTTGGGCGTTTCGGTGTATGCCGATGCGATTGAGTTGATTAAAGAGGCAAACAACCAGTTTGAGAGAATATTATGGGAGTTCGAGAGCGGGGAACGTGCATTACATGTAAACACTATGGCGTTTAAGCATGACAAAAACGGCAGACCCATTCTCCCGGATAAACGTTTGTATAAAACCTTAGATGTTGATGATAATGATTTATTCAAGGAGTGGACACCTACATTGCGAGGAGAAGAGCTTGATAAAGGGCTTGATAGTATGCTTCGCAAAATAGAGTTCAATTGCGGTTTGGCGTATGGCACGTTGTCAAATATGCAGAATGTGGATAAGACAGCAGAAGAAATAAAGGCATCAAAGCAGAGGAGTTATGCAACGGTATCAGATAACCAAAGAGCACTTAAGAATGCTCTTGAAGACCTGGTTTATGCTATGGATGTGTGGTGCACTCTTTATAATCTTGCTCCATTAAGTAAAAATGAAGTTTCCTTTGAGTTTGATGATAGTATTGTAGCTGACCGTAAAACGGAGTTTACTGAAAAACAAGCGCTTGTTACAGCGGGGATAATGTCAAAATGGGAGTTCCGCATGTGGTATTTTGGCGAGGATGAAGAAACAGCTAAAAAGAATGTTGCGTCAGAGTTTGAGGGAATTCCAGAGATATGATTACTCCCGAAAAAACAGAATATATTCTTGATAGCCTAAAGGTTCACAAGGAGCTCCAGGAAAGTATATTAAGAGATATAGCCAGAAGACTTGTCGATAATCCGGGTATTATAACGGATACCGCAGCGTGGCAGACTGAAAAATTACAACAAGCAGGTTTTTTGTTTGAGGATATAACAAAGGAACTTGAGAAGGCTACAAAACGGCAGAAAGACGAAATAAAAGAGGCTTTTAAGACCGCTGAAACGACAATCTTTGATTATGATGATAAGATAATTGCAGAAGCGGGATTTGCCCCAGCTGAATTTAAGAAGTTATCCCCTGCAATGCAAAAGGCGTGGCAGGCAACGCTGTCAAAAACCTCAACAGAGGCAATAAACCTTACAAAAACAACGGCGCTGACATCGCAATCAGCCTATATTGAGGCGTGTGACCTTGCAATGATGCAGGTGCAAAGCGGTGCGTTTACCCTTGACACAGCTTTGAAAAACGCTTGTCTGACTGCAGGTTCGAAGGGTGTCAACGTTATCTATCCTTCCGGGTGGGTGGACAAGCTTGATGTAGCAATAAGACGCAGTACATTTACTGGAATGAGCCAGACTGCAGGTAAGCTTCAGGAGATGCGCGCCGATGAGATGGACCAGGACATAATGGAACTGTCAGCTCATGCAGGGGCAAGGCCCGAACACGCAGAGTGGCAAGGACAACTTGTAAGCCGAAGCGGTAAGCCTGGTTATTTATCTCTTGAAGATATAGGATATGGAACAGTTACTGGCTTTAAGGGTGTTAATTGCAGCCACGAATGGTTTATATTTTTTGAGGGTATATCTAAAAGAGCATATACCGAGGAACAGCTTGAGGCTTTCAAAAATGAAACGGTTACATACAACGGCAAGGATGTTCCGTTGTGGAAAGCAAAAGATTATCAAAGGGCTGTTGAAAGGACCATAAAAGAGACAAAAAGGCAGCTTGTGGTTCTTGATGAGGCGATAAAGAATGCCAAGACGGACAGCTTGAGAGATGAGCTCAAAGCGGAGTTCTCTTCCCGTAGTGTTTTACTGAAAAAGCAAGAGGCACGATTAAAAGATTTCTGCAATCAAACGGGCATATACTATGATAAGTCCAGACTGCAAGTATTCACTCAGACAACCGAAAACGGCATTAAGAATTGGGGCAAGTCGGTTTCTGGTAAAGCGGTTTGGGCAAAAAGAAAGAATGTACAAAGTGCTGCAGCAAATGCTGCAGTAAGAAATACTCACAGGGTGCTTCAATTTGATGCAGATGCAGTATTTGATGTAAAATTAGATTCGCTTAATGATATTGTTAACAATGGACTTTCTATTGCTTCGCGTAAAGTCGCAGAAATAGGAGGACAAAAACGCATAGAATGTCTTTCTTTGGTAGATATTAATACAGGTAAAGAACTGTTTTTCGAAGAAGGTGATGAAAGCAGTGTAGGGTATAGAAGGTTTTGGGACTTTCTTGAAAAAAATAAAGACAAAGATTTTGCCTTTATACATAACCACAATTCAGATGGATATTTTTCTGAGAATGATATGATGACATTGCTTTATAATGAAACAATTAAATTGTCCGGGGCTATTCGCATTGATGGAGTAATGTACTTTGCACAAAAGACAGTAACGTTAGACGGTAACGTTCACTTTGATAATTTATTTAAGGATGAATTAAAAGACTTGAATTTAAAATCGAGGAATGGTATAATAAGTGGGGCAGAACGAACAAAGATGAGAGAAGAAATAATTGTGGATAATCTCTTAAAAAGATTTACGAAAGGATTGATTGAAATAGATGGTAGACGATAATTGGGCAACGGAAACATTGAAGGAGATGCCGTTTTGGCGTGACGATATGCAGCCAGATGAGTATGATAAAGAACGAGATTATTTTTTTGTGCATTATGAAGATTATAAAAAAGGAACATATGTTCCGTTGTGGCAGCAAAAAAATAAAAGATAAATTTAATAAATCAAGCATTTACACGATTGTGTAGATGCTTTTTTATTACGGAGACAATCTTGTATTGTCGAAGTAACAAGAAAATCTACCTTGATTTTTATTCAGAAGATTTTCTTATAACATTTGACCGGAATGTCGATAAACTAACAAATCCGATGCAGAAAGAAACTGCGAAAAAAACTGAAAGGAGAACTATATGACAAGAGATGATTTGAGAGGGATTATTGAGGGGATTACCGATGAACAGTTAAAAGCCATTCTGGATATTAACTCTTCTGATATCGGGAAGGCAAAGGGCAATTTGGAGGCGGTGCAGACTGAACTCGACAATGCCAAAACAAAAATTGGCGAGTATGAGACTGAAATCGGCAACCTTAAGGAAAGTCTTGGCGATGCTGAGGCTCTTCAAAAGAAGATTGACGACCTTCAGGCTGATATTGATGCTCGTAAACAGGCAGATGAGGCTGCAGCTGTAGAAAATGGCTTAAAAAACAGATTTGCAGATATTTGCGGAGATGCGAAGTTCCTTAATGATTTTACCAGAGATGGTCTTTTCAATGAATTCAAGACTGCTTTATCCGATGAGACAAACAAAAGCAAATCCGATAAGGATATTTATGAGGCCATAATAAAGGACAAAGAAAACATTTTTGTTCCAGACGACGGACTTCCGGGTGTAGCATCCAGCACTCCAGGAGGTGGAGCAGCTGCAACAGATGCAGCTGTCCGTGAGATTATGGGCCTTCCACCCATTAAAACCAACTAAAAATGAAAGGAAGATTTTAAACAATGAATACAATAGAAAAATTTAAAAAGTACATTGACACACTTGATGAGGTGTATAAGTATGCGTCTGTTACTTCTGTGCTTGATGGTAATAACCGCCTTGTAAAGCTGGGGGCAAATGCAAATGAAATTATTATTCCCAAAATGACAATGGATGGTCTTGCTGATTACAGCCGTTCAAATGGCTATATAAGCGGTGACGTAACACTCACAAACGAGACCGTGAAATTTAATTATGACAGAGGTCGTTCGTTCTCTGTTGATGAGATGGATAATGAAGAGACTGCAGGTGTAGCTTTTGGTCAGCTTTCAAGCGAATTTATCCGCACAAAAGCAGCACCTGAAATTGATGCTTTCCGTTTTGCACAGTATGCGGGCGTTGAGGGTATCGGCATGGCATCAAAGGACCTTGCTGACCCTCAGGATACACTTGCGGCTCTTATTGCAGCACAAAACGCAATGGATGAAGAGGAAGTTCCTACAGAAAGCAGAATCTTGTTCATCACACCTACACTCTATAATGGCGTTATGAACATTGATACCACAAAGTCAAAGGCTGTTCTTGATAGCTTTTCACAAATTAAAAAGGTGCCACAGAGCAGATTCTATACAGCTATTGACCTTCATGACGGTATCGGCGATGGTGAGACTGCAGGGCACTTTGTAAAGAATGCAGGCGGCAAAAATATTAACTTTATGGTTATCGAAAAGTCCGCAGCTATTCAGTATCAGAAGCATGTGGTTAACAAGGTTGTAACACCTGAAGAAAACCAGAGCTCAGATGCTTGGAAATTCTTTTACCGTTCATACGGTATTGCGGATGTTTACGAAAACAAAGTAAGCGGCATTTATCTTCACAAGGCAACTGCATAATTTATGGGCGGAGTAAATCCGCCCTTTATCATTAAACAAGGAGGCGAAAATATGAGAACTGTAGGTCTTATTGAAACAAAGACGCCCGCAAAGGCGCCAAACAAGACCCCAAACAAGGAAACAAAGACGCCTGCAAAGGGTGAGACGGATGGAAAAAAGTAGCATTGACTATGGGTTTTATTACAACGAATATAATTGCGGCATCGAGGGACCAATTCCTGCCGAAAAATTTGAATATTATATAGCCAAAGCTTGGCGTGAGCTCAAATTTTTGCTGACATCTGATTTCTCTGCAGAACACGAAAAAGAGGTCAATCTTACTTTGTGTGAAATTGCAGAGGAATTGTATCGTCTTGATGATAAAAAAGGTGTGCAAAGTGAAAATATTGATGGATATTCGATAACATACGCCGACAATAATGATGCTAAGCGAAATATCAGAATGATTGTTGTACGTCGTCTTGGCAATACAGGTCTTTTGTATTTGGGGGTGGATTGATGCTCACTAATAACAAGGTAACAATTATTCGGTATGTGGAAGAAAAAGACGATTATGAGCCAATTATGACCTGCCCTGCATGGGTTTTCTGTAAAAAAGGCTTATCTGCCACGGTAAAAGGCGAGGAAAATGCGGATGTTCTTCATGTCAGGATAAAAAGAACAGAAGTACAGAGTATCGAGAAGGGCGATTTGGTGTATGTTGGTGATTTTAAAAGAACCAACCCCCTTGATTTAGCTGAATGCCGAAAGATTACAAGACTGACCGATAATAATTATGGTTCCATCCCCCACTGGCATATAGAGGCGGAGGCGTAATCGTATGGCAAATGGCGGAGGAATGACTTTTAAGTTTGAATCAGCTCGAACAGAAGAAATAATCGAAAAAAGAGGTTTGGCAGAGGGCGGGATGGTTCAGCAGTATGTTGACAGTGAGGTTATGCGATATATGCAGCCCAATATGCCTAAGCTCACCGGAACAATGATTGATAGTATGGTTATCGCAACCGAAATCGGCAGCGGTGAAGTTGTGGTAAATACGCCTTATGCAAAAGAAAGGAGTAAGTCTGCAAGAAATAACGGGCAGAGAGGTCCTTACTTCTTTGAAAGAATGAAAGCAGACCACAGGGACGATATCCTTGAGGGTGCTGCAAAACTATCAGGAGGCAAAGCGGAGAAATGATTGATGAAATAAGAAAATTTATAGAAACGTGTCCTTTGTTTTCAGGAAATTCGATAAAGGTCAATTATCTTGGAGACAAGGCGACATATTCTATTGAAACTGTTCCTGCAAATCCGGTTATAAAAAACTATGCAGACGGAGGAAAGGTTTGTCAGGTTCTCTTTGTTATTGCTTCCAGAGAGCTTTATTCAAAGAGTGACAAGAACAATACAGCAGTTGCAAAGTTTTATGAAGATTTTTCAGCCTGGATTGAAGCTCAGGACAAAGCAAAAAACTATCCTCAGTTGCCCGATGCATGTTCGGCTCGGGGGATTGAGGTTCTTACAGGCCAGTATCTACACGATATTGGAAATTTAGACGCGCGTTATCAAATACAGTGTCGTCTTACTTATTATAAGGAATTTTAAGAGAGGAATGATTTTAACTAATGGATGTAACAAAAAGATGTGATATGCTCGCGTTTTATGGCGTTCCCACAGTGGAAGAAGAAACAGTAAAGTACACTTTTCATCGTATGAAGGGTTTCAGTGACCTTTCAACTTCGAAAAACGCAAAAGAGTATTCCCGTCAGTATGTAGACGAGGAGTTTGAACAGACAGATGTTGTCGGCTATAGTCCGTCAATATCGTTTACCTTTGACCGTATCAAAGGCAATGCAGTACACGATGATATTGCTGCTATTTATAACGAAGAAAAGCTTGGCGCTGATGCGGTGAGACCTATTATCGTTGTAGATGTGGAAACAAAAGAAGCTATTCGCCGCGATTTTGCACTTATTCCGGAGGGTGAAGGCAGCGGAATGGATGCTTACGTTTATTCAGGAACACTTAAATCGAAGGGCGAAAGAATAATGGGAACTGTTACAACAGAGGATTGGCAGACAGTTGAATTTACTGAAAGCCTGGGGGAGTAGCAGAACTGCCAGAACCTGAAGAACCTGAAGAGATTCCTCCCGGTGATGGCGGTGACGAAGAAACAACACTTCCTGGCGAAACTCTCCCCGGTGATGATATGCC
>JAZNSG010000033.1:0-9850 GCA_045591035.1 Clostridia bacterium | reverse complement strand
AAATTATTTAGTTGTTGTAGTTGTAGGGGGTGTTGAAAATGTTAAAAACCCTGAAAAAAGCCAAAATTAAGGAGAAAATGGGTGTTTATATGATTGTTAAAAATTAAGAAAATTTTTCAACACAATCCACAAGTAGAAAATATTAGAACTTTTATCAACAATAATAAAATAAATTGTTCATGGTGGAAATTGTTGATAATGTTGATAAATGCTTTTAAAAGTAACAATTTAAACAAAATTATTGACAAAGGAAGAAAAATAAGATATTATATGTGAGGAAATAAGTAATATTTCATAAATTTATAATAAGAGGTGAAAAAAATGGCTTACACAATCAATGATGATTGCATCGCATGTGGTGCATGTGCTTCTGAATGTCCTGTTTCTTGCATAACGGAAGGTGACGGAAAATATGTTATTGATGAGAGTGCTTGTATTGACTGCGGCAGCTGCGCAGCATCATGCCCTGTAGATGCTCCTCAGGCATAATTTTCACAGAAAATTAAATTTTAAAAAGAGAGTGCTTTTTGTACTCTCTTTTAAATTGTAAAGGTAAGATAAATATGGATAGAAATATATTTTTAAAAGGTCTTTCTGAATATAATATTAATCCGTCCGTTGAAATTGTCGAAAAATTTGAAACATTTTCAAGGCTTTTGGTTGAGTGGAATGAAAAAATGAATCTTACTGCAGTAACAGATCCTGAAGGTATTTCAGTAAAGCACTTTTTGGATAGTATAATACCCATCTTTAATTTTGAAATAAAAGAAAATTCAAAAATTATTGATGTGGGTACCGGGGCAGGATTTCCCGGAATTCCCATAAAAATTATGAGAGAAGACCTTGATTTCACTTTTCTTGATTCTTTGAATAAAAGAATCAATTTTCTTAAAGAAGTTTCAAAAGAACTCAAATTTAAGAATGCAGAATTTATTCATATGAGAGCAGAAGACGGCGGAAAAGATAAGGAGTACAGAGAAAAGTATGATTATGCAGTTTCACGTGCTGTTGCTCCACTTAAAGTTTTAGGTGAATATTGTATACCTTTTTTGAAGGTTGGAGGAATTTTTGCGGCATTTAAATCCTTTGAAATTGATGATGAATTAAAAGAAGCTAAAAGTATGATTGGAAATCTTGGAGGAAAAATATCAGAAGTTAAAGAGGTTAAAATTCCAAACTCTGATTTGGTAAGAAAGATTGTAATTATTGAAAAGGTAAAAGAAACACCAAAAGAATTTCCAAGAAAAGCAAATAAAATAACCCGCATTTAAATATGCGGGTTATTTTTTAGTTAAAATCTTTAAAGAAAGAAGTCAGAATTTTTTCAAAAACAACACCATATTCAATTTTTATGTCAGGATATTTCATTGTTTCTGAAATCGAAGCTTTTACAAAGTCAACAGCAATTTGTGCTGATTCAAAAAGAGATTTTTTAAAGGCTAAAGCTCCGGTCAAAACAGCAGCAAAAATATCTCCCGTACCATGAAAAGGTCTGTTAAAAAAACCACAGTCAGGGAAAGAAAATTCGTTTTTTTCTTTATCATATACTGCAACACACATGTGGTTTTCGTCGGTCATTATGCTTGTTATTGCAACTCCCCGCGGACCCATCTCTGAAAGCTTCACAAGTATGCGTGAAATTTCGTCTTTTGAAAGATAATTTTTAGGATAAGGTATTCCCAAAAGAAGACACGCTTCCGTGAGGTTTGGAGTTATAACATCAGCAAGTGAAACAAATTTTTTCATTTCGGAAATAAGGTCACTCATACGGTCATAATATACAGATTCTGCATCGGAAAGGTCATTGTCGCCAAGAACAGGATCTATGACTATAGTTGTTCCTTCAGCCTTTTTTTCGGAAATAAATTCAGAAAGGATTCGGATTTGCTTTGCACTTGCCATATATCCCGAACAAACCGCATTAAATTTAATATCTAAATTCCGCCAATGATTTAAAATTCTTTTCATTTCTTCTGTTAAATCACAGAAGGTGTAATCCTCAAATTTGTATGTATGGGTTGAAAGTACAGCTGTGGGAAGTGGACAAACCTCGGCGCCCATTGCTGACATAATAGGAATAGCCTCATTCAGAGAAACCCGGCCAAATCCGGACAAATCATTAACAGCAGCAATTCTCGGAATAAAAGTTTCTATCATGAAAATCACCCTTTCTTTTTATTTTAAAAGTTCTTCAATTTCATCTTCAAAAAGCTCACGGATTTCGCCTGTTTTCAGGGAGTCGTTAAGCTCTAAATTTTTCATTTTCAGTCTTTTCAGGTAAAGAACTTTGTTTTCTGTGGATTCAAACATTCTTTTTACCTGATGAAATTTTCCCTCGAAGATAGTTATTTTTGCAAAGTACGGTTCACTTTCCGATAAAATTTCAAGAGATGAAGGCAAGGTCACAAAATCACCAAGGTCAATCCCTTTTTGAAACAAATCTTTATCAGATTCTTTTGGCTTTTTTTCAAGCTGTGCAATATATGTTTTAGGAATATGGTTTTTCGGTGAAAGAAGCTTGTGTGCCAACTCCCCGTTGTTGGTAAGAAGAAGGAGACCTTCTGTGTCAATATCAAGTCTTCCCACGGGGAATGGTTCAAAATGAAGGTATTCTTCGGGAAGAAGGTCAATAACGGTGGGAAGCTTTTTGTCCCAGGTTGCGGAGACATAACCCGAGGGCTTATTCATCATAAGATAAATAAATTTTCTGTATTTAACTTCTTTTCCATCAACAGAAACAAATGTCTCGTCGGGAGAAAGATGAAAATCTGCAGACTTAATGCAAATATTGTTAATAAGGACTCTGCCTTGTTTGATAATTTTTTTTACTTCACTTCGTGTTCCGAAGCCTGTTTCACACAAATAACGGTCAAGTCGCATTTTTTCACCTTCTTTCATTTGTTTAAAAGGTAATATATTCCCTATAAACTTAATAAATATGTAAAATAAATATTTCAGGGGGTTTTAAAATGGGGAAAAAAACAAAAACCCACAAGTATATTTTTTCTGTAATTGTCTTTGCAATGATTCTTTTAGTTTTAACTTTTATAGTATTTAAAATGGACAATTCTACAAACGAAATGATTGTAGAATATGTGAGCAACTTAGGATGGGAAATTGAGGATTCCCCTGAAGAAATAAGCCGTTTTAAAGTTCCCGAAATTTTTGATGAAGTTTTCACAGAGTATAATTGCCTGCAGAAAGAGTCGGGGTTTGACCTTTCTGAATATAAAGGGAAATCGGTATTAAGATATTCTTATATAATCAAAAACCACAAAGAGTCCCAAAATAAAACAATTCTAATTAATATAATAGTTTTGGAAAAACGAATTATAGGCGGTGATGTTTCTTCAAAAGGAATAAATGGTTTTATGCATCCGATTAATGATAATTCGCACATTATAAGTATAACATAAAAAACAAATGAAAGCCATACTTTTTCTTGACTTTTTTCGTGAAAAATAGTAAAATTACTTGAAAAGAATAGTGAATTTCGGAGGTTTTTCAAATGAGAATAGAAACAAAATGTATTCAATCGGGTTATACTCCCGAAAATGGTGAACCAAGAGTTTTGCCCATATACCAAAGCACAACCTGGAAGTACAGTTCTACCGAACAAATGGGTAAGCTTTTTGACCTTGAAGAGAGTGGATATTTTTATACCCGTCTTGCAAACCCGACAAATGATGCAGTAGCAGCAAAAATAGCCGACCTTGAGGGCGGAGTTGCAGCAATGCTGACTTCTTCAGGACAAGCTGCTTGTTTTTATTCCATATTCAATATATGCGAAGCTGGCGGTCATTTTGTGTGCTCGTCTTCTGTCTATGGCGGTACATTTAATCTTTTCGGAGTTACGCTGAAAAAGCTTGGGATAGACGTTACCTTTGTTGACCCCGATGCAGACGAAGAAACCCTTAATGCTGCATTTCGTGAAAACACAAAGGCTGTGTTTGGTGAAACAATTGCGAACCCTGCCCTTGTTGTTCTTGATATAGAAAAATGGGCAAAGGCGGCTCACAGCCATGGTGTTCCCCTTATTATTGACAACACCTTTGCGACTCCCATAAATTGTCGTCCCTTTGAGTGGGGGGCAGATATTGTTGTTCACTCAACAACAAAATATATGGATGGACATGCAACCTCTGTGGGTGGCGTAGTTGTTGACAGCGGAAACTTTGATTGGGAGGCAAGTGGAAAGTTCCCCGGACTCACCACTCCCGATGCTTCATATCATGGCATTACCTACACAGAAAAATTCGGCAAAGCGGCATATATAACTAAACTCACAGCTCAGGTTATGCGTGACCTTGGTTCTATCCCGTCACCTCACAATGCTTTTCTTCTTAACCTTGGGCTTGAAACACTGCCCCTTAGAATGGAAAGACATTGCAGCAACGCTCAGGCTGTTGCAGAGTTCTTGGAAAAGGACGAAAGAATTTCATGGGTTAGCTTCTCTGGACTTGAAGGCGACAAATACCATGAACTCGCAAAAAAATATTTGCCCAACGGCTCTTGCGGGGTAATCTCCTTTGGTGTAAAGGGCGGAAGAGAAGCGGCTGTTAAGTTTATGGACAGTCTTAAACTTGCGGCGATTGTTACCCATGTTGCTGATGCAAGAACATCAGTTCTTCATCCCGCAAGTCACACACACCGTCAGCTAAATGATGCTGAACTTGAAGCTGCAGGAGTGACTCCCGACCTTATAAGATTCTCTGTGGGAATTGAAAATGTTGAAGACATAATTGACGATATAAAACAAGCACTTGATTGTGTAAAATAAAATGAGGAGCTTTGCCAAAACAGCTTTCATAACAATTTTGAAGCTCATATTTCCAACAAAATGTATATTCTGCGGTAGACTTGTTGACAAAGTTTACGGAGAGCATGTATGTGAAAACTGCAGACCTCGGTTGGCTTTTTGCGATGAATGTGTTTGTTGTGTGAAGTGTGGGAAGCCAATTGTGTCATTTGGAAAGGACCGGCTTTGTTATTTTTGTGCAAACACGGGACTTCACGGAGTTAAAAGGATTGTTTCGGTTTTTCAGTACAAAACCATAGTGAAAAGACTTGTGATGAGGATGAAAAAGGATGAGCGAACAAGTGCGTTCAAGCTTGTTTCGGGATGTATGGCTGCTCGGTTCTATGAAGAATATGAAGGGATTGAGTTTGACTTGATCTGCAGTGCTCCATCGCACAGCTTTCATAAATGGAGGGGCTTTGACCATGGGGAAAGGATTGCCCAGGAGGTTTCCAAAAGAATAAATGTCCCATATGAAAGAGGAATATTTCTTTTTCAAAAGAAAACTCAAAAGCAAAGCTCTCTTGGCTATACGGAAAGAGCAAAAAATATGCACAACAGTCTTTGTGTGAACCCTCGGCTCGATGTAAAAGGGAAAACTGTTCTCGTCACGGATGATGTCTGCACCACCCGGGCGACTATGATGGAATGCGGACGGGCACTGAAGGCTGCCGGAGCAAAGGCGGCTTTTGGATTGGTGTTTTCAACCACTGCAAAAGAATATAAATAAAAATAAAGTTGCAAAAAGGAATACCCTTTTTGCAACTTTTTGATTTTAGGGCAAAAATTTTGCAAAATAAAAGGGTTTTTGGAATTTGCGTCGAAGTATAACAAAAGAGGGAAAATTGAAATCCCTCTTAAAACACTAAAAAATGAGGTAATAAGCTATGGCTGATGAAAAAAATGAGGTATTATTTGACCCGTCTTGTCTCAATATAATTCCCGTTGAAATTGAAAAAGAAATGCGAAAGTCATACCTTGACTATGCTATGTCTGTTATCGTAGGCCGTGCTCTGCCGGATGTACGTGATGGTCTTAAGCCTGTTCATCGTCGTATTTTGTATGCGATGCACGAGGATAATCTGACTCCTGACCGTGAATACCGAAAGAGTGCTACCACCGTTGGTAATGTGCTTGGTAGATACCATCCACACGGTGACGCATCTGTTTATGATGCCATGGTGCGTATGGCTCAGGATTTCTCTATGAGATACCCGACCATTGACGGTCACGGAAACTTCGGTTCTGTGGATGGCGACCCGCCTGCTGCTTACCGTTATACCGAGGCGCGTATGTCGCGTATGGCTATGCGTATGCTCACGGATATTGAAAAAGAAACTGTTGACTTTATGCCGAACTTCGACGAAAGCCGAAAGGAGCCGGTTGTTCTTCCGTCCCGTTTTCCGCATCTTCTTGTAAACGGTTCGAACGGTATTGCTGTTGGTATGGCGACAAATATTCCGCCCCACAACCTCACCGAGGTAATTGACGGAATTATTGCGGTTATTGATAATCCTGAAATAACAATAGATGAGCTTATGGAATACATCAAGGGTCCTGACTTCCCCACGGGGGCACAGATTATGGGAACCGCCGGTATTCGTGCAGCTTATCATACCGGAAAGGGCAAAATCCGTATTCGTGCAAAGGCTGAAATTGAAGAATTCAACGACAGCAGACAAAGAATTGTTGTAACTGAAATTCCTTATATGGTGAACAAGGCGAGACTGATTGAAAAAATTGCAGTGCTTGTTCGTGAAAAGAGAATTGAGGGAATCTCAGACCTCAGAGACGAATCTGACCGTGACGGTATGCGTATTGTTATTGAGACAAAACGTGATGCCAATGCAACTATTGTTCTCAACCAACTTTACAAGTTCACCCAGATGGAGGAAAGCTTTGGCGTCATAATGCTTGCTCTTGTTAATCAGGTTGAGCCGAAGGTTCTTAATCTTCGTGAAATTCTTGATAACTATATCAACTTCCAGAAAGAGGTTATTATCCGCCGTTCGCGCTTTGACAAGCGCAAGGCAGAGGCGAGGGCACACATTCTTGACGGTCTTCGCACAGCCCTTGACCATATTGATGAGATTATTGCTATAATTCGCGGAAGCTACAATGATGCAAAGCCAAAGCTTATGGAACGCTTTGATTTCAGCGATGTTCAGGCTCAGGCTATTTTGGACATGCGTCTTGCAAGACTCCAGGGGCTTGAACGGGAGAAGATTGATGCAGAATATGAGGAATTGATGGCGTTTATTGCTGAGATGGAAGAAATTCTTGGCAGTGAACATAAGGTTCTTGAAGTCCTGAAAAAAGAAATTACCGAGATTCGCGAGAAGTTCGGGGATGAAAGACGGTCATCTATTGAACCCGTTATGGATGATATTGATATTGAAGATTTGATTGAAGAAGAGGACAATGTTATAACAATGACCTCTCAGGGATACATCAAACGTCTTGCCACCGACACCTACAGAAGCCAGAAGCGTGGCGGAAAGGGAATAATCGGTATGCAGACCAAGGAAGAGGATATTGTAAACAGGTTGTTCATAGCTTCAACTCATGCGTATTTGCTGTTCTTCACAAACCTTGGTAAGATGTATCGCATAAAGACCTATGAAATCCCCGAAGCAGGAAGACAAGCCAAAGGTACGGCAATTGTAAACCTTTTGCCCCTTGATGTGGGTGAAAAGATTTCAGCGATTTTGCCCATTCGTGAATATACCGAGGATGAGTACCTTATTATGGCAACCCGGAACGGCGTAATCAAAAAGACTGCTCTTACCGAATACGAAAATGCTCCCAAGGGCGGAAAGATTGCCATAAATCTTGATGAGGGTGACGAGCTTATTAATGTTGAGCGTACAGACGGAAGCTCTGATGTGTTTATGGGAACCCATATGGGCAAGATGATAAGATTTTCCGAGGATGATGTTCGTTCTCTTGGTCGTGTTTCAAGAGGTGTCAGAGGTATAACCTTAAAAGACGGCGATTATGTTGTTGGAATGAGTGTTATGCGTGAAGGTGCGAAGCTTCTTGTTGTCAGCGAAAACGGTTACGGCAAAAAGACCGAGCTTGATGAATACAAGGTTCAGTCCCGTGGCGGCCAGGGCACAACATCCTACAAAATCAGCGACGAAACAGGTGCGGTTTCGGGATTTGGCTTAGTTACGGACGAAGACGATATCATTCTTATGACCTCTGAAGGTATAATTATCCGTGTTAACACCCAGGAAATCAGTACCCTGAAACGTGTCACCAAGGGCGTTCGCCTTATGAGACTTGCAGATGGAGTGAAGATTGTTTCGGCGGCAGCTGTTACCCACGAAGATGGTGAAGATGAAACTGCAGAAACAGAAAATGTTGCTGTGCAGGATGCTCAAGAAACCCCCGCAGACGAACCCATCGTACAGGAGTAAAAGCTCTTTTCAAGGCATAATATTTGGAACAAAATGGATGTTTTGGCGTTAAATTTCGCAAACTATACGGATTGCTGATTTTTAAGCAAGAGAAAAGAGAAAATTTGGTGAATATGACAACTTAAAACTTTCAAACAACGAAACCCCGAAACCCTTGGAACACAAGGGTTTCGGGATTTTTAAAAATTGGTATGTGCAACATTTACAAAAGGCAGATGGCATATTTGTGTAATTATTCCCTAACAATTTTAAATAAAATATGTTAAAATGTTGTATGACTTGTTAAAGATTACATACTTTTAGGAGGTACAAAATAAATGGCAGGTTTAAGTTTAAGACAAATTGGCAAAATTTATCAGGGTGGCGTTATTGGTGCTAAGGACGTTAACCTTGAAATTGCAGATAAGGAGTTTTTGATTCTTGTTGGTCCTTCTGGTTGCGGAAAAACCACAACTCTCCGTATGATTGCGGGTCTTGAAGAGATTACCGAAGGTGAGCTTTATATTGATGACAAATTGGTTAATGATGTTGCACCTAAGGACAGAGATATCGCTATGGTTTTCCAGAACTATGCTCTTTACCCCCATATGACCGTTTATGACAACATGGCATTCGGCCTTAAGCTCAGGAAGGTACCGAAGGATGTTATAAAAGAAAAGGTTCAAGAAGCTGCGAAGATTCTTGACATTGAACATCTTCTCGACAGAAAACCAAAGGCTCTTTCAGGCGGTCAGAGACAGCGTGTTGCTCTTGGTCGTGCAATCGTTCGTGAACCAAAGGTATTCCTTATGGACGAACCTCTCTCGAACCTTGATGCAAAGCTCAGAGTTCAGATGAGAGCTGAAATCGGCAAACTCCACAAAAAACTCGGCACAACTGTTATCTATGTTACTCATGACCAGACAGAGGCTATGACAATGGGTACAAGAATTGCTGTTATGAAGAGCGGTTACCTTCAGCAGTGTGCTACTCCTACAGAACTTTATGATGAGCCTGTTAATATGTTTGTTGCCGGATTTATCGGCAGCCCCCAGATGAACTTCCTTAATGTGACTCTGGCAAAAGAGGATGACGGCATCCACCTTAAGGGCGAGTCTTTTGACGTTCTTCTTCCTGAAGGAAAGAGCAGCAAGGCAGACCTTTCTGCTTACTATGGAAAAGAAGTTGTTATGGGTATCAGACCTGAAAACATTTATGACGATGAAGCTCATATTTCTTCAATGCCCAATTCTTTGGCAGACGTTACTGTTGACCTCACAGAAATGATGGGTTCAGAAACCTATCTGTACATAAAACTTGACGGAACTTCTCTTATTGCAAGAGTTAATCGTCGTACAACAGCTCAGGCTGATGAGGTTATCAAGGTTGCTATTGATGCAAACAAGATTCATCTCTTTGACAAGGAAACTGAACTTGCTATTCTCCACTAAGAGAAAATGTTTAAAGCAGAGGCGTTATGCCTCTGCTTTTTGTATGCAAAAAACTCAACTGTTATTCTGTATGCCTTCTCCTGTCATTCTGAACGAAGTGAACAATCCCTTGAGATTCCTCGCCGCTGTCGCTTTCCTCGGAATGACAGGCAGAGATTCCTCGCCGCTGTCGCTTACCTCGGAATGACAAACAAAAACCC
>JAZNSG010000032.1:0-4529 GCA_045591035.1 Clostridia bacterium | reverse complement strand
CATTCTGTAACCAACAAGTAGTAAAAAACCGACGGAAAATTATTCCGTCGGTTTTTTTACTACTTGTTGGTTACAGAATGGCAATGGATATAAAATTCTTCCTGACTTGGCTGCCAGGCTTTTCCCTTTTTGGGAAATCTCTTTTCATATTCCTCCAAAGCCTTTTCGTCTTTTGATTTTTCATCAAATGAACTACCATAATATATCCACTTTCTGCCGTCAAATACATCAAATACAAGCTCTTTTAGCATCATAGCCATCGGGCAGAAACCGCCTTCTAAATAAACATTATACTTTACACAGCTTTTAAATCCACGGGAAACATAGTTTGACGGATTGCCAAAGATAATAATAGTATCATAACCCATCTCAACAGCTCTGTCAAAGGTATAATTAAGAAGCGCCTTTCCGTAGCCTTTTCGCTGATAATCAGGATGTACGCATAAAGGGCCAAAGGATATTACAGGCTTTATATTGCCCTGTTCATCAACAAGCTTTGATTTTGTATACATAACGCTTGCGATAATTTTACCGTCAAGCTCGATAACATAATCAAGCTGAGGGATAAAATCCTTATGGTCTCTCATAGTGTGGATAAGAAAATGCTCGTTACAGCCGGGAACATACAAATTCCAGAACGCCTCACGTGCTAAATTCTCAACCTCAGCGTAGTCATTTTCTGTTTCAAGACGAATGATATAGTTTTTGTTCATTGATTTTTCCTCCATTAAATCGTGATTTTTTCAAAAAACACGGGAGGGTACTTGATAATAGCAGGCAAACCTCCCGTTTACGCTACTATTGCCTTTCTAGATTTTTTCAAACAATAATCCCCTTTAAGTATTTTCAAATCTACCGATTTGTATTATGATTATAGCATAATTTATAGTATTTATCAATAGCATTTTATCATTCGGATTGCAGTGTATTGGCTATATACCATATAATTAAAAATTATTTTGAAAACAGGAGGCAAACAGGTATGATTAACTCTATTAATAACGCTTATAATCGTATTATGAGCTTGGAAAAGCAAAGTAACAAACTCACATCAGATATCACTAGCAAAGAAAAAGAAGAAAAAAATACTAAGTGTGACGTTATTGAGATTTCAAAAGAATGTTTGCAACAGCTTCAAAATCAAAAGGATTCATCAGTAAGCACTATCGATGAAGAAACAACACTCGAAAACGCTACTCAACAAACCGAAGAATTAAAAAGTGCAGATGAATCTGAAAAGCCAGAAGAAAACCCTGAAGCAACTTCAACAGGAACATCAATGGGGATAAACGCAGGTAAACTTGCAAGAAAGCTTGCTGCTGCAAAAACAAGAGAGCAAGTCCAGGCTGTTATGCAAGAAATCCGACAGGATATAGACGAATGTGAAGCAGGTAAAGCACAAGGTGCAACTGTAGATGAATCAAGTCTGAAGGCTGCACAGAACTTATTGAGTCAGGCAAGTCAGAAAATGAGTCAGGTTTCAAACCGCCAAACAACACCTGAAGAAAATATGGCATTTTTAATGGCAGCCTTGATGTAATTTTATTATAACAAAAACGGCAGTTCTCATTTGAAAACTGCCGTTTCATTATGTCTATGGGCTACAAAAAAGATATTTTCGGCAGTTTTGCGTATGAATTCGAACTCTCACATAAAATCAATGTCACCCTTCAAAGATAACATTACTGCAAAAAGCATCGTATCCTATTGACAAACATCTATGCGTTGCATATAATAATATATAGATAAACGCCTATGGGAGGTGTTTCAAGTGGACGAAAGGAAAACGGCATTGATCTTCAAAGCCTTGTGCGACGAAAACCGTATCCGCATTTTAAAAATGCTGACAAGCGGCGAAAAGTGCGCCTGCAAACTGCTTGAAGAACTCAACGTCACCCAGCCTACCTTATCTCACCATATGAAGATCCTTTGTGACTCCGGTGTAGTAGTTGGACGCAAAGAAGGTAAATGGATGCACTACTCCATTTCAGTAGAGGGAGCAGAGGTTGCAGATAACTGCTTAAAGGAACTCACTTCCGTAAATTGTGATTGCGAAAACAAGTCGTGTTGTGAAAAGTAGGGAATGTCAAATCTTTTCCGCACGACTTCCTTTAAAGCCTATATATAGATACATTTCAATATATTTATCTTTGAAAGGAGAGTTTTAAATGCAAATCTTAAAAACAGCGTGGGATTTCTTCCAAACAGAAGTCCTCGGTATGAGTTGGCTTAATCGACTCATAGGAACTATTCTGAACGCTTGCGGCTTGGATACCACAGGCAGAATCGGCGGCAGCGTTCAATTCTTTATCTACGACACCATCAAGATTATGGTTTTGCTTGGTGTGCTGATTTTGGTTATTTCGTATATCCAAAGCTATTTTCCTCCAGAGAGAACAAAGAAGATACTTGGCAGATTTCACGGTATTGGTGCAAATATTGTAGCGGCGCTACTCGGTACGGTTACACCGTTTTGTTCTTGCTCATCTATTCCTTTGTTTATCGGTTTCACAAGTGCAGGACTGCCCCTCGGTGTAACTTTCTCATTCCTTATTTCTTCACCGATGGTGGATCTTGGCAGCCTTGTGCTGCTTATGAGCATTTTCGGTTGGAAGGTCGCTTTGGTCTATGTGGTACTTGGTCTTGTAATTGCCGTTGCAGGCGGTACGCTTATTGAGAAGCTGCATCTTGAAAATCAAGTGGAAGAATACATCCGCAACGGTCGTTCACTTGATGTCCCGCAGGAGAAACTGCATTTCAAAGACCGTTTAAAATTCGCCTGGGAACAGGTCGTTTCCACCGCTAAAAAGGTATTTCCGTATGTGTTAGTCGGTGTCGGTATCGGCGCCATCATCCATAATTGGATACCGGAAGATTTTATCGTAAAGGTGCTTGGCGACAATAATCCCTTTGGTGTTATCCTTGCTACTGTTGCAGGTGTTCCGATGTATGCCGATATTTTCGGCACGATTCCGATTGCCGAAGCTCTGCTTGCGAAGGGTGCGTTACTCGGTGTTGTGTTGTCCTTTATGATGGGCGTTACAACGCTGTCCCTGCCTTCTATGATTATGCTCCGCAAAGCAGTGAAACCGAAATTGCTCGGTATTTTCGTATCGATCTGCACGGTTGGAATTATCCTTGTGGGATATTTCTTTAATCTAATACAGCCCTTAATTTTATAAAAACATTTGGAGGTATCACTATGGCATTATTTAATTTCGGAAAGAAGAACGAGGAAAAGAAGGCTCCTGCCTGTGCTTGCAACTGCGGTTGCCCGACAAGCGAAGCAACAGAGATTGTGAACGAATGTTGCGGCGGTGCGACAGACGGTATCTGCTGTATCAAAGTGTTGGGTGCAGGTTGTGCATCCTGCCATCAGCAGTACGAAAACGCAAAGGAAGCCGTAAAGAATATGGGACTTCCTGTAGAGGTTGAGTACATCACCGATATGGCAAAGGTTATGGAATACGGCGTTATGAGTATGCCGGCTCTCGTTGTAAACGAGAACGTTGTGTCTATGGGAAAGGTGTTAAAGGTGGCTGATGTTGAAAAACTCTTGCGCAAGTTGGGGTTCTGATATGAAGAAAAAGGTAGCTTTTATCTGCGTACACAATTCCTGCCGTAGCCAAATTGCCGAAGCACTCGGAAAACATCTACGTGGGGATGCGTTCGATTTTTACTCAGCAGGCACGGAAACAAAACCGCAGATCAATCAAGATGCAGTACGGCTGATAAAACAGCTCTACGGCATTGATATGGAGTTGACACAGTACAGCAAGACCTTTGATAAAATCCCATCCCCCGATGTTGTAATTTCAATGGGATGTGATGTTGGATGTCCATTCATTGGCAGAGCTTTCGATGATAATTGGGGCTTGCCAGATCCTACGGGACAAAACGACGAGGCGTTTATTGCGGTAATTAAACGAATTGAAAATAACATCAAGCATTTGTAAAAAGTTAGGCGGTGATATAGCTTTCATATCACCGCCTAATCTTTTTAATTGTTATAATTTCCGCAAAGGAGTTGATAACATGAGAACTTACACGCAAGAAGAAAAACAAGCGGTCATTGACCGTGTTATATCCGGTGAACCGTCTGCGCATATCCTCGCTGACACCGGCATACCCAAAAGTACATTTTATGGCTGGGTGCGTGCTTACCGTGACGAACTGGAAGCGGGCAAACGAAAAGAGGTCGGTGTCCGCAATTTTCATTTACTCGAAAACAAAGTCGCACGCTTGGAAAGCCTCGTTGAAATTCTGAAATCCGCGACTTGCACGCCGAAGTCACCATTAAAGCAACGATTGTATGCCGCCGAGCAGCTTTACGGCAAATATAACGTACACGTGATCTGTGATGCGTTTGACATTCCCCGAGGAACATTTTACAACCACGTTCTCCGCAATAAGAAAGACAACACGTGGTATGCGAAACGTCGGGAGGAACTACGGTTTCGCATACAGGAGATCTACGACGAAAGCAATCAAATCTTCGGTGCGGCTAAAATTGCGGCACTTATAAAAAG
>JAZNSG010000031.1:0-3038 GCA_045591035.1 Clostridia bacterium | reverse complement strand
AAATTTCCAATGTATGGAACAATCTTATGTTGTAAAACCGAAATAAGACCAAGCCGGCAGAAATGCGCCATTCTTTTTGAATTAGGCTTGACAAACCATCCGCTCCGTGATAGAATGGCTTGGCATAAAAGAATATTTCTTCTGATTCGGAGTGATACCCAAGAGGCCGAAGGGGCTCCCCTGCTAAGGGAGTAGGCGTCTAAACAGCCCGCGAGGGTTCAAATCCCTCTCACTCCGCCATCTAAAGACACCATTGAAATCTGAACCCTCAAGTTCAGACTCAATGGTGTTTTTATTATAAAACCCAGTATTTATGCGGCTTTTCGAGGTCGCATTTTCTTTTTGTCAGCTGGACTAAAAACAGAAAATCTCAAATCCTGCAATTAGAAGATTAAAAAACAAACCTTTTCGAACCCATCAGTCTATCCACACGTGTCTTATAAATCCGCTAATTTCAAGGCATACTCCTCTTCCTTCTGTTCGGGAGTCTTGTATTGCAGTTTTTATATAGGTGGAAATAGACATATTTTTTTGATATAATTTAAAATAACATGAGATATTTGTTCCCAAAACCGTAGTATAAAGATGAGGCAGAAAGGATGGTGAGTAGTTTGGACGATAGTAAAATAATTGAGTTGTTCTATGAGCGCTCAGAGCAGGCAATCATTGAACTATCGAATAAGTACGGCTCTGTATGCACAAGAGTAGCAAACAACATACTGAATAATCGGCAGGATACCGAAGAATGCGTAAACGACGCATATCTCGGAGTGTGGAATACAATACCGCCTCAAAAACCAAATCCGCTTTTGAGTTATATTTGTCGTATCGTTCGTAATCTTGCTATTAAAAAGTATCACGCAAATACTGCAGCAAAACGAAACAGCATCTACGATGTCGCACTTGACGAACTGGAAAACTGTTTCCCGGCTTCCACCTCTGTTGAGGATGAATTCCATGCCGGCGAGGTTGCTCGAATCATTGATGAATTTCTTGCAACTCTGGACAAGGAAAACAGAATTATGTTTGTTCGCCGTTATTGGCATTCGGATTCGATCTCGGAGCTTGCGGAACTCTTTCATACAAGCAACCATAATGTTTCGGTTCGGCTTTCTCGCACACGGGAAAAGCTGAGAAAGCATTTGATTAAGGAAGGAGTATCTTTATGAGAAAAAACAGAATTTCTGAAACTATCGGGAGTATCGATCAGAAATACGTCAATGAAGCAACTGCCTATAGCGGCGAAGCAAAAGCTGTTCGTCGTCCTGTTTGGATGAAATGGGGTGCGATTGCAGCTTGCCTTGCACTCGTAGCCGTTATTGGAATTGGTGCATTCCAGAGTGGACTGTTCGGAGGCAATGAGCAAATTGCAACATTGGACAACGGAAGCAAGATCAACTTTGTTAAGTCAGATGGCGGTGTCGCACAGTTTGATATCGCATTTGAGATCAGTACGAGGGATCTGACTGAGGATGAAATCTCAAATCTGTTCGGCGATTTGCCTGTAACTGGTTATGCTCTTTTCAATAACGAGGATAACAGTATCCTTGGTATTGAAGGTAAGTATGGCGATATGAAACTGCTTGTATCTGCTCCCGGTGTAAACATCAGCGATCTTGTCATCGAAGGAGAGGAAATGGCATCGGATGTGAATGGTGTTTCTGTTAATGCAGGATATTTCACCAGTGGTAAGAATGTCATTTACTATGCCACCTTTGAACTTGTTGAAAGCACAGTTTATATTGAGAATGCAGGTAAGAAGGATGAAAACGAAACAGTGAGAAATGATATTGCCGATGCGATTCAAAAAATTATTGCACTTGAAAAGATCAATCTTTCGAGCATTCCCAAGTAACGACACCATTGAAAGTCGAACACCCAGGCATAGGCAGACGGACGAGAGATGATATTCAAATCTTTTGTGAGAGTTCGAATTCATACGCAAAAACTGCAAAAATATCTTTTTTGTAGCTCATATACAAAAGACTTGTACATCTGTACAAGTCTTTTTTTATTGCCAAAATCTGCGAGGTGTGGTATAATATAGGAAATCGGACAGACCTATAAGAATTTTCAGAAACAGAAAAAGTGTATCGCGAGGGAGAACTATGCTCAGAATCAGACCTTACAGAAAAAATGACAGTAAACAAATTGCCTGCTGGTGTCAGGACAGCGAAACATTCTATAAATGGAGCGAGGGCAGAATGGGCGGTTTCCCCGTTTCCGCAGAACGTATTGAGCAAGCAGTATCAGGAAGAATCGACAGCGATACATACTTCCCCTTTACCGCATTCGACGAAACAGGCATTGTGGGTTTTTTCACTCTTCGTCAGCCAGGTGCGGATTCAGACGAGTTAAGTTTCGGATATGTCATTCTCTGTCCTCAGACAAGAGGCAAAGGCTACGGAAAACAAATGCTGAAGCTAGGAATAAAATTTGCCTTCGAGCTTTACGGTGCCTCTAAAGTCTCGCTGGAGGTGTTTGAAAATAATCCCTCTGCATATCACTGCTATAAATCAGTGGGATTTAAGGAAAACGGCAATATTACAACTTATGATTTGTGCGGTAAAAAATGGAAAAGCATCGAGATGGAGATGAATCGTTAATTTCCAATCTATCGAGCTGAACATATTACATAGCCATTTTAATGTCATCTATTTTGAGCAAGACAGACATCTATATGTGACGAAAAAGATCACATGCCAAAAAAGTCCGAAATATCGGACTTTTTTGCGTATGTGGACACTAAAATTTTATTCGCAAAACCGTGGATCACCTAAGGCCTTTTTCGAGTGTTTTTGGGACTTGAACGGGCGTTTTTTCATTTTCAAGAGATGTGAGAGCAGATTTGGAGAGAAGTTTCCGAATACTGCTCTTTTTTATTGCGAAAAACTTTCACAAAGTTTCCGACGGTTTCTTGTTCGTTATGCCGAATTGATTGAGAAGTAAATTCTCGATTGGTTCGGCATTTTTGTTTTCCCCTATACATTTATAAAGAAAGAGAGGCGATGCCCATGAAGAAAATCACATTCAATGCT
>JAZNSG010000030.1:0-4342 GCA_045591035.1 Clostridia bacterium | reverse complement strand
TGGCAGAGAGGTTCACAAAGGCAATGAAGAAGCATATTTCTTCAAGATGAGCAAGTATCAAAAGGCACTTGAAAAGCATATTGAAGAAAATCCTGATTTTATTCAGCCTGAGTCAAGAAAAAGAGAAATGATAAACAACTTCATAAAGCCCGGCATTCAGGACCTTTGCGTTTCAAGAACAAGCATAAGCTGGGGTATTCCTGTTGAGTTTGATGAGAAACATACCGTGTATGTGTGGCTTGATGCGCTTACAAACTATATCAATGCACTTGGATACACTCCTGACGAAAAGGGCGAACTTTATAATAAGTATTGGCCTGCCGATGTGCATATTATTGGTAAGGATATTTTGAGATTCCATACAATTTATTGGCCTATATTCCTTATGGCACTTGGTGAGCCATTGCCAAAGTCTGTATTCGGACATCCGTGGCTTTTAAGTGGTGAGGACAAGATGAGCAAGTCATTGGGGAATGTAATCTATGCCGATGACCTTGTTCGCCATTTCGGCACAGATGGAGTAAGATATTATTTGCTTCGTGAAATGCCCTATGCTCAGGATGGAACTATCACCTATGAGAAGATAATCGGAACTTATAATACCGATTTAGCAAACACTTTGGGCAATCTGGCAAACAGAACTGTGGCTATGGTGAACAAGTATTTTGACGGGGTTGTTCCTGAGGCAGAATGTGAGACGGGATTTGAATCCGAACTTAAAAAAGTGGCGGAGGAGGCAAAATCCGAAACAATCCGGCTCATGGAAGAATATCGCACAGCTGATGCGCTGGAAGCTCTTTGGAGTCTGCCCAATCGTGCCAACAAGTATATTGACGAGACGATGCCCTGGGCTCTTGCGAAGGACGAATCAAAGAAGGGCGAACTCAAGACCGTTATGTTTAATCTTGTTGAGTCTCTTAAATGGATTTCGTCATTGCTTTCATGCTTTATGCCCGAAACCGCAGAAAAATTAGCGGCAGCAATCGGGACAGAGCTTGTTGGTCTTTCAGAACTTTGTGAATTTGGCAAAGCTGCTTCAGGGCAGAGAGTCAGTGAAAGTGCAATGCTTTTTGCCCGTATAGATGCTGAGAAAAAGCTTGCGGAGATTGAAGAAGAAAATTCGAAGAATATAGCTCCAAAGGTAGAAATTGAGCCGTTCAAAGAAAACATCGACTTTGAAAAGTTCCTTGAGCTGGATATAAGAGTGGGAAAGGTTTTGGAGTGTGAAGCTGTACCAAAGTCCTCAAAACTCCTTAAGTTCAAGATTGAAACCGGCAGTGAAACAAGGCAAATACTTTCCGGTATTGCAAAATACTACAAGCCAGAGGATTTGGTAGGAAAGAATGTATTGTTTGTAGCTAACTTTGAACCCAGAAAAATGATGGGTTATGAATCACAGGGTATGATTCTTTCAGCAGAGCATGACGGTAAGCTTGTGGTTACAAGCACATTGGAAGATATTCAAAGTGGTGCTCAGATAGTGTAGGATTGTATGGTGAAATTAAATTCAGAATGCGTTAAAGGAGAGACGGTATGAGTATTTTTAACAAGGCGGATATTCTTCTGCCTGATTGCGTAAATATGGAAAAATGGAGTGTTGTGGCGTGTGACCAGTATACGGCTCAGCCTGAATATTGGGAAAGGGTTTCAAAGTTCGTGGGGAATTCCCCATCAACTTTAAACCTGGTATACCCCGAAGCCTTTCTTTCGGAGGGCGACGGAAGAATTTCCGTAATAAATAAAACCATGGATGAATACATAGATAAAAAGGTTTTTGCAGAAATCCCCGGTTGCTTTATATATGTGGAAAGAACATTAAACAGCGGGAAAATCAGACGTGGTCTTGTGGGCTCCGTTGACCTTGAGGAATATGATTTCAGCAAAGGCTCAAAAAGTGCAATCCGTGCAACAGAAGGTACCATCCTCGAAAGAATACCACCAAGGGTAAAAATTCGTGAAAACGCTCCTCTTGAGTTTCCCCATGTTTTGCTTTTGATGGATGATGAAGATGACACAGTTTTCAGCAAAATTGCAAAGGAACGTCAGGTTTATGACTTTGACCTGATGGAAAACGGGGGCCACATTTCGGGTTGGCTTGTGTCCGGGGATATGGCAGATGCTATTGTTGAAAGGCTTGACCGCTTCTCTGAAAATGCAAAGGATGGACTTGTATATGCGGTGGGAGACGGCAATCATTCACTTGCTACTGCAAAGACTTGTTGGGAGAATTTGAAAAAAGAGCTTACCGCTGAGGAACAAATTAGCCATCCTGCACGATTTTGTTTGGTGGAGCTTGAGAATATCCATGATGATGCCCTTGAATTTGAACCTATCCACAGAGTTTTGTTCAATGTGAATCCTGACGAAGTTCTTGAAAGTTTGAAAAAATACTATGAAACCAGTGATACTGAATCCGAGGGTAGTCAGAAAATTGTTTGCACCTATGGTAATGAAACAAAGACAATTTATGTCAACAATCCGTCATCAAATCTGACAGTGGGAACTCTGCAGAAATTCCTTGATGAAATGGGATATGAGCTTGATTATATCCATGGTGAAGACGTGGTTAAGGAGCTTTCAAAGGGAGCAAATGCCATGGGATTTATCCTTCCCTGTCCCCAGAAGTCAGAGCTTTTTGAAACGGTAATTACTGACGGAGCTTTGCCGCGAAAGACTTTTTCTATGGGCGAAGCAAACGAAAAGAGATTCTATCTCGAGGCGAAGAAAATAAAATAAGTTTAGTTGATTATAATTTGGGGCGGCGATTTTCGACGCCCCGAAAGTTTGTATATGAGGTTTAAAATGAGACTAGGCAAATACACACATACAATTACAGCAAGTTTTATTGGAATATTCCTGCAGGCTGTGGTTTGCGGGTTTGTTCCGCTGTTGTTTTTGATTTTTAACAGGGAATACGATGTTTCGCTGACGCAGTTAACCTTGCTTTCGACCATGAACTTTGTTGCTCAGTTTGCAACGGATGGTTTGTCGGTGTTCTTTGTTGACAAACTCGGGTATCGTCCTGCGGCTATACTTGCGCATCTTTTATCGGCTTTTGGGTTTGTATTTATGGGGATTGTTGCCCCGAAAATGGCTGAACCCTATTTGTGGATACTTTTGGCTGTGATTATTTTCTCTGTAGGCGGCGGACTTATGGAGGTAATTTTAAGCCCTATAGTTGAGGCGTGTCCTACAAAAAACAAATCAGCTACACTAAGTCTTCTTCACTCTATGTTTGGGATAGGCTCAGTTGTGGTTATTTTATCTACTACGGCTGCGTTAGCAATTTTTGGTTGGCAATGTTGGACTGTTATATCGGTTATATGGGGTTTTATTTCCCTTGGGAATGCACTGTATTTTTTCTTTGTACCTATATATGATAGGACTAGGCAGAAGGAGAAGATGTCAATCAGCGGACTGCTAAGATCAAAGCCTTTTTGGGGGTTTATGCTTATTATGGCTTGTGGAGGTGCCTCTGAAATAGGTATGAGCCAGTGGGCATCGGCTTTTGCCGAAAGTTCGTTGGGGATTTCTAAGACTGTGGGAGATATTTTAGGACCATGTGTTTTGGCTGTTATGATGGCTGCTTCAAGAATTTTGTATTCAAAGGTGGCAGGTCGCATTGACTTGACTAAGTGCGTAATTTGGTGTGGTATTTTTGGCGCGGTTTGTTATCTGGGAGCTGCCCTCATCCCGGTAAATATAGTTGCACTGATCTTTTGCGGACTTTGCGGATTTGCGGTGGGGATACTTTGGCCGGGCTCACTTAGTTTAGCTGCAAAAGCTTACCCTGCAGCGGGAGCGTCTATGTTTGCTCTTATGGCTTTGGCCGGAGATTTGGGATGTACCCTTGGTCCGACTGTTATTGGGTTTGTTTCATCGTTTTTTGGGGGGAACCTAAGAACCGGGCTTCTTGCAGCGACAATGTTCCCCGCAATTTTGGTGGTAGGACTGTTGGCTATGAAGAAAAAAGACAGATGATAATAAGGACAAAAAAAGACCGCTGGAATTCAGCGGCCTTTTGAATTGCTTAAAATCAATCTTAGATTTCAGCGAAGTATTTGATTGTTCTAACCATCTGGCTTGTGTATGAGTTTTCGTTATCATACCAGGAAACAACCTGAACTTCATAAAGGTCATCAGCGATTTTAGCAACCATTGTCTGAGTAGCATCGAAGAGTGAACCGTACTTGATACCAACGATATCTGAAGATACGATTTCGTCTTCGTTGTAGCCGAAGCTTTCAGAAGCTGCTGCCTTCATAGCTGCGTTGATGCCTTCTTTTGTAACATCCTTGCCCTTAACAACAGCTGTAAGGATTGTTGTTGAACCTGTGGGAAC
>JAZNSG010000029.1:0-2818 GCA_045591035.1 Clostridia bacterium | reverse complement strand
GGCTCAGTGGTAGAGCGTCACCTTGCCAAGGTGAACGTCGCGAGTTCGAATCTCGTCTTCCGCTCCAAAAGCCCCGTCACGAAAGTGACGGGGCTTTGTTTATTCTTTTCAAAAGAAAAAGGGCTGTTAATCAGCCCTTTTAATATTTACTTTCTTGCAACTCCACTATCCTTTGCCGCTTTTGCAACAGCCTCAGCAACAGCCTTTCCCACTCTGGGGTCAAATGCCTTGGGGAGGATATATTCCGGAGTCAATTCATCATCCGAAACAAGTCCCGCTATGGCATAAGATGCTGCCATTTTCATTTCTTCATTTATATCCGAAGCCCTTACATCAAGTGCGCCTCTGAATATACCCGGAAACGCCAGAACATTGTTAATCTGGTTCGGGAAGTCTGATCTGCCCGTACCAACAACTGCAGCCCCTGCGGACAATGCCACATCAGGCAGGATTTCAGGAACAGGATTAGCCATAGGAAATACAATTGGCTTTTCAGCCATAGACTTTATGTTTTCTGCTGATACAATATTAGGAGCAGAAACCCCTATGAATACATCCGCGCCGCAAAGTGCATCAGAAAGTGTGCCCTGAAGTTTTTCGGGATTGGTTTTCCTACTCATTTCAGCATGAGCTTCGCTAAGCCCCTCCATGCCTTCACAAATAATACCAAATCTATCACACATAATAAGATTTTTAACGCCTAATCTCAAAAGATGATTTGCAATAGCAGTTCCTGCACTGCCTGCACCATTAATAACAAGCTTAACTTCATCAATTTTCTTTCCAACAACCTTCAGTGCATTCAAAAGAGCAGCGGCAACAACAATTGCAGTTCCGTGCTGGTCGTCATGGAATACCGGAATATCACATAATTCTTTCAGCCTTCTCTCAACCTCGAAACATCTTGGTGCAGCAATATCCTCAAGGTTAATACCCCCAAAGCTGCCTGAAATATTGTAAATTGTCTGAACAAGCTCATCTACATCTTTAGTCTTTACACAAAGTGGGAAAGCATCAACATCAGCAAACTCTTTGAACAATACACACTTGCCTTCCATAACGGGCATTCCCGCTTCGGGGCCTATGTCACCCAAGCCCAAAACCGCTGAGCCATCAGTAATAACCGCAACAAGATTCCAACGTCTTGTAAGCTCATAGGATTTTTCAACATCATCCTTAATAACAAGGCAGGGTTCTGCAACACCGGGTGTGTAGGCAGTTGACAAATCGCTGCTGTTCTCAACCTTTGCTCTGGAAACAACTTCAATTTTGCCTTTCCAGTCATAATGTTTGTTTAACGCTATTTCCTTAATATCCATTTCTAACCCCTCCGCAAATTAATTATTTGAGCTTTATGCTTTAACAGATTCTCTGTTTATTCCTAAATACTCTTCACTTGAAAGTCCTGCAAATTCGCAGAAATCAAGCATTTCAACAACCGTGTTAATGTTAACATCAATACCATTCTTCATTCTGTCAGCATAAGCAATAATCTCTTTTTGTCCGTGAGTGTATATTGCTTCTGCACCTTCTGCCTTTGGTGAATTTCTTAATTCTTCCAAAAATACAGACAGATGCTTGATTATCTCTTTTGAATCACCAAAAATTTCAGGATTTATAACAGCAAAACCATGGCATACTCCGCCCTTGCCACCGGCATAAGTGTGGTTGGAAGTCATACCCATTGAAATTATTGAGCTGAAGATTTCGCAAACCATGCCGTATCCATAACCCTTGTGGCTTCATGTCTGTTCAAACTCTCCGCCTAAAGGCATTATTCCGCCGCCGGCGTTTGCAGTAATGTTTTTAAGCACATCAGCCGCATCGGTACTTCCTTTTCCTTCCTTATCAAGAGCCCAGCCCTCCGGAAGTGGCTTTTCAATTTTGTTGTAAACCTCAAGCTTACCACGAGTTACCACAGTGGTTGATGCATCAAAGAAGAAAGGATACGGATCTGCCGGCATAGCCATAGCGATGGGGTTGCTTCCCAAAGTCGCAACTCGGCCGAATGTTGGAACCATTATAGCAGCAGTGTTGGTAGTTGCAAAGCCGATAAGACCCTGGTCACATGCCATTTTTGCATAATATCCGGCAATGCCGTGATGGTTTGAATTTCGAACAGTAGCAATGCATATTCCGCTCTTTTTTGCCTTTTCAATAGCCTTTTACATAGCGTAATAGCCGATTAACTGACCCATTCCATCATGGCCATCAATAACCATCGAAACGGGTGTTTCAAAAACAACCTCAGGCTATGTATCTATTTTAATCATACCACTTTCAATGCCTTTGTGGTAACGGACAAGTCTTTGCATTCCGTGTGACTCAATTCCGTACAAATCAGAAAGAAGAAGGACATCTGTAATTATTTCACTGTCTTCGTGTTTGAATCCCAGTTTGTCAAATGCCACCTCACAAAAGTATTAAGCTTTTCATAGCTGAAATTAATTGTATTTGCCATGTTATAATACCCCTTTCCATTTAACTTTCTCGTAAAGTATAGCATAATAATACCACTTTGTCTATACCATTTTAAGATTATTATTTCAAAATATAATCTCAAATGAATGCAAAAAGCAAATTCAGCTTTTATTTTTTCAACAGTGAAGAGTGAACAGGTAATAAGTAAAAAAATCCGTACACTTTCGTGTACGGTTTTTTGGAAAAGCAGAAATAGAGATATTTAAGTTTTTTGTTTTGCGTAAGCAAAACTGACAATAATTATTAATTATTCATAAGCTGTACGACTTCATCATTCATTATTCATTAAAAAATCCTGTCGAGTTTAATGAATGATGAATATTGAATAATGAAAAAT
>JAZNSG010000028.1:0-2507 GCA_045591035.1 Clostridia bacterium | reverse complement strand
TGAAATAGTATAATGATGGTAGACACAAAAAAGTGTCTGCCATCATTTTTTATGTTAAGATAGAAGAAAGGAACTGAAAGAAATGGGAAGACCAAAAGGCGGAACAAATGCAAGCCACAGCAAAGAAGAAAAATTAGCATTAGTATTAAGAAACTTAAACGGAGAAACAGCGAGCTCTCTTGAAAGAGAAACAGGAATATGTAATTCACAAATTCATAAATGGACAAAGCAGTATTTAGAAGGCGGCGAAGAAGCTCTTATCAACAAAAGGAAGCCAGGCAATCCGCTTGCAAAATACAGAAACCGCAAAGAACTTACGCCTATTGAACAACTTGAATACAAAGTAGCTTTGCTTGAAAGAGAACTGTTAAAGAAAGATGCGGAGGTAGTTAGATTAAAAAAATCAATAGAACACGAAAGGGGCGATGCCAAAAGAAAGTGATTCAACAGCTCTATGCTTGCATTGAAAAAGAAAGCGTGAACCATTCAGTAAAAGAACTTTGTGATATATACGAAGTTTCAAGGTCAGGATATTACAAGTGGATGAAAAGAAAAGGAACATTAAACCGTTATGAAAAGCAACAGAAGGAATTAGATTACTATGTCGCAGATATACATTCTCACTATCCTTCACAAGGTTACAGAACAATAAATGATACACTCTTCAATATGTACGGTTGGGTTGTGTCAGATGTATCCGTGTGGAAATCAATGAAAAGATTAGGAATAAAAGGCTATGACAGGAAACAAAAAAGCCCTGCATCCGAAGGTGCAGAACATGACAAATATCCAAATATCCTCAGCAGAAAATTTTATTCTGACAAGCCAATGCAGAAAGTTGTAACAGATGTTACCTACATAAAATACAAAAACAAATGGTATTATCTTGCAGTGTATTTGGATCTGTTTAACAACGAGATACTCGATTGGGAGCTAAGTGACACTTTTGACAATTTTCTTGTAATGAAACCTGCAAAAAGAATACTGAAAAAAGCAAAGAGCACCGGAACCCAAATCCTTTTGCACAGCGACCAGGGTGTCCAGTACTCCTCAGCAGGTTATTGCAACCTGCTTAAATCTTACAACGCAATTCAAAGTATGTCAAGAGCAGGAAATCCGAGAGATAATGCCGTTGTCGAATCTTTCTTTGGCAGATTTAAAGATGTTCTGCGTTCAGATTTTAAGTATTGGAGATGCGATAACCTCAATGATGTAATTGCTCAAGCCATTCACTACTTTAATTACGTTAAACCTTTGCGTAAACTGAACAGAAAAACGCCAGTCCAATACAGGATTGAACTGGCTGCTTAATGTTTTCTTTTTTGTGTCTACAAAGTATTGACTATTTCAGTAAAACAGCCCCGTTTTTATTGCTCCGCAACATAAAGCGATGTGTCGTTGGTGTATGCGATATCGAGTGTTCTGAGAGTCTGATTGAACAGCATATACACCGCATAGGTGTTGTTGCCGATGGTTTTTGTAACATCAACCGACATGGTGTTGCAGCCGTCAACGGTGGCAGTGGAGATAACACCCGAAAAATCCATTTCACCGAGAGTTTCATAATAATTTTCAAAATCTTCAAGGCTGTCAAGCACATCAATGCGCTTCATGCCGGGCTTTATGAAATTTGAAAACTGCTTATATGCGTAGTATCTGTTATAAATCACAAGCTCGCCGTTGATAAGCTCCATAAGCCCGTCACCGTTAACGGCTGTCCAACTCTGCCACGAAACGGCATTCATCAGGCTCAAATCCTGAGCAATTATATTAGCCATATAAAGACCGCTGTCGATGGTTGTTGAATCAATTTTCAGCGGCAGCTCACACCACTCGCTCATCTCAAGCTTTTTATCGGGATACTGTGTTGCAAACTTGTTGCCGACCTCACTCTTGACCCAATAATTGTTGTCTATCCAATAGCTGTGACCGCTGTAGGTGTCACAGAATTCATTAAGAATATCGCTTGCAAAAAACTTGTCTATGTATTCATAATATTCAGGCGAAAGCTGACCGCTTTCGGGGCCGCTGAGTTTATAAGGTGAATTGCGTTTTTTCATCTCGGTTGCAAAAAGCTCAAGCACCTCAACGGTTTCGTCTGCGGTGTAATGACAGCCCTCCTGACCGACCCAATCACCGCCCCACTTCCACTGAGGCTCATTTATGGGCGAAATCGCTGTTACGGGGTAACCCTCGGCAACAAACCAATCGGCGATCGTGAGCACATAATCAACAAAAGCGGCATAGTGCTCTTTGGGAAGGTTTGATGCGTACTCTGTAAGTCCGCCCGAAGCCTGACCGCTCGCAGTCATTGAAAAATGAGGGCTGTTGCAGAAGAGTATAACCTCCTTTGCGCCGTATTCAACCGCCATATCAAGCATTCTGCGGGCATTTGCATCACGGGTGAAATCATATTCGTATTCGCCCGTTTCGGCATTGAGCACATAAAAGCTCTCAGTGCGTCTGTTGGGGTCACCGATTCTTGTGTTCGGATTTTCCTTTTCACC
>JAZNSG010000027.1:0-87248 GCA_045591035.1 Clostridia bacterium | reverse complement strand
AGGACTTGAACCTGCATGAAATCGCTTTCACATGGACCTGAACCATGCGCGTCTGCCAATTCCGCCATATCCGCATATTAAGTTTTAACCTCATAATTTTTACACGGGAGAGGTAACCCAAGGAGGAGCAAAATCGCTTAATCCTCAAATATTAAACGGAAAAATCCGGTTTAATTTATTTAATCACCGAGGTGGCGTTGCCTGAACCATGCGCGTCTGCCAATTCCGCCATACCTGCAAATTATGTTATAAAAGACCTATACATATTACCATAAAATTTTTTAAAAAGCAAGACTTTTTTGAAAAAATGGTGTATAATGGTTGAAAACAAACTAAATCGGATTTGTCTGACAGACGACAAGTGGTGCGATGAATGTATAAGGAGTCTTTACTAATGAAAACAAAAAAAATGAATGTATTGGCGGTAATAATTGTTTTAACCTTGTTGTTTTCCGGATGTGGGGGAAAAGATGTTGCAAATCCTATGTCTTCGGAGATACAGACCTCAAAGGATTTTGTAAATGAAACAATTTCAATAGTAGCTTTGGGGGATAATTTGCTTCATATGCCTGTTATCAACAGCGGCAAGAAAGATGACGGCAGCTATGAATATTCTCATCTTTTTGCAGACATACAGCCTTATATTAGGGATGCGGATATTTCTGTTATAGGACAAGAAACAGTGTTTGCAGGTGAGAAATTTGGCTATTCAGGGTATCCTTTGTTTAATTCTCCGTCGGATATGGGGAAAACGTTGGTGAATGAAGGATTTGATATTGTTCTGCATGCTTCGAACCATGTTCTGGATAAATGGGCAGAGGGCGTTGAAAACACATTGGAGTTTTGGAAAGATTATCCGCAGGTTACTGTTTTAGGAATAAATGAAAGCGTTGAAGAAAAAAACAAGGTTGATATATTGGATGTCAAGGGAGCTAAAATTGCGGTACTTAATTATACCTATGGCACTAATGGACTTGTTGCCCCAGAGGGCAAAGAATATTTAGTTAACTACATAGACGAAGAAAAGATGGTGTCTGACATAGCCTTTGCTGAAAATAATGCGGATTTTACTGTTGTCTTTATTCATTGGGGTACAGAATATTCTATAAAAGTTGATGAGGAACAGGAAAGGTTGGCAGATTTGATGTGTCAGAGCGGAGTAGACATGGTTATAGGTTCTCATCCTCATGTTATTGAGCCTGTTGAATGGATAAAAGATGAAAACGGCAACGAAATGTTGGTTTATTATTCTTTGGGGAATTTTGTCTCACGTCAGCTTGAAGCCCGTAATCTTTTGGGTGGGATTGCTATGGTGAATCTCAAATTTGATGGAGAAAGGGTTTGGATTTCAGATAACACATTTATGCCAATTGTTACGCATTATGATACAACCTACACGAAGTTTGCTGTTTATCCTCTTAAAGAGTACAGGGCAGAACTTGCGGCTGTTCATGGAGTGGCGGCAAAAGACGGAGCAGTCACCATTGAAAGGTTCAAGAATATGGTTGATGAAACATTTGAGGGTTACGATAAAACAATTTTAGATTATTAACTATGAATAATAATTGAACTCGCAGCAGATTTTTTCTGTACGTATGGGGTTTTGTATTGACATTATTGTGAAAGCATCGTATAATTAAATAATTAATTTACATATTAAAAGAATTTGTTGTATTATAGGAGGAGATTAGAAAGGCCCAAAAGGGCAGTTGCATTTGGTGAGATTATGCTTGTACTTGCATCAAACAACGGATATTACAGATTCTTGCAAAATGACCATATTCAGGCGATCTTTGGCGGAGCTGAATAAAATGTTGCTGTGTCAGTCGCAACCTATGGGTTGAAAAGTCGTTATGCTACAAAGCTTCCCGACCACGCAATCGGTCAGGCTGCAATTGACAGTATAATGAATGTAACATAGAAAAGGAAGGATAATAATGAATTTCATAAAACTTAAGGATTGTATGGATCGATTGACAGAGTGGAGGATTCCCGGTTGCTCGGTCAGAATTTATAAAGGCGGAGAAGAGGTTTATAGGTATGCCTCTGGATTTGAGAATGTTGAAAAAAAGATTCCAATGACAGGCGATGAATTTTTGAATATGTATTCGTGTTCAAAGATTGTAACGGCAGTGGCGGCTATGCAACTTCTTGAAAAAGGGATTTTCTTGCTTGATGACCCTCTGTATCATTTTATTCCGGAATTTCGTGATATGTACGTTAAAACAGAAAACGGAGATGTGGTGAAGGCAGAACGCCCAATAACAATGCGGGACCTTTTTACCATGTCAGCCGGCTTCAGCTATGCTCTTGATACTCCGGGAATAAAGAAAGCTCACGAAATTACAAACGGGAAAATGGATACATTGATTGTGGCAAAGTGTATGGCTGAGGATATTCTTGATTTCCAGCCGGGAACACGTTGGGCTTACAGTATGTGTCACGATTTACTTGCGGCAGCTGTCGAGGCGATTTCAGGGCAGAAGTTTGGGGAGTATGTGAAAGAAAATATTTTTGGGCCACTTGGCGTTACGGAACTAACATATAACAGAGACGAGAAAACAAAAGAAAAAATTGCCCAGCAGTATGAATTTGTTTTTGAGGAAGAGAAACGCGAAGGCGAAAATCTTATTCCCGCAGGAAGCGGCGATGGGTATTGGAGAAACATTGGCAAGAATGTTGGCTATCAGCTGGGTGAGAACTACGAGAGTGGCGGAGCGGGACTTGTTATCAGATCAGAGGATTATGCGAAATTTGGTGTGGCTCTTGCCAATTTTGGAAAGGGCAGTAATGGCGAAAGAATACTTTCGAAGGGTAGTGTAAATCTAATGCGTCAGGACCAGATGGCTCCCCGGAATATTGCGGGATTTACCTGGCCACATCTTGCCGGATACGGATATGGGCTGGGCGTTCGTACAATGGTCAATATTGCCAATGGCGGAACTGTTGGGAATGCAGGTGAATTTGGCTGGGATGGCGCTGCCGGTTCTCTTGCGGTTATTGACCCCGATAACGAAATATTCATATTTTATGCACAGCATATGATGAACTCACAGGGACCGATTGTTAAGGCTAGAATACGAAATGTTGCATATGGATGTCTTGATGACTGATTTTTTGTCGCAAGTTAAAAAAGAAAGCTTTTTTACTTGATTTTTGCATAAAAGTGGTGTATAATGTTTTGATAACAACATAAATACAGATAGGAGAATTTGATTATGGCGTATTATTTTAGCGAACCTTCACATACTTTCAGCGAATATCTTTTAGTTCCCGGCTATTCTTCATCAGAATGTATGACTTCTAATGTAAGTCTAAAAACTCCCCTTGTTAAATTTAAAAAAGGTGAGGAACCTGAGATTTCAATGAATATACCTATGGTATCTTCAATTATGCAGGCAGTTTCAGGGGAGAAATTGGCTATTGCTCTTGCTAAAGAGGGCGGAGTTGCGTTTATATATGGCTCACAGTCTATTGAAGATGAAGCTGCAATGGTAAGAAGAGTTAAAAACCATAAAGCAGGTTTTGTAGCCAGTGACTCTAATATAAGACCTGACCAAACCTTGGCGGACTTGATTGAACTCAGAGACAGAACAGGACACAATACTGTAGCTGTTACTGAAGATGGTACCGCGGAAGGCGTTCTTTTGGGTATAGTTACACCCAGAGATTATCGTGTAAGTCGTATGGACCCTGCAACAAAGGTCGAAGAATTTATGACGCCATTTTCAAAATTAATTTATGCTCCTGAGGGTACAAGCCTGAAGACTGCGAATGATATAATTTGGGATAACAAGCTCAATTCACTGCCGATTGTTGACAGCAAACAAAGACTTGTGGCATTTGTTTTCAGAAAAGACTATGATGCACATAAGGAGAATCCGGATGAGCTTCTTGACAGCTCAAAAAGGTATGTTGTTGGTGCCGGTATAAACACCAGAGACTATGCTGAGCGCGTTCCTGCACTTCTTGAGGCGGGAGCGGATGTTCTTTGTATTGACTCTTCCGAGGGATTTTCGGAATGGCAGCTCAAAACCATTAAATTTATCCGTGAAAAATATGGTGATAGTGTAAAAGTCGGTGCGGGTAACGTAGTTGACCGTGAAGGCTTTATGTTCCTGGCGGAAGCTGGTGCTGACTTTATAAAAATCGGTATTGGCGGTGGTTCAATCTGTATTACACGTGAACAAAAAGGTATCGGCAGAGGACAAGCAACTGCTGTTCAGGAGGTTGCTGCTGCCAGAGATGAGTATTTTGAAAAGACGGGTATTTATATTCCTATTTGCTCTGATGGCGGTATAGTTCATGATTATCATATAACACTTGCTCTTGCTATGGGTTCAGATTTCGTTATGCTTGGCAGATATTTTGCTCGTTTTGATGAAAGCCCTTCGAACAAGGTCATTGTTAACGGAAACTATATGAAGGAGTATTGGGGCGAAGGTTCTGCCCGTGCAAGAAACTGGCAGAGATACGATATGGGTGGCGCTCAGAAACTTTCCTTTGAAGAGGGCGTGGATTCTTACGTTCCGTATGCCGGAAGCCTAAAGGATAATGTTGCCATGACTCTTAACAAGGTGAAGTCTACAATGTGTAACTGTGGTGTTCTCAGTATTCCGGAACTCCAGAAGAATGCAAAAATTACTCTTGTTTCGGCAACAAGTATTATCGAGGGCGGTGCCCACGATGTTGTGCTTAAGGACAAGAATGTTGCTCCTGTTAAGTAATGAAAACCAAGGCGTATTTACGCGGACTAAAGACTCTTGCCAAGAGCGGGAGTCTTGTGTTTTGCGGGAACTGTGAAAAAGTTTTGGGGAGCATCAATTCCAAGAGCTTTAAAGATATAAAACTAAGTATTATATGCACCTGTGGAAATTACGGAAGCTTAATTATCAGTCATGGGAAGAGCTATGAAGATGAATTCAGATATATCGGACAGATGCCGCTTATAAAAAAAGATATTTTGTACTGCAAAAAATGTAAGGAGCCTTTGTTTGGGGTAATTGACCAAAGAACTGTGCAATATGCATTTTCGGTACAATGCAGGTGTGGAGAGAAATATGATTTGAAGCCGAGTTTCCCCTCGAGACTTGGGGAGACGTTGAAAATGTATGAGAATAGTAAATAGATAAAAAATACTGTTTAAAAACGAATTTGTTTTTAAACAGTATTTTTAAATGCACTAAACTTCCAATAAAATCTCATCAATACTTCGTTTTGGAACATTCAATGTTTTGTTTTCGTCTTCAAAGTATTTTATGCTGTCTGTCAATTCACAGGGTTGACTGAGCTGAGCCGGATATCCTAAAGCTAAAACATAAAGAAGTGAAAATTTCTCTTCGGATAAACCAAATATTTCCATAAGATTTTTGCGACTTAGTGCCCCTATCCAACAGCTGCCAAGGCCCTTTTCGTAAGCACCAAGCATCATTGATGTAATCGCAGCGCCCGCTTCGGTTTCAAAGGAGTTTTTAATTGATTTGTCGCCAAACACAGCAATATACGCTGTGGGACGTTCGCCGATTTTAGGCGTGCCATCTGCAAGATAACCTGCCCATTTTGTGTGTGGGAAAACAAGCTCACACTTTTCAGGGTCATCTATTATGGCAAATTTCAAAGGTTGCATATTTGCCGGGTATGCAGCAAGTCTTGCATATTCTATCAAATCCACCAAATCTTTATGTTCGATTTTTTCCTGAGTAAATTTTCTTATTGTTCGTCTTCCGAGTAATGCTTTTGAAACATCCATTTTAATTCGACCTCCATAAGTTTAATACACAATTTCATTTTTTTCTATTCCATAATAGTAATAAAGATACTGCTGAGCCATACCGGCTTTATCTCCAAATTTTTCAGAGACAAAGCTTTCTATATCTTTTTCTTCAACACCGTATAACTGATTTACTATTCGTTTGGTCCAGACATCCTGGGGAAATGTCTTGTATCTGCCCAGAGCAAAGAGAAGAACACAGTCTGCGACTTTGCTGCCTATACCTTTGATTTTCATAAGCTCGGTCTTTGCTTCGGCATCATTCATGGCTGTAATCTTTTTAAGGTCAACTTCCCCTGAAGTTACTTTTTTCGCTGCATCAAGAATGTATTTATCTCGAAAACCTGCACGAATTTCCGCAAGGTCAGAAAGCTCCAGAGCCGCTAAACGCTCGGGCGTGGGAAAACCATAGAAAACCTTTCCGTCAAAATCAATTTTCTCGCCATAAAGAAAACAAAGCTTATCTATAATTTTTTTGATGCGAGGAATATTGTTGTTGGCAGAAATAATATAAGAAACAATAGTCTCCCAAAGGTCCTGGTGAAGTATCCTTATACCATTCCCTGCTTTAATACAGGGTCTGAGCTTTTCGTCATTACTCAAAAACGCTTCGATTTCATTGTAGTCACTTGAAAAACTGAAATAACGACTCCAATAAATCAAATCAGGGTTTGAACTTTCAAGGTAGATAGTTTTTGGGTCATGGTAATACATTTTTACGGCGTGATTTGCCACTGTTCCGTAGAACGTACCATCTTCATCTTTAACCCAACGGAAACATTGACCGCAGAAAAAAGTTTCCTCAAGCTGAAAATGGTCTATGTTATAAAGTCTAATCATATGTCATACCCCAATTTATAAATTTTCTAACTGTTTTACAAAAACATTAACCTCTTTTACAATTATCGAGGTGCTGTCTTCTATGGATTTAATGATTGCTTTTTGTATTTTAGTACACGTTTTTTGTATCTCACACGGGAAGGAGAAAGAAATATCAATGTCAATGGAAATATACCCTTCAATATCGGAAGTGCTTTTTACCTTGAAAACGTTATTCACATTTGGAATGCGTGAAGTCTCAAACCTGCATATATCATTGAATACTTTCTGCGAAATCCGAAATTCACCCAGATAACTGTAGGTAGGACGCACAACTGTTTTTTCAAGCTGACGGTCCCGCTTTCCATAAGGCAATAAGGCTGAGAGTACATAACCTGAAAACTGCTTTTTCACCTCAAAAACCGGAACGGGAATAATGTGCTTTCCCTGTTTGTTTCGCATTTCTGATGCAATAAAGATTTCCTCCGGACTTGAAATATCTTCAATATAAAATGTTTGCTGCACTTCGGGGAGGTTAAGACGTCTGGCTATTTCCCGGACCATCTTATCCGATGTGCCTAAAATCAATATTGAGCTCAGGTTGTATTTTGAGATTGCAGATTTTACTGCCTCGGCATGAATATCGCTTGAAAAAATGGCACGTTTCACAGAAGCCATTTTGTTGCTTTCGTGTTTTGCAGAGTTACCTGCTAAAATTCTGCTTCGGGAAATAAGAAGACCGTCATCTATGACGGCTTCAATGTGGTGGTTGCGGGCAATATCCATGCACTGAAAGCTTTTACCTGTGCCGCTTTTTCCAACAAGAGCAAAGATTTGCATCTAAACACCACCTTCAAAAGGAAATTTATTTTTCTCGTGCTGAAATTTTGTAGCAAAGACGCATAAGACTATCACTTAAGTGTATGTTCTCAACTACAACATCCTCGTCATGGGCAATTTCTGCATAGGAAAAGTTAAGGAATGCTTTTATCCCCATATCTCTGAGTTCACGAACCACCTGATTAACAACAGTTCTTGGTGTAGAGATTACTGCCATTGTAGGTTTTTCGCGTTCAATGAAATCCTGTATGTATTTGTAATCTGAAATAGTGATTCCTTTAATCTTTTTGCCGATTTTTTCCGGGTCAATGTCAAAAATTCCCGTAAGGGTAAAACCACGCTTTTCAAAGGTAGTATTTTGAGCAAGAGCCTGACCCATATTACCTGCACCAACTAATATAGCTTTATATTGAGAGTTAAGACCTAAAATGCCGGCAATTTCATTATATAAATATTCGACATTATAGCCGTATCCTTGTTGGCCAAAACCCCCGAAACAGTTAAGGTCTTGACGTATCTGGGATGCAGTAACCCCCATTTTTTCGCTGAGTTCTTTTGAAGAAATTCGTTCAGTGCCACCGGTCAACAACTCACCCAGGTATCTGTAGTATCTGGGCAAACGATTAATAACTGATGACGAAACTTGTTTTTCCATTGTTTTTCCTCCATAATGTAATTGTTAGGTAAACGGAGAATCAGATGGTTTTTAATGATTTTGTGAGCAATGAGAAGACCATACTGTATTGTCCCCCGTGAATTACATTCATCATATTATTTTATACAAAAACAGAGCTTTTGTCAAGTATACCGGGGCGAATTGCCACAATTCTACAATTTTCAATGTAAGCTACTTGATTTAAAAGATTTGAATTTCTTTAAGTTTACATAATTGTTACTATTCACTTTATCCACAGAGTTATCCACAGTAAAAAAGCAGAGAAAACAGAACTTTGAGGGGTATTTTCACATTATCTGCAGATAAATTTGTTTTTTAGACTGTGAAAAACCATTATGCCGTGCTTATAGAAAAAGTGCTTGAAAATATACGCCATTTATGATATAATGAGTTTAATCGTAGAACGATTAAACTCAGCGATATAAATTCCTGACGGAATTTGCGATATATCCTAATGGATGCGATATACCTGTCGGTGCGATATGTGCCTGTGGCACAAGATGAAGAAATTTATATCATATCGCAACCGAGTGAAACGAGGTTATATCGCATTTGATTAAAACAAAAATATATCGCACGAACGAAGTGAGTATATCGCAGAAAGAAGAATGAATTATGAATGATAAAACAATAAAGGAATTAGCGGTAGAACTTACTGTTGAGATAACTGCAATATGTGATAATATAAAGGGGAGAGCAGTATTTGTAAATCAGTTATTGCGGTCATGTTCTTCAATAGGCGCAAATTCACACGAGGCAAAATATGCACAAAGTAGAGCAGACTTTATTCATAAATTGGAAATAGCATTGAAAGAATGTTATGAAACTGAATACTGGTTAGAAATTCTTTATAAGGTTAATTCATTACAAGAAAATGTATATAATGAATTAAATAATAAAAGCGGAACCTTGAGAAGAAAACTTATTGCCTCAATTACAACGGCTAAGAAAAATCAAAGTAAAGGGGATTAAATGAAAAAAGTATCCAAAGTAATTATTGGCATATTATGGATTGTGACAATTGTGCTTTCTTTCTATGTAGGAATGACATATCATTGGGCATCAACAACGGAATTGGATTTTTCTAAAGATTTTAATGATATAATAGTTGAAGAGAATGATGTGGCAGACTATACTGTTTTTATAGAAACCCCTGAAAAGTATGGTGCATTAAAGCAGATACCTGAACCAATAAGAAAAACAATTTCATTATATATGCAGGCAAATGATTTAAAATTATCAGAGGGAACACACCATTTCGATAGAATTGATGGTACATTGGATGAATACTTAAATGAACAGTTTAAATTTGAACCTATTAAATAGAGGCATCTAAATTGTTCACTGATTCTATAATAAATGCATGTTATGTACGGTCAGCGAGTTCTTTAAAAAATGATTTTCCTGGAGGTTTAGATAAATGAAGCTATCAGTGGAAACTTATGCTATAAGAGAAAAATTTGGCGATTTTAAGTGTATTGAAATGATAAAAAAAGCCGGGTTTGACGCAGTTGACTATTCATATTTTGACTTAGCGGGAGAAAATGAAGAGCTTGTTTTGGGCGAAAACTACAGAGCTTATGCAGAAAAGCTTCGTGACTTTTTGAGTGAGAAGGGGCTTTTTTGTAACCAATCACATGCACCCTTTGACTTGATCGAAAATGATGCTTTTGACCTTTCAAATGAGAAATTTGTCAGGCTGATACGCTCAATCGAAGGGGCATCAATTCTTGGGGCAGAAAATATTGTTGTTCATGCCGTATCCACTGATATTGAAACAAATGTCAGGTTTTACAAAGCCTTGGAGCCTTATTGCAAAAAGCATAACATAAAAGTTGCTGTTGAAAATCTGTTCAAGGTGAGTGATGGCTGTTTTCTGAGCAAACTCGGGACTCCTGAAGAGTTAAATGCGGTTATTGATTTGCTTGATTCACCCTGGTTTACAATCTGTATAGATATTGGTCATGCTCAGCTTACTTATGGTTCACCTGAAAAGTTCATTGACTCAGTTGACACAACGAAAATAAAAGCTCTGCACATAAGTGACAATAATTTAAAGGGTGATGACCACTTGTTGCCTTATGTGGGCAGACTTAATTGGGATAATATTGCGTTGCATATTAAAAATGCAAATTATACCGGAGATTTAACCTTTGAGATAGGACACTTTTTGAATCGTTTCAAGTCGGAAGAGTCACTTCAGAAGGCGTTGAACCTTTCACAAACTGTAGGCAGAGAAATTATAAATCTTATATGTGCCTGAAAGTTTTAAATAATTGTAAAGGAAGAGATGTGTTATAATTAAGTATCTATTACCCGAAGGGAAAAATGATTACAAGGCTAACCTTCACATGCATTCGACTGTTTCAGATGGTAAACTTTCACCCGAAGAAATAAAAAAGTTGTATATGGACAACGGATATTCAATTGTTGCTTTTACCGACCACAATATCTTTGCAAATCATTCACATTTAAATGATGAAAAATTTCTTGCCATTAATGGTGTTGAGATAGATATTGGAAAGTTTACGGGAGTTTGGGAAAAGTCCAAGACTTGCCATATGTGTTTTTTAGCCATGAATCCTGAGATTGATGCCCATCCATTGTGGGATGAGAGCATGGAAGTTGACCGCTCAAAGGCAGAGTTTGAAAGGATATACACACCGGAGTATCTTTCAAATGTGATGAAAACAGGCAGAGAGAAAGGCTTTTTTGTTACATACAATCATCCGAGATGGTCCCTTGAAACCTATGACCAATATATAAATTATCACAACATGAACGCAATGGAAATATATAACCATTCCAATATCTTAGGCGGATTTTTGGACTATAATGGTGTTGTGTATGATGAGATGCTTCGTGCAGGTAAAAAAATATATGCTCTTGCAACGGATGATTCCCATAATGCCAAATCTTCTTGCGGCGGATATGTGGTGATTAAGGCGGAAAGATTGGAATATGAAATCATAATGAGAGCTTTGGAAAAAGGGGATTTTTATTCTTCCACGGGACCCGAAATTAAATCTCTTTGGTATGACAGCGAAAAGAATACAGTTCACATAAAAACAACCAATGCGAAAAAAATAATTTGCTCAACGGGTGCCAGATGTCAGCATCTTGCTTCTGCAGGAGACAAAAACTGTGACTATATTACCGAAGCTGAATTTCCGATAAAGGGATTTGAGGATTATATCCGTATAACTGTTTTGGATGAAAATGGATGTTTTGCAGATACGAATGCATATTTTTTAGAGGATTTTCTTGATAATTAAAGGAGGAACTTAAGATGAAACGTTTTGGACAAGTGGTAAAGGTTAAACCCGAGAAGTTTGCAGAATATAAAAAGCTGCACTACGAAATCTGGCCGGGGATTGTTGAAAAAACTCATGCCGTGAATATTCAAAATTATACCATATTCGAAAGAGACGGGTATATGTTTGCGTATTTTGAATACACAGGAACAAATTATGAAGAGGATATGAAAAAGCTTGAGAATGATGAAGAATATCTTCGCTGGATGTCACTCACGGACGCCTGTCAGGAATCCCTGGATGAAAATAAAAAATTTGATATGTGGGTGGATCTGGAAGAGATTTTCCACATGTAAAACCAACAATATGAGTATTCGGATAAAACAGAGAGAGACGGTGATTTTATGCCTTATATAAAAATTAAGTGTTACCCCAAGGATGAAGAAACAAAGAAAAAGGTTGTTGAAAGAATAAATGACACCTTTCTTGAGTTTTGGGGTTGCCCTGCGGAAGCTATTTCAATTTCACTTGAAGAGGTTGACCCTGCTTGTTGGGACGAGGTAGTCAAAAGCGAAATTGAACCGGAAGCTGATAAAATGTATATTATGTCAGGGAAAAAGAAATATTGAGCTTTTGCTGTGAAAGTGGGGTGATGCGGTATGGTTTTGGGAGTAGATTTTGGCGATAGCAGAACGGGGTATGCCGTATCGGACGCTTTAGGTTTTGCTGCTAAGACTTATGAGACTTTTTCTGAAAAGAACATGGTTAAGGTTGCTGAGCATACGGTGAAGCTTGTTGAGGAACTGGAAATTGAAAAGATTGTTTTGGGTCTTCCGAAAAATATGAATGGAAGTATTGGCGACAGGGGAAAGAAAACAAAAGCTTTTGCGAAACTGCTTCGTGAAATGATTGATATTGAAGTGATTATGTGGGACGAAAGGCTTACTACTGTTTCGGCTCACAACCTTATGAATGAAACCAATGTGCGTGGACAGAAACGAAAAGATTCTGTCGACAAGATTGCGGCGGCGTTCATTCTTCAGGCTTATTTGGACAGTAATAAAATTTAAATAAATAAAATGTAAAGGAGAATTGAAATGACAGAAAAATTTGATAATATGGAAAACATGGAAAATGAGGATAATTTTTTGGTTGACCTTTTTGATGACGAGGGCAACAAGCAGACCTTTGAACACCTTGACACCGTTCAGGTAAACGGAGCAGATTATGTTATCTGCATTCCCTACAAAGAAGAAGAGGATGACGAGGTTGATGAGGTAATTATTCTTAAAATAGACGGCGAAGAGGATGGAGAAAGCGTTCTTGTTCCCGAGGAAGACCTTGAAGTTCTTGACAAGGCTTATGAGCTTTTCAAGGAGAGAAATGCTGACCTTTTTGATTTTGAGGACTAGTTGAATAAATATATAAGGCTGTAAGATTTTGCAGCCTTATATTGTTTTGCACAAGCTGTTTTGCGTGTTGGGGTCAAGGAGTTTTTTTTGATGGTACTTATAATTGCTGAAAAACCAAGTCTTGCCAGAAATATTATGGCAGGAATAGGGAAAATGACAAAATATGACGGATACTTTGAGGGCGGAGGTTTCATTATAACCTGGGCCTTTGGTCATTTGTTTTCTTTGGCAGATGTTGAGGCCTATTCTGACGTCAAATCAGAAGAAAAACCACGCTGGACAATGAGTAATTTGCCTTGTTTTCCGAAACGGTTTGAATTTGAAATCAAGAAAGATGCAAATCACAAGACAGATAAGGGTGCTGAAAAGCAGTTTTCCATTATAAAGGCTCTTTGTAACCGTGAGGATGTAGACACAATTGTGAATGCAGGGGATGCTGACCGCGAGGGGGAAATAATTGTCAGAACCTGTATTGAAAAGGCTCTTTTGGGAGAAAAGAAACTGAAGAGAATCTGGCTTCCGGACCAGACTCCCCAAACAGTAAGGGAAGCTCTGGAAACGCTCAAAGACGAGTCAGAATATGACAACCTGGCAAATGAGGGATATGCCCGAACCTACATAGACTGGCTTTATGGCGTAAATCTGACCAGGTATGCAACGCTCAGGTCGGGAACGCTTCTTCGTGTGGGACGTGTTATAGTTCCCATTGTTAAAGCAATTTATGACCGGGATATGGCAATCCGAAATTTTGTTCCGGATGTTTATTATGCTGTTGTCAGCAGTGCCCAGACTGGCGGCGAAACGATTGAACTTACAAGCAAACAAAAATTTTCAAAGGAAGAGCTTAACAAGGCAAAAGAGCATTGCAATAAATACAATAATGAAAAAGCAATAGTTACGGCAAAAAAGAAAAAGAAGGACAAGCTGAGTCCGGGAAAGCTTTATTCTTTGACAAAGCTCCAGAACTATCTTGGTAAACGTTTTAAAATGTCTATGGCAGAGAGCCTTGAAATACTTCAGGGACTTTATGAAAAAGGCTATGTCACATATCCGAGAACAAATTCTGAGTATCTTGCCACTGCTGAAAAAGGTAAAATAAAAACCATACTGCAGTCGGTGAAGGAACTTGGATATCCTGTGGAATTCAAGGATGAAAAGCGGATTTTTGACGATTCAAAAATCGAGTCCCATTCCGCTCTTACGCCTACATACAAAATACCTGATAAAAATCGGTTGAGCGAAAATGAAATGAAAGTATACAGCAGCATAATGCGGCGGTTTGTCGCTGTGTTTTGTGCTGAGGAATGTATAGTCGAAAAAACCGAAATAACGGTCTCGGTTGGTGAATTTGAGGAATTTTCACTTAAGGGGACGGTTATAGCTAAGCCGGGTTGGACAGCCTTTGATTCTTATACGAAAAAGGACAAAATTCTGCCCACTCTTGAAAAGGGTGATGAGGTAAACATAGATTTTCACCCTGTTGAAAAAGAGACCAGTCCGCCAAAGCACTATACCATTGAGACCTTGAATAATTATCTTAAAAATCCTTTCAAGGATGAGAAACAGCAACTTGGGGAAAAGGAAACTGAGGAAGAAGAATACAAAGCTATGTTTGAGGGCCTTGAACTTGGAACAGAGGCGACTCGAACGGGTATTATTGATAACGCTCGGAAAAGCGAGTACATACTTCTCAAAAAGGATACATATTCCATACTTCCAGCGGGTGAACATCTTGTTGAGTCGCTTAGCCGAATGAGTATCAGCATGGACAAGTTCAAAACATCCCAGATGGGTGTAGCACTGAAAAAGGTTTTCAGAGGAGAAAACTCTGTGGATGATGCTGTTGAACTGGTGAAAGGTGAAATTGCATCAGTTTTTGAGAACGTAAACGAAAAAGACCCGAATTTTGACGGGTTTGCGGGAGACTTTGTGGGAAAGTGTCCCCTTTGCGGGAATGAAGTAAAGCGTACCCGTTTTGGCTATGGCTGCAGCGGTTATAAAGATGGCTGCAAGTTTTCATTTGGGAACGTGATATGCGGCAGAGTGATTTCTTTTGAAAATGCCAGGTTGCTTCTTGAAAAAGGGGAAACTCCCCTGATAACTAAATTCGTATCGAGAAAGACCGGGAAGGAATTTTCTGCCTGCCTTGTACTTGAAGATGGCAAGGTGAATTTCAGGTTTTAAAATTTGTGTAGTAAAAAAGAAATAAAATGTTGATATCAGTCGTTTGACAAGAAAATATCAATAATCTTTTCGTTGACTATCCGGGAATTATGTGGTAAAATAAATTTTAATATGGGTTTGGATGCCCATTTTTGAGTGATGATATTCGAGTAACTGCTGAATATTAGGGAGGATTTAATATGTTTTACATAAGAAAAAAGGAATCGCTTAATCCTACTGTTACATTAATGGAGGTTGATGCTCCGCTGATAGCAAAAAAGGCAAAGGCAGGGCAGTTTATTATACTTCGGGTTGATGAAGAAGGTGAGAGAATCCCTCTCACTATTGCTGACTATAACAGAGAAGACGGAACTATCACAATAATTTTTCAGGTTGTTGGCGCAACAACAGAAAAACTGAACCATTTGAAGCAGGGCGAATACATACACGATTTTGTGGGTCCTTTAGGAAAGCCCTCTAAGGTGGAAGGATTGAAAAAAGTTGCTGTTATTGGTGGTGGTGTTGGTTGTGCAATTGCCTTCCCTACCGCAAAGGCGCTTAAAGAAAATGGTGCAGAGGTACATTCCATTGTGGGATTCAGAAATAAAGACCTTGTTATATTGGAAAAAGAATTTAGTTCTGTTTCCGACAAGCTTGTTATTATGACTGATGATGGCTCTTATGGAGAAAAGGGATTGGTTACTGATGCCCTGAAAAAAATGGTTGAGAGTGGCGAAAAGTATGACGAGGTCATTGCCATAGGGCCACTTGTAATGATGAAGTTTGTGTCGATGCTCACTAAAGAGTTGGGTATAAAGACCACTGTAAGCATGAACCCTATTATGATTGATGGTACCGGTATGTGTGGCGGATGTCGACTGACTGTTGGCGGTGAGATGAAGTTTGCTTGTGTAGACGGACCGGATTTCGACGGACATCTGGTTGATTTTGATGAAACTATAAGACGCGCATCTATTTACCGTGAAGCCGAGAGACATAATTATGAGGCTGCCTGCAACTTGTTTAAGGAGGAATCTGAAAATGCCTAATATGTCAACTAAAAAGAATGTTATGCCCGTTCAGGATGCAAATGTACGAAATAAAAATTTCAATGAGGTTGCACTTGGTTATACCGAAGAACAGGCAATTGACGAAGCTCAGCGTTGCCTTAGCTGTAAAAACAAGCCTTGTGTTTCGGGTTGCCCTGTTCAAATTGATATACCTGAATTTATCGCAAAGGTTGCTCAGGGTGACTTTGAAGGAGCTTATGATATTATATACAAGTCAAGTTCATTACCTGCAGTCTGTGGCAGAGTTTGTCCTCAGGAAAACCAGTGTGAGGGAAAGTGTGTCAGAGGCATAAAAGGTGAACCGGTTGCAATTGGCAGACTTGAACGTTTTGTGGCGGATTATCATATGGCAACCGCAAAGAAAAAAAGCGCAGAAAAAATTGTAAAAAGCGGAAAAAGAGTTGCAGTAATAGGTTCGGGACCGTCAGGTCTTACCTGTGCCGGTGATTTGGCAAAGCTTGGCTACAGCGTAACGGTTTTTGAAGCTTTGCATGTTGCCGGTGGAGTTTTGGTTTACGGAATACCTGAGTTCAGGCTCCCAAAAGACATTGTAAAAAAGGAAATTGAAAACTTAAAGGCTATCGGTGTTGAGATTGTAACTAACGCGGTAATAGGAAAAACTCTGACAATAGATGAACTGTTTGAAGATGGTTTTGAAGCAGTATTTATTGGCTCGGGAGCGGGGCTTCCAAGGTTTATGAATATACCGGGCGAAAATCTTAACGGTGTTTACTCAGCCAATGAGTTTTTGACAAGAGCAAACCTTATGAAAGCCTATAAGGATAACTCAGCAACGCCTATCATGAAAGCAAAATCCGTTGTGGTTGTAGGCGGAGGAAACGTCGCTATGGATGCGGCAAGATGTGCTAAGCGTTTGGGTGCGGATGATACATACATTGTATACCGCCGCTCTATGGAAGAAATGCCGGCACGTCGCGAAGAAGTTGAACACGCAGAAGAAGAGGGCATAAAGTTTCTCACCCTTAACAATCCCGTTGAAATTGTTGGTGACGAGAATAGTTTTGTGAAGGGAATAAAGTGCGTAAAAATGGAACTTGGTGAGCCTGATGAGTCGGGCAGACGCAGACCTGTTGAGGTTAAAGGCTCTGAGTTTGTTCTTGATACTGATGTAGTAATTATGTCAATCGGAACTTCTCCCAACCCACTTATCAGAAGCACAACCGAGGGCCTTGAAACTGACAGACGAGGATGCATTATCACCAAGGACGAAAGCGGCCTTACTTCAAGAGAGGGTGTTTATGCAGGTGGCGATGCTGTTACCGGTGCGGCGACTGTAATACTTGCTATGGGTGCCGGAAAGAATGCGGCAAAAGCAATAGATGAATATTTGAAAAGCAAATAAAAAACGGGGCAGCGCCCCGTTTTTTTAAATGATGTACTGAAGCAACACGACAAGGACTATGCCGGGGAGACCTAAAACTCCGGAAACAAACGCTGTAAACGGGTTAACCGAGACCATTATTCCGGCAAATCCTCCCACAAAGTTAATTGCAGAAAGGACAAGTCCGCCAAATACACTTTTTGCAAGAATTTTAAACAGATACCGAATAGGTCTGATAAAAATTCTGCAGAAGATATAAACCAGAACAAGTCCTATAATGTAAGCTGAGATTGAAAGAGCATCAAAGGACATAAGACAACCTCCGTATAAGAGTTTATATTTCATCTTATACAGAGGTTGTCTTTTTTATGACAGATTATTGTATTTAAGGTTTTATTCAATATATGCACGAACTCTGAACCCTAGACCCCGACTTTCCACGATCTGTCGGCAGCTTTCGATTTCTTTGGCACTTATGTCGTGGTCTACCACAGAAAGAGTGACTTCCGGGACGAAAGCTTTTGCTTTTTGGGCAAAGTCCAATAGCCCTTCATAGGCATCTAAGCCAAAACAACTTTTACAAAGCTCGTCATATCTTTCCGGGGTTGCGGCATTGAGACTGATGGAAATTGAATCCACAATTCCTTTAAATTCCGGAGTCACATCACGCTTTTCAATCATATTTGCAAGTCCGTTGGTGTTAATTCTGATTTTGACAAAGGGATAGGCTTCTCTTATCCATTTTGCTATGGTTGTGCATGTATCAAACCTCATCAGAGGTTCACCGTAACCACAGAAGACTACCTGCTTGTACTTTGACATATCTCTTTTTTTGAAATCTTCTTTTATTTCTTCAACGGAGGGTTCATGGTCAAGCCACAGAATATCTTCTCCGTTTACGCTGTCGTGATTATTCCTGAGACAAAAAATACAGTCATTGCAGCATCGGTTTGTTACGTTTACGTAAAGTGAGCCATCAAGCTCATAGGTTATTGTCATTGCCATGGTTTTTTCTTCTTTCATAGTGTAATTTGGTTTATATTGTCAAAACATTCAAATACAAGTTTTGATATGTGTTCGTGACAAGTAAAAAACAGAATTTGTGAGACAGAACCACTGTCTTCAAGATATTTTTTCAGGAAAAGCAATGTGACTTTGCAGTTTTCTTCATCATACTGAGCTAAAATATCATCCAAAAACAAAGGAAGAGGTTCGTTGTCCTTTGCGATAATGTCTGTTGCGGCAAGGCGAAGAGCAAGGTATATCCGGTCAATTGCGCCGCTGCTCATAAACTTCCATTCCCGATAAGGTTCGCCATCACCGGATTTTGTTTCTACATTAAAATCACGAGAAACGGACACATTGCTGTACTTTCCGTTGGTCATCATATTGAGATACTCGCTTGTTTTTTCGCTGAGATGTGAACCTATACCACGATTTGCATCATTTATGGCGTCTTCCATAAATTCGACAGCAATTTTCAGTTCACCATGTCTGCTTTCAAGTGCAGCTGTCAAATCCTCTGCCTCGGAAATTTTTGAAACTATTTCGGTCTCACTGAATTGGGAAGGCAGAATTTGTCTTTGGTATTCACTCAGAGTTTTACGAAGTTCCGAGAGTTTGCTTTCAAGGTCTGTCCGGTCATAATCCTTAGAGGAAACATCTTCGGGGGCGTCAACAATTTCTGCAAGTTCAAGGATTCGTTTTGAGATAAACTCTGATGAGGTGTCAGTTATTCCCGCTGTGGCACAAATCGTTTCAATGCTGCTCATGGTCTCTTTTCTTGTTTTAAAGCTGTCCGTAATCTCAAGATACAGACCCTTAGCAGCGGGGTATGTGGCCTTTGGCGATATTTTTGATATAACAGAAACAAATTCTTCACGGAGCTGTCCAAGTTTATTTGTTGTCTCTGTCAATGAATCGGTTTTTGCTGCATTAGTAAGTTCGCATAGCTCTATCATATCAGCACAACCAAATTTTTCTAACGCCAAACATATAGTTTCTTGTTTTTCTGAGAGCTTTGAGTGGATTCTTGAACGTATTTCGTCAAAACTCATATCTTCCATATTATCTTCATATCCAGAAAGCTCTTTAATTGCATCTTCAAGGTTTTGCTTTGCTAACCTAACGGATGGGTTGGAACTTGATTTGTGTTCTGTATTTTTGCTTAACATTGCAAAGAGTATTAAACCCAAAACAAGCAATCCACCGGCAGGTAAATAAAGTGCAGGAAGACTCAAAGAAAGCCCCAATGCAGCAAACCCAAGAGCAATAACAAAAGATAAACCGAGTAGCATCTTAGGAAGCCGTTTTGCAGATTTTTCTACATTTTGCATTTTTTTAACAAATTCATTATTCAACTCGGAAATTACATCGTCAAGCTTGGTGATATCTTCTTTCAAAGCGGATATTTCTTCATTCACTTTTGCAAGGGAATCATATTCACTTTGAGTCAGTGGTGCATTTTGCTGAAGCAGGGACAGTCGTTCAATTTCTTCAAGACAACGGGAAATTTTCTCTTCAAGCTCGTCACATTGAGTCACCAGACTTTTCAGCTCCGGTATGGGGAGACTGTATTTGAGAAACTGTCCGTCAATAGTTGAAAGACGGTTAATCTTGTTGCTCAGGTTATAGTAAGCTGTAAGCTCTTTTTGTGCATATTCGCGGTTTTTTGAGTTTTCAATGGCTTTGAGCTTCGTTTCGATATGTGAAATCTCTTTTTCAGTTTCTTTGATTTTTTCAAAAAGCTCTCTTTGGGCATCTTCCTGATGCTTTAGTTGTTGAAGCTTTAAGTTCAAGGACGAAAGCTCGTCTCTGGCTTCAATCAACAATCCCTTGGTTTCACGCTTTGAAACAAGTTCTTCAATAGCGTCATTCAGCCTTTTTGTTATCATTTCGTGGGAAACATTCTCATCACCCGAAACAGAGAGATTTGCTATTCTCATAGCAAGGCTGTCCGCTGAAGCTTCAGAGGAAAAGCCACCTGATTGACCGATAAAAACGCTACGCTCAAACTCGCCCAGGTCCATATCGAAAAAATATTCTCCCGCTTCATTTGGATTTTCAATGGATTTTTCTTCGCCATGAGTTATTGAATATATTTTTGTTTTGTCACTGGATGCCGATTTTAAAAACTGCTTTTGAATACGCCAAAGGGTCTTGCCTTGCTCAAATTCCAAGGACCCACCCATAGGTGTGCCGTTCCAGGGACGATATTTTTTTCGCATAGACTTTGAAAGGTCAGCGGACGAGCCACCTTCGGTTTTGCTGGAGCTGCTGTAAAAAAGCATCTTAATAAAAGACATAAATGTGGTTTTTCCGTCTTCGTTGTTCCCTTTTATGAGATTGAATCCCGGCTTAAACTCAAGGCTTTTGCCCGAGAATTTGCCAAAACCTTCAAGGTCAGCTTTTTTAATTATCATTAAGCTTCACCCCTTTCGAAAATGCTTGGAGACCGAACTTGAGTGCATTTTTGTAAGTTTGTTGCTCGGACTCAGCTGTGTTTTTAATTTTTTCAAGCATCTTTTTAGCAAATATACCGCGAAGTGATGTTTCTGTTGCTATTTTTTCTGTATCGGAAATATCCGGTTCGGTTTTGTCCATTATCCGTATATAGTTTGCAGCTTCAGACAGTATGTCTTCTAATTGCTTTAAGTTCACAGAAAAAGAGGGGGAAATGCTGCCCTGAAGAATTATGCGGTAAAGATTGTCTCCTGATGCATCTCCATAAACAGTTTCAATATGATTTTTTATTCTATCAGCCAGTTCAAAAGTGTTTTCAATTTCTGAAATATCAATATTGTCAATAATATATTTCCGGGATGATGTTTCGTAATATTCCATGTTGCAATTCTCTTTTGAAATCGTACCAATATAGACACCGAGACTGCCAATTTCGTCAAAGCCCTTTCCGTCAGGGCAACCACAATATGAAAAGTGGGTGTTCCCCAGTTTTTTAATTTCGGTTCGTTTGTGAATATGCCCGAGGGCAAGGTAATCAAAACCACAATTTTCAATCTGAGATTGATAAATTGGGTTATAGACACATTCAGAGCCTTCCGATGTCAGCTCTCCGTGAAGAACACAAAGCTGAATGAAATCTTTATCGTCGTGTTTGTCATTAGTCAACAAAGGGGAGTATGTGTAACGCTCTGAGAAACCTGCTCCCCACAGCCTTACCCCTTTTTCGGGGAAATCAATGTATTTTAGTTCCCCGCCAAAAACCACTACATTCTCGGGGAATTCATTTTTTGCATATACCGAACCCGCACAAAAGGGGTCGTGGTTTCCCGTTGCGATAGCGATGGTCGTGTTTGGAATCCGGGCGAAAAGAGCAGCAATTTTTTTAGCATAGGGGTCGTCTACAAAGGGAGAGTCAAAAAGGTCTCCGGCTATAAGAAGAAAATCCACAGCTTTGTCTTTGCAAACACTTATGAGTTTTTGAAGAGTGTTTTCAATTTCGCTTTTTCCATTTCTGACGCCTACCCGGGATGCCCCAAGATGAAAATCAGCGGTATGAAGAACTTTAACGGAGTTTTCCATAAAATCTACTGCCTTTCTTTTGATATGGTTTCATTATAACATAGAGCATGAAAAAAAACAAGGTTTGTCGACCTAATTATCATGTTATAATTTTAATCAAAACAAAAGCCTGACATAAATTCACAGAAGTTAAAAGCACTTGACTTTTGGAAATTTGTGTGCTATAATATTTTCAAATAACAGACGATTCAGAAATTGGAGGATAATTAAAATGAAACACATAAAAACACTTGAAACTCGTGATTTGTGCAAGAGTGCAGTTAAAGGCGGTTGCGGCGAATGCCAGACATCTTGTCAGTCTGCCTGCAAAACTAGTTGCGGTATTGCAAACCAGAAGTGCGAGAATGATAACAATAAATAATTTTGAGAATGCCGCCGAAAGGCGGCTTTCTTTGTGATATGGGGGATTTTGCTTTGGTACACAGATACAAACAGGGTGGTTTGAATATTGCTGTGGATGCATATTCAGGTTCTGTGCATGTTCTCGACGACGTGGCGTATGACATAATAGGTCTGTTTGAGGATATGAAAAAGGACGACATAATTGAAAAAATACTCAAAAGTTACGAAAACAATCCCGAGGTGACCGAGCCCGAAGTCAGGGAATGTTATGAACAGATTGAAGAACTCAAAATGGCGGGAAAGCTGTTTTCAGAGGATACCTTTGAACCCATGGCAGGGGAGCTTAAGGAAAAAACATCAAATGTTATAAAAGCACTTTGCCTTCACGTTGCCCATACCTGCAACCTTAACTGTGCATACTGCTTTGCAAGTCAGGGAAAATACTCGGGCGACAGAGGGGTTATGAGCCTTGAAACGGGAAAACGAGCACTTGATTTTCTTATAGAAAATTCGGGAACACGTCACAACCTTGAGGTCGATTTTTTTGGCGGTGAGCCACTTATGAATTTTGATGTGGTTAAGGGTTTGGTAGCCTATGCCAGAGAAAGAGAAAAAGAAACCGGAAAGAATTTTCGCTTTACTCTTACTACAAACGGTGTGCTTATTGATGATGATGTAATTGAGTTTGCAAACAAGGAAATGAGCAACGTAGTTTTAAGCCTTGACGGAAGAAAAGAAATTCATGACAAATACAGAGTAGACTATTCAGGCAAAGGAAGCTGGGAGACTATTGTACCCAAATTTCAAAAATTGGTTAATGCCCGTGGCGGGAAGGACTACTATATGCGTGGTACCTTCACCCACGAAAACCCTGATTTTCTGAATGATATAAAAACCATGCTTGATTTGGGATTCAGTGAACTGAGTATGGAGCCTGTTGTTTGTGCACCCAATGACAAGTCGGCACTTACAGAATCGGACGTTGAGATTGTTTTAAAGCAATACGAGGAACTTGCGGAGCTTATGCTGTTTCGGGAAAAATCGGGCAAACCATTCACCTTCTATCACTATATGATTGATTTGACGGGTGGACCGTGTATCTATAAAAAGATTTCAGGGTGCGGCTCGGGAACTGAATATATGGCAGTCACCCCTTGGGGCGACCTTTATCCTTGTCATCAGTTTGTTGGTGACGAAAAGTTCAGACTTGGGGATATATGGGAAGGCGTGACAAATACTGAGACTCAATGTGATTTTAAGTCATGCAACGTATATTCCAGACCTGAATGCAGGGATTGTTGGGCAAAGCTTTATTGCTCAGGTGGTTGTGCTGCGAATGCTTATCATGCTACGGGCAGCATAAAAGGAGTTTACAGCCAGGGCTGTGAGCTTTTCAGAAAGAGAATGGAATGTGCGATATTTTTGGAAGTATCCAGGAAATTGGTTGATTGATTATGAATACACCCATCTTTGATTTTGTTAAAGAATATAATGAAAAAAAAGCTTGTCGGTTTCATATGCCCGGGCATAAGGGAAAACAGACGCTTGGGCCTGAGCCATTTGATATAACCGAGATTTGTGGCGCAGATGTTTTGTATAATGCTAAAGGAATTATAAAAGAAAGTGAAGCAAATGCATCACGCCTTTTTGGTTCGGGAAAGACGGTATACTCGACTGAAGGTTCATCATTGGCAATCAGGGCGATGGTTTTTCTTTCTGGTATTTATGCTCAAAAAATGGGGAAAAAGCCTTTGATATTGGCTTTTCGTAATGCTCACAAAACCTTTGTTTCAGCTGCGGCTATGATGGATGCTCAGGTTGAATGGATTTTCTCAAAGGATAACAGCCTTCTTTCGTGTAGGCCTGATTTGGGGACTATAGAAAAAATGATTGCCGAAAAGTCACCTGCGGCACTTTATGTCACAAGCCCTGATTACCCGGGAAATATTGCTGATATAGAGGGCTTGGCGACTTTATGCAAGAAATATAATGTGCTTTTCGTTGTGGACAATGCTCATGGTGCATATTTAAAGTTTCTTAAAAAATCCATGCATCCTTTGGATTTGGGTGTGGATATTTGTTGCGACTCGGCACATAAAACATTGCCGGTGCTTACGGGTGGGGCATATCTCCATTTGTCAAAAAATGCACCGGAGTTTTTGTTTGACTATGTTGAGAGGGCTATGTCGAATTTTGCGTCAACAAGTCCGTCGTATTTGATTTTGCAGTCTCTTGACAAGGTGAACAAGTACCTTGAAAAAGGTTTTTCAGAGGATGTCGAGGAAGTATCAAAAATGGTCGGCGAAATGAAAATGCGTCTTGAAGAATGCGGATATTCGTTTTTTGGAGATGAGCCTTTGAAAATGACCATTTTGGGGAAAGATTATGGATATATGGGATTGGATTTAGCGAAACTCCTTGAACAGGATAATATTATATGTGAGTTTGCTGACCCGGATTTTGTGGTAATGATGTTTTCTTCAAATACCGGCAAAAAGGAACTAAAACTCCTTGAAAAAGCACTCACAAGCATCCCACGAAAAGATAAAGTGAAGTCTGTCAGTCCCCAATTGGAAGAACCTAAAAGGGTTATGCCAATCAGAAGAGCTATGCTTTCCGAGAGTGAAAAAGTATCTGTAAATGATGCAAAAGGTCGAATTCTTGCGGATTTGAGCATAAACTGTCCCCCCGCGGTGCCTGTTTTGGTCTGTGGTGAAGAAGTGAGTGAGTCTGCAATTGAGTGCTTTGAGTATTATGGAATCGAAGAGTGCCTTGTGGTAAAATAGTAGAAATATATCCGCTATAAAATAGGCTTAAGTATTATATAAAGGAGAAATTATGGAGGAACAAATTAAACCTCAATTTAAAAGAGCAAAAATAGAAGACAAGAAGGCAATAGATGAAATATTGACAAAATGCGATTGTCCAAGTCTTGAATATAATTTTACTACACTGTTTTTATGGCAGGACGTATTTAATATTGAATTTAAAATAGAAGATGATGTTTTGCTTATAAGGAGCGGCGGAGATAAAAAGTCCTATCTTTTTCCTTGTGGAACCGGAGATATAGATGCAGCTGTAAAAAAACTGCTGAAAGAAAAGGTGTGTTTTTATAGCGTAAGTGAGAAAAATAAAGCATATTTAGAGTCTATAGCTCCGGGACGGTTTGTGTTCAGAGAAGTACGAGATGACGGAGATTATGTGTATTTGAGGGAAGAACTTGCGACTTTAAAGGGGAAAAAGCTCAGCGCAAAGAGAAATCATATTAATAGATTTATTGCTGAAAATCCCGATTGGAGTTACGAAGAAATAACAACTGAAAATGTTGAAGAAGTAGTTAAAATGCATGAGAAGTGGTGTCAAATGGTTGATGCTGGAAGCAAAAAGGGACTCTCGGATGAAACTCAGGTGGTTAAACGTGCACTTGCGCATATTAGTGAATTGAAACTTTCAGGCGGTCTTATTAGATGCGGAGGAGAAGTTGTGGCCTTTTCTCTTGGTGACAGGCTTAATGACAAAACCTTTTTGGTACACATCGAAAAAGCCTTTTCGCATATTACCGGTGCATATCAGATTATAAATAGGGAGTTTGTTCGCCATAACTGTATGGAGTATGAGTTCGTGAACAGGGAAGATGATGCAGGTGATGAAAAATTGAGGAAAGCCAAGCTTTCATATAAACCTGTCGAAATTGTAAAAAAATACGAAGTAAAGGAACAAAATGTATGATTTTACCGGCCGACATACGCCATAGGAACCAGATTATATGGCTTTGGAACAAGGCTTTTGGCGATAGTGTAAATGACATAGATAAATATCTCGAAACTCTTCTGAAATACTTTGTTGTTTACGAGGATAACGGAATTGTAAAAGGAATGCTCTCTGTTCTGCCTGTGGAATACGATAATAAAAACGGAGGATATATTTATGCTGTAGCTACTCATCCTGATTATAGAGGGCAAGGGATATGTAAATCTTTAATGGATAGCGTAAAAGACAGTCAAAAGTATGCTTTTCTTGTTTTAGTACCACAAAACGAAAGCCTTTTTGAATTCTATGCAAAAATGGATTTTGTAAAAGTACCTTTACTTGCAAAAAAAGAGCTTTACGTGAAGAAAACAAATAAGTCAAAACGGAGTCTTAAAAAAATAACTGTAAAAGAATATGAAGCTCTGCGTAATCTGTTTTTTGGTGAAAGAAATTTTATAAAATGGGATGCCGAAATGTTGCTGTTTGCCAAGACTATGTATAGTGGTGAATTTTATGAGATACAGAATGCTGGGGGAAGAGCAGAATTTGCATTTTTGCATAAGGAAAAAGAAACTGTCTTTATAAAAGAATTAATTGCAGAAAAACCTGAGGAAACAGCTAATTTTATTGGCTCGGAATTAGGGGCAGAAACGGTGAAGTATTCTTATCCCGACAAAAATGGTGCGCCTACTTATATGGTTTTCCCCGGGGAATTATCAGGGCCATATTTCGGCATATATTTTGATTAGTAATTACTTGAAAATTTACTTTTGTATGCTATAATAATAGTCGGTGAAATGCATATGCGTTTTTGTTTGAGACCTATCGCAAACACCTATGAAAACGCTGTTTCCATAGACCGACATTATTGCAATTATACGAGGCTTTCAAGCTCCTTGCTTAAAAGTTGCGGAACTCGTTCCGCTAAAAACGGCGTTTCGCCGTTTCCTCGACAATAATTATAATGAATTCAATTCATGGAGCGAAGCGAGAACTCATGGAAGAGTCGATTCGCGACAACAAAGTTGTCAGCTTGTTTTTGGTTTTAACTTGATGTTAATATACAAAGATTGTCAAATATTGTCGAAATAAAAAGCCTCCCTTGCCTAAAGGGAGGGGGACCGCTTTAGCGGTGGAGGGATAGATGGAAAGAAAACACAATACAGAATTAACAACAAATGCAAAAATTCTGCGTAAAAATATGACAAAAGAAGAACGACATCTTTGGTATGATTTCTTGAAAAGTTATCCCATTAGATTTTTAAGGCAAAAGGTGATTGATAATTATATAGTTGATTTCTATTGCCATAGCGCAAGGTTGATTATTGAACTTGACGGTTCACAGCATTATGAAGAAAAAGGTTTGCTGAAAGATAAAATCAGGACAGAAAAAATAGAACAAAGAAATTTGACTGTTATAAGAATACCTAACAACGAAGTAAACAGAAACTTTGAGGGAGTGTGCCAGTACATAGATAATGTTGTTAAAGAATCCCTCCGTCAGCCTGCGACTAACACCTCCGGGAATCCCCCAGTCAGCTGCGCTGACAGCCCCCTTTAGGCAAGGGGGCCGATGGCAAGGGAGGCTTTGGTGTGAGGCATCCAGAATATACAGTCTTTATAAGCTTTGATATACAAGGGACAAAAAATTCACCCTGACTTGACAAAAGTCGAATTGTGTCGAAAGAAGCTTGATATTGTATTTATATATTTAAAATTTTATTAAAGGAGCGTTTATTATGAAATTATTTGGCTTTCGTTCAAACAAAATATGGAAAAAGGTTATGTCTATCGTGTATTTAATTGTTTGGTGCTTATTATTTCTTGTGATTATGACAGAGGGGAAATATCCTAATTTAGAAACAAAAGATTTTGTAATTAATAAACTGTCAAATTTAATTATTTTTTGTTTTTTCCTTTCTCCTTATATTTTCTTATCTCAAACCAAGATTAGAGAAAAACTTCCATTACTAAACAAATTTAAACTTTGGACAAGCTCTCTTTTCTTTGTTGTACTTTTTATTATTACTATATTAATCAACTCTGCTGTTCTTAGTTTACATACGGATGAATATGTAGCAGATATGGAGAATCATGCATATGTGTTGGTATCTTCTACTGAAGCCACATGTGAAGTAGAGGGTTTGACTGAGAGAACTTGTGGGTATTGTGGACGTAAAGAGAGGGAAGTTTTTCCTGCGAAAGGTCATACTATGCAGATTGTTATAGAAAATGAAGATGAAAAAGTTGAAAAATGTCAAATTTGTGGTTATGAAGAAACCGATGATAAAAACAGCGAAAAGTTAGAAAATAAAAAAGAAGAAAAAACGGTTAAACAAAATGATAAAGTTATCAAATTAATTGTAAAAAAATGTGGTGTTTCAGAAGAAGAAGCAGAACAAGTGAAAAAAGATTTCGAGTCTGTAGGAATAAATGAATTGACTGGATTTACTGAATTTGAGGGTGCAGGTGTTGAGGGCATGAAATCCTTTAAGTATACCTCAAAAACTGTATCCGGTACGCTGATTTTAACGAATGATGGTGCTAATTACACAACTAATTATATTAGTTCAGGAGATATTACTTTATTTGACTCATCTAAAGGTGGAGTTCTTGATAATATTTCTCGTTATTATCTTTCTGATGATGAAAAATCATTGTACTTATATCAATCAGAAGAATTGATTAAGCAGTGTCTTCGCTCTCCGTCTTCGGCAGATTTTCCTAATTGGTATTCTGGTTCTTGGCAAATCGGTCGAAGAGATGATGTCATTACCATTGTATCATATGTAGATGCTCAAAATGCTTTTGGTGCGATGATACGAAGTAAGTTCGTTTTGCAGTTTAGTCACGCAAATCAATTATGTACGTATTGCCAATTAGACGGAGAGGTTATTTCAGGAAAATATAAAGAAGTTAAATGATTAAGTGATCTGATTGAAAATATATCAAAAGATGATGAATAACAGAGGTGTTTCTGTATGAGCAAGAAGGAAGATTTTTAATCTATTGCATTGAGATATATAGGTCAGCGAAAAATCTAAAAGGGAAAGAAGTTATGCAGTTGTTTCAAAAATATAATGTCTGTAAATATATAATGGAATGTTATGGTGCATTGCATACCACCGGAGAAAACTATATTATTAACGATATAGACTTGTATATTGAAGCAAGACAAGTTGCTGTATAAAAAATAAATTTTTTTGTCCCTAACTTGACAAAATCATATTATAAAGACTGTCGAGAATTGTAAAATAAGAGGTAGTGTAATAAATAAGTTTATAGCACAAGAACGTAAAGAATATGATAATATTTTATTAATTAATTACGGGGATTAACTCTTGTATTTTTTCATATTTTCCGGGAATAATTTAAGACCTCCTGTTGTATTTTATTCTACAACAAGAGGTCTTTTTTGACTATTGTCCGTTTTTAACGGTTCTGTTCACTGATGCTTACCGTTTTTTATATTTTATTTGCTATACCCGAGACGTAATGAAATACAATTGGATGTTTCCTTTAATGCAGAATGTAATTGATTCATAAAACTTTCATCCAGCATTTCGTGCACGTTACCGAAAATACTGATGGCGGCACAGATTTTCCCTGTATATGAGTATATGGGATATGAAACACACTTGAGACCAGGTTCACATTCTTCATCGTCAATTGCATAGCCTTGTAGAACAACGTTTTCTAATTCTTTTGACAAGTCCTTTTTTTGTATAATTGTTTTATCGGTATATTGTTTTAATCCGGTTTCTTTTATATACCCATCCAGTTGTTGCGGCGTGAATGTGGACAACAGGAGTTTACCGGAGGCTGTAGCATGCAAAGGGGCATGTTTTCCGATATATTGGAGGGGTGTGTATTGAGCCTGAGGGTGGTCAATGCAATCTAAGTAAAGGGACTGGTTTTTCTTGCCTACAACAAGACAAACGCCCATTTTGAAAGAATTTGCCAATTGGTTCACGAAAGGAGAGGCAATGTTTCGTAAGCCTAAATAGGAATCAAGATTTTCTGTTAGAGAACAAAGCTTCCAAGTGAGTGCATAACGCAGGGTATACTCATCCTGATATACATAGCCTGCATTTTGCAAAGTCCGCAGGTAGCGCAAAACAGAGGATTGCGTGATGGAACTTTGCTCGGCAATGTCCTGTAGACGCATAGGGGCACCATTTTCGGCGATGCATTCTAAAATGGCAAGGAGTTTATCGGAAGACAAACTGACCTGACGTTCTTTGTTGGGGTTTTCCATAGGGCGTTTCAACTCCTATTGTTTAAATTAGTCATAGTTTGCATTCATTGTATCACTTTTGGCAAAAAGAGTCAAGCAGAGAAAGAGAATTTTATATTATAAAATTTAATTTTGATAAACAAAATAAAATATTGACAATCGAAAATTGCGGTGATATAATAAGTATAACAAAATATAAGTTTTATATAGGAGGAAAAACAATGATTAGAAAGCAATATTGTGTCAATGGAGAATGGAAAGATTCTAAAACAAATAAATGGATGCCCGTAACAGATTCCAGTACGGGTGAAGTAATAGCGGAAGTTCCTTGCTGTACTGCAGAGGAAGTAGAGGAAGCTGTTGCGGCAGCTCATGCAGCATTCCCCGAGTGGTCTCGTACATCCATCAGCAAAAGAACACAAATGATGTTCAAATGGCGTAATATTTTGGTTGATCATTTAGATGAATTGGCGGAACTTTGCGCTAAGGAGTTAGGAAAAAATTTGGTGGAAGCCAAAGGTGATGTGTTAAAGGCAATTGAACCCACAGAATTGGCTTGTGCTGCACCAATGACCATCCAGGGAAAAGGTGCTTTGCAGGTAACTACGGATTTTGATACAACTACATACAGAATGCCCTTAGGTGTTGTGGCTGGAATTGTCCCCTTTAATTTCCCTGCGATGATTCCTTGGGGTTGGATGGTGCCTCTTGCGATTGTAACGGGTAATACTGTTGTACTAAAAGCGGCATCAAATACACCTTTGACCGCTATGCGAATTATGGAACTGTTCTATGAAGAAGGCGGCTTCCCCAAGGGTGTCGTTAACTTGGTAACTTGCAGCCGCAAGGAAGCAGAAATTCTGTTAACGGACGAACGAGTAAAAGCAATTACTTTTGTTGGTTCTACGGAAATCGGCAAACATATTTATTCCACAGCGGCAGCGAACGGCAAACGCGTGCAGGCGCTTTGCGAGGCAAAAAACCATGCGCTTGTTCTGGAAGATTGTAACTTGGAAAGCACAACCAATGCTATTATTAACTCCACCTACGGCTGTGCAGGTATGCGCTGCATGGCTTTGCCTGTTATTGCTGTGCAGGAAAGCATTGCTGATAAGTTTGTAGCGATGCTGAAAGAAAAAGCACAGGCTTTGAAAGTGGGATGTGCTTATGATCCTGAAACAAAGTTAGGTCCTGTTGTTTCCGCAGAACATAAACAGTTTGTTTGTGACTGGATTCAAAAGGGTATTGATGAAGGTGCGGAGGTTGTGTTAGATGGTCGCAATGTGAAGGTCCCCGGGTATGAAAATGGTTTCTTTGTTGGTCCTACTATTTTGGATAAAGTAAAATGTGGTATGACTATTGGTGACAGAGAAGTTTTTGGTCCTGTTACTGTGATCAAACGCATTAAGGATTTCGACGAGGGTATCGCCATTATGAATGCGAACCCCTTCGCAAATGGTTCGGTTATTTTTACCCAGAGCGGCTACTATGCACGTAAATTTGAAATGCTGACAGACGGCGGAATGGTTGGTATTAATGTTGGTATTCCTGTTCCTTCTGCTTACTATCCATTCTCCGGCAACAAGAATTCCTTCTTTGGTGACTTGCATGTGTTAGGTGAAGACGGAATTCGTTTTTACACAAGAGCTAAAACCGTAACCAAGCATTGGTATGATGAGGCTTCCAAGAATAAGGATATGGATACTTGGGAAGGTACCGTTGAGAGAGACTGATAGAGAAAGAAAAATCTTTTAGATTGGAGATTAATTATGATTGCTTTTGATTACAAAAGACCTTTAGATGTGGTTATGGTCGGCAGAATTGCTCTTGATATTAACCCAATTGATTTTAGCAAGTCTTTTATTGAAGGGACAGAGTTCACTAAAATCGTGGGCGGTTCTGCAGCAAACACAGGTGTTGGTCTTGCGAAAATGGGTTGCAAGGTTGGATTTATTAGTTGTGTTTCTGATGATAGTTTAGGCGATTATGTATTGCATTTTTTAAATGAATACGGTATTGATACATCAAGAGTTACCCGTAGTCAAAAGGGTGTTATGCTGGGTCTTGCTTTTACTGAAATTCTACCTGACGGCAAGACAAATTTGATGATGTACCGTGATGAAAATGTGGCAGATTTACAACTTTCAACGACGGACGTGGATGAAGACTATATTGCATCGGCTAAGTGTATCATTGTTTCAGGCACAGCACTTTCTGCGTCTCCCTCTCGTGAGGCGGCTTTGAAAACTATTTTGCTGGCAAAGAAAAATAACACAAAAATTATTTTTGATATTGATTACAGACCGCAAGTTTGGAAAAACAAGGATGAAATTTCAGTCTATTACACAATGGCGGCACGTGAAGCAGATTTGATTATGGGATCAAGAGAAGAATTTGATTTAACAGACGCGATTGTTGCAGACAAAAGCACAGACTTGGAAACGGCTGAGAGATGGTTTAGCCAAGGTGCAAAAGTGTTGATTATTAAACACGGCGGAGAAGGGTCCTATGTTTTCTGTGCAGACGGCACATCCTATAAAGTCCTGCCCTTTAAAGTAAATCTTTTGAAAGCAACGGGCGGCGGCGATGCCTATTCCAGTGCGTTTGTTTCGGCTCTGTTAAAGGGGAAATCCATTCCGGAATGTGCCGAGCGAGGAACGGCCAGTGCATCCATTGCGGTTGCTGCAGAAAACTGTTCAGCGGCACTTGCTGATGAAACGGAGCTTTTGAATTTTATTGAGAAACGACATGCAGCAGGTGAGCAGGTTATTTTCGAACTGTAAGAGAGGGGATTTTATGCTAGTAACTTTGCAGGAAATATTAAAAGAACAAAGAACGGTTGCGGCATTTAATGTGTATGGATATGAAGATGCAATTTCGGTGGTTCGAGGAGCGGAAGAACTGAAGCAACCTGTGATTTTGATGACTAATAAAGATGCTGTTGACTTTATCCCCATCGAAATTATTGGAAACATGTTAGTGTCTATGGCAGAAAAATCCGCTGTTCCGGTTTGCGTTCATTTGGACCACAGTCGCTCGTTTGATGATATCGAAAGAGCCATTAATGCAGGTTATACATCCGTTATGTATGATGGCTCTCAACTTTCGATTGAAGAAAACACATTAAACACACGAAAAGTGGTGGAAATGGCGCATGCGGCAGGTGTTTCTGTGGAAGCGGAAATCGGCTCGGTTGCTTACTTTGGAGGGGAAATTCAAGCTAAAGCAGAATATACAGATCCGGAGCAGGCGGTGAAGTTTGCCGGAGAAACAGGCGTGGATGCCTTGGCGGTTGCAATTGGAACTGTTCACCGCATGAGAACGCAGGAGGCAAATATTGATTTTGATTTACTGAAGCAAATCAAGGAAAAAGTTTCGGTTCCGCTGGTAATTCATGGTTCATCCGGTGCGAAAGACGAGGATGTAACGAAAATGAGCCGTGTTGGTGCTAATAAAATTAATTTTGGTACATCCTTACGTATGGTTTTTGGGAATACCTTGCGTAAAACGATTAATGAAATGCCGAAAGACTTTGACAGATTAAAGTTTTTCCCTGCTTCGATGCAGGCAGTTTGTGAAAAAGCAAAAGAAAAAATGATACTGACAAAGTCTTAATGCGAAAGGAAAGAAGGCTTTTGATATGGAAAAATTATCATATGAACTTTTAAAAGAAAAAGGATATCAAGGATTTCTGCAAGAAGATGCACCTGTCAAAGTGCTGCAGTTTGGTGAGGGCAATTTTTTGCGTGCGTTTGTAGACTATTTTTTTGATATTGCTAACGAAAGATCCGGATTTAACGGGAAAATTGCGGTTGTTCAGCCTATTGCCACTGGTCGTAAAAAGGAAATCAACGATCAGGACGGTTTATATACCGTATATCTTCGTGGCCTGCAAAACGGGCAGGAAGTGGTGGAAAAAAGAATTGTCAGCAGTATTAAACGAGTTATAAATCCCTACGAGGAATATGACGAACTGGTGGAATATGCCAAAGACCCGGGAATTCGGTTTGTTGTCAGCAATACAACAGAGGCAGGTATTGTCTACGATGATTCGTGTTTGTTTTCTGATAAGCCAGCTGAAAGCTTTCCGGGCAAGGTGACACAAGTTCTCTATGAACGTTATCAGGCGTTAGGGAAGAGTGAGGCTCCGGGTGTTGTGTTTCTGTCTTGTGAGTTGATTGACCATAATGGTGATGAACTAAAACGCTGTGTGAATTGCTACATTGATCAGTGGGAGTTGCCTGCGGAATTTAAGCTGTGGGTTAACGAAAAGAATTTGTTTTGCTCAACCATGGTAGACAGGATTGTTACAGGGTATCCATTTGCCGAGGTTGAAACGCTTAACAAAGAAAATGGCTATACAGACGCAAATCTGGATACGGGGGAAGTGTTTGCAGTTTGGTACATTGAAGGTCCGGAATGGCTGGAAGAGGAGCTTCCCTTTAAGAAAGCAGGGCTTCCTGTTATTGTTTGTCCTGATTGCCGTCCCTTTAAACAGGAAAAAGTCAGAATCTTAAATGGTGTTCAATCCACAATCTCTTTGGCAGAATACCTGGCAGGATACGATATTGCACGTTTCGCCTTGGAAGATAGCACAATGATGGATTTTGCTCAAAAGGTAGCTTATGAAGAAATTATTCCGACCTTGCCTTATTCTGAGAAATTTCCCTTTACAGAGGCAGACCTAAAAGAATATGCAAGAGTCATTTTTGAACGGTTGACCAATCCGTTTATCGATCATCAGCTTTTGGCGATTTCTCTGAACACAACAGCTAAATGGAGAGCAAGAGTTCTTCCTTCTGTTCTTGATTATCAAGAACGTTTCGGTGTCGTGCCGGAAGGGTTGATGTTAGGATTTTGTGCCTATCTTGTGTTTTATCATGGGATGGAGTTGACAGCGGAGGGGCTTGTCAATTATCGAGACGGCGAAGTTTATGTTATCCGTGACGACAGAACAATTTTGGAATTTTATTATGAGCATAAAGAGGATTCCTTAGCTGAATTGGCAGAAGCAGTTTGCGCCCGCAAGGATTGGTGGGGTGTTGATTTGAGGACAGTGCCTACCTTTGTAGAGACTTGTAAACAGCTACTTGCGAAAATTGAGGCGAATGGAATAAAATCAGTGATCAAAGCATACATTTAAAATATTGCTTGTAAAAGAGAAAACGGCAGGATGTCCTGCCGTTTTTTGCTGTTTATAGCAATTAAGAAATTTGACTTTTTTGCTTATATATGGTATAAAGGATGTACAAAAGTTAGGAGAAAAATCCCCCAGCCTGCTACACTGACATCCCCCTTTAGGCAAGGGAGAATTTGAAAGGAAAAATAATGAAACAAATAACATCTTTTTCTATTGATTGGCACAATTGTGGACTTTGTAGTTCGTTGGATAAAGTGCACGAAAGAATAACAGTATATTTACGTAAGAAATTGATTAAATTAGAAAAATTTAATGGTTTAGGTGAATTACTCAGTAAGAAAGAATGTTTTGTTTGCAGCGACAGTGTTAATGATTTTTTTGATTTTATAAGCATGATGGATTTGAATAATGAGTGGGAGAAAGATTATACTGTTATGGTGTGTGATGGTTCGCGATGGGAAATGCGGATGAGATATAGTGACAGAACGGTAAAACTTATTTTAGGTACAGTTAAAAAACCTGATAAAGGAAGAAAAATTGAAAAGATGATTAAAGGTATGCTTTCTGATGGAAAGTGCATTGAAATTCCTATGTTATTTGGTTGTTGATGTACTTAACTTGATATGAACCATTGCCAAATAATCTTGGCATCTAGATTATACAGTCTTTATAAAGTTTGATATACAAGGGACAAAAAAGCCTTCCCCTTGAGGGGAAGGTGGGTTGCGAAGCAACTCGGATGAGGTGGAAATGAATAACGATTGCTTTCGCAATCTACACCTCACCACCGCCTGCGGCGGAGCCTCTCCTCAAGGAGAAGCCTTTAGAAAATTTGTGAAAAGGAGTGAACTTATATGGGTAAAGGAATTTTAGCAGCCTTTATCACGTTGGTTGTTGGATTGTTGACAATGAGTGTGTTTACAGGGGCGGAAGAAGTTGGTGTTGTTGCTTCTATTTCTGTTATGGGAGCATTTATCATTTGCTTTAATGAGCAAAAGAAGTAATATTATATTTTGTCCCTAACTTGACAAAATCATAACGCAAAATTATGATATACAGATTTGCTTTTAACTGTTTTTAGTATCAGAATTAGAGGAAAGTTTAATATATGGGAAAGATTTTATTAACAAAAAGCCAACTGATAACACAACTTGAGAAATTTCAACATATTAAGGGTAAAATCGTTACTGTGCATACCTCGCTGAAATCTGTGGGGGAAATAGAAGGCGGCGGCGAAACTCTTTTATCTGTGTTGATTGATTTTTTTACGCAAGATGGGGGACTTTTGTGCGTACCAACACATACATGGGAAAGTGATGTGTATGACCGAAGGACAGCATATAGCTGCCTTGGCGTCTTGCCAAGACTTGCGGCAGCGCATCCCGATGCTACACGAACTCTGCACCCCACACATTCTATGGCGGTATTTGGAGATAAAGAAAAGGTGGAGCATTTTATAAATTTTGAGGCAGTTACAGACACCCCTGCAAATCCCTTAGGGTGTTATGGCAAACTTTTTGCTGCGGATGGGTATGTTCTTTTAATTGGTGTAGGACATGATAAAAACACATATTTGCACTATGTTGAGGAGTCTCTTGGAACACCCTGTCGTTTGACGGATTATATGGTAGAAAAAAAGATTATTCACAAAGACGGAACGGAAGAAAAGCGGTTTTTATACTGGTTTGATGAAGAAATTCCTGATGCTTCGGTATATTTTCCGAAGTTTGAAGAGCCATTTCGATATTATGGCTGTATTGAGGATGGGTATATAGGGGAGGCCAAAGTGCAAATGTGTAGTGCAAGAAAAATGTATTCTGTGATTGAAAGAATATATAAAAACAACTCTTTTGGTGAGCTGCTTGATAATGATATGCCGATAGACAAAAAGCTCTATCTGTAAAATCAAGATTGTAGGTTTCAGACAGTTTAGCATTTGGACTTTATGTCTCGCAATTACTAAAAAACATTGGCACCAAATCATTTATTACATACGCACATAATATGTGTAGAATTCTAAGGAGGAATTATGAAAAAAGAAAGAGTAACACCTTTAATATGTTGTATTTTAGTTATTATTTTGTGCTTGGGTTTTTCTGCTTGCAGCAAGACATTACCTGAGTCAGATGTGTGGTCAGAGGCGGTTTATACGGAAGATATCGAACTTGGCGATGGAGAAAAGACTGTTTTAGTAGAAGTTATGGCTGAGGATAAATCCGTCACATTCACTATACATTCCGATAAAGAAACTCTTGGCGAGGCTTTGATTGAGCATAATCTGATTGAGGGCGAAAATGGTGCATATGGACTTTATGTAAAAAAAGTCAATGGTATAACGGCAGATTATGATAAAAATCAATGCTACTGGGGTTTCAACAAAAATGGTGAAGGCATGATGACAGGCGTTGACGGAGCGGTGTTCAACGACGGTGAGCACTATGAGCTTGTATATACAAAATAAAGGACAGTAAAAATTTAGGAAAATTTTTTAGTCCGGACTTGATACATAATGCAAAGAATTGCACTTTTGGTGCATTAAAAGACAGTTTATTATTAGTGTTGACAAAAATACGAATATAAAAAGAAAGCAGAGGAGAAACATGGAAAAACTTGAACAAAAATATGGTTTGGCTACTGCTATTTGTTTGGTAGTAGGCACAGTAATCGGCTCGGGTGTATTCTTTAAGGCACAAAATGTACTGGCAGCAACAGGTGGTAATATGCCCATTGGTATTGCAGCATGGGTAATTACAGGTCTTTTGATGATTATTTGCCCTTCACAGTTTGCCTGTATGGCAACAAAGTATGAAAAAGTCAGCGGCCTGGTTGATTACGCTGAGGCAACCTGTGGCAAAAGTTATGCATACTACATAGCCTGGTTTATGGTAAATCTCTATTACCCCGGTATGACTTCTGTTCTTGCATGGGTATCTGCAAGATATTTTGGTGTGCTTTTTGGCTGGAGTATGGTGGGAGCAGAGGTTTTGGCGCTCTCCGGATTCTTCCTTGTTTCAGCTTATGTTATTAATGCACTTTCTCCCAAACTTGCAGGAAAATTCCAAGTCAGTGCAACCGTTATTAAACTTATTCCTATTACATTGATGGCGATTGTTGGCACATGTGTAGGATTTGCAAACGGAAATTTGACTAATAATTTTACATCTGTTGTTACTAAAGCAGTTGGGGGATCAACAAGCAGTGGACTGTTTGCGGCGATTGTAGCAACTGTGTTTGCGTATGAGGGATGGATTGTTGCCACTTCTATCAATGCTGAACTAAAAAATCCAAAGAGAAACCTGCCTATTGCTTTGGTTATCGGCTCTGTCATTGTTGTAAGTGCCTATGTTTTATATTTTGTTGGCGTTGCCGGTGGAGCAAGTAGTGCGGTTTTAATACAAGAGGGCGCACCTACTGCGTTTATTAATATTTTTGGCGGTATTGGAGGCTCTTTACTAAATATATGTATTGTTATTTCGTGTCTTGGTACATTAAATGGACTGATGGTTGGTGCAACTCGTGGTATGTATGCGATTGCTGCACGAGAAGAGGGACCAAAGCCAAAAGTGTTTGGACAGATTGATAAGGAAACTAATATGACAACAAATTCTGCGGTTTGGGGGTTGTTTGTTTGTGCAGCCTGGTTACTATATTTTTATGGTGCTAATCTTACAAGTGGCTGGTTTGGTGTATTTAATTTCGACTCGTCAGAGCTCCCCATTATAACTGTGTATGCTATGTATATCCCAATCTTCATTGCTTGGATGAAAAAAGAAAAGGAAATGAGTGTGTTTAAGCGTTTTATACTGCCCATTAGTGCTTGTGCTGCTTGTTTGTTTATGGTTTTTGCGGCAGTGTATGCACATGGTGTTACACCGTACTTAGCTGCAAAAGCTAACGGTACATTTTCATTCCCAGTGCTTTTCTATTTAATTGTTTTTGCAGTTATTATGGTATTTGGTGCAATTTTTAGAAAACCATTTAAAAAGGATATGTAAAAAATAAAAGATTAGTCCTGACTTGACAGGAACAATTGCCAAAGCTTGGTATCCAAACCGTCTGTCTCATGTATAAAGGAAAAAATATACAGAAAAACGAACTAAGGGGGATGTTATATGCCTAAGAGATATTATGCGTGTGTTTATGGAGGTGCATCACAGAAAATAGATGAACTTTACATAAAGGAAATTGAAAAGCTGGGTAAAATAATAACAGAAAATGGCTTTTCTTTGGTGTATGGAGCGGGGGCTTCGGGCTGTATGGGTGCTGTTGCGAGAGGAGTCCGCGAAAATGGCGGATATGTCATGGGAATTTCGCCCCATTTCATAAAGGAATTCGAACCGATTTTCGACTGTGACAATACTGTTATGGTGGATACCATGAGCGAAAGAAAGACACTTATGGAAAAACACGCAGATTTGTTTTTTATTGCCCCGGGTGGCATAGGGACAATGGATGAATTTTTTCAGGTTCTGACCCTTAAGTATCTGAAGCAAATTAATACACCGATTATAGTTTTAAACATAAATGGTTTTTATGATGCACTTGTTGCTCTTGTTAAAGACCTGGCGAGGTCAAAGGCTGTTATCCCTGAAATTGTGACATACTTTGATGTGATTGAGTCTGTGGATGACCCCTTGATTTTGGAATGTTTTGACAGAATAAAAGCAAATTAAATCCGGAGTGTGTGATATGAAAGAATATATACGGCTTTTAAAGTTTTTTCTGTTCTCAATAAGTGCAGGGATTATTCAGATAGTTAGCTTCACCTTGCTGACTGAGCTTACGGAATTCACCTATTGGCCTTGTTACTTGATAGCACTTCTTTTGAGTGTTGTCTGGAACTTTACTTTGAACAGAAAGTTCACCTTTCATTCAGCGGCAAATGTGCCTGTGGCAATGATAAAGGTTCTGGCTTATTATGCGGTGTTTACTCCCGCTACCACGATACTGGGCAACTATCTTGCAGAAACGCTAAAGTGGAATGAATATCTTGTTACAGCTTTAAATATGGTGCTTAATTTTTCCACAGAGTTTTTATATCAAAGGTTTTATGTATTTTCCAAATCCTTGGACAACGACAAAAAATCTCCCGGGGGGAAATAATAGTTCCCTGAAAATTGTGGAATAATTAGAAAAGACAAAAAGTTGCAAAAAATTTTTATTTTATGCAACCTTTTTGTATGTAAAAAGGTATTAGTAGTGAAATACTAATAATTAAGATAAAAAAGGAGACTTATTATGAAAAAAATAGCTTTATTATTGGCAATTATATCTGTATTTGCCTTGACAGGATGTGGGAAAAAGACTGAAACAGAAGAAAACGCAGAAAATACTGTAATTGAGCAAGAGGCGGAAACTGATGTTTCAACCCCGGACGAAGATTCGAATGAGTTTGAAAAGACTGATTCTAATACAGTCAATAGTGACAAAAAGGAAGAAACAGACAAAAAAGATGAGACTGCTGTTGATGACAAGAAACCGGCTGAGCAGCCAAATAAAAAACCTGCAGAAACCCAAAAACCTGCAGAAACTCAAAAACCAGCAGAAACTCAGAAACCTGCAGAAACTGAGCCTTTGGATACACGCAGCTTAGCTGAAATTATGAAACAGGCAACATCTGGGCTTGGAGAAATGCCAAAGCTTATGGAACTTCCTTTGGATGAGGAGAATTTTTCAGCTTTTACTTTTACCGATTATGTAGAAGGTGCAGAGGGACTTGTCAGTGAGCCAATGATGTCATCTTTTGCTCATTCTGTTGTTCTTGTTCGTTTGCCAAATGGTGTTTCTGTTTCTGAGTTTGCTGAAAAAATGAAAAACAATGCTGACCCAAGAAAATGGATTTGTGTTGAGGCTGAAAAGGTTAAGGTTGTTACAAAAGGAAATCTGGTGCTTCTCGTTATGTCATCAGAAGCTAACGTAGATGCTATTACCTCAAATTTTCTTAAGGGGTAAATTTGTGCATAAGATGAAAGGATAGATTATGCTTTTTTCAGGCATTACATTTATGTATTTTTTTCTCCCGTTTGCGGCTTTGTATTTTCTGATACCAAAGTCCTGGAGAAATGTGTTTTTGCTGATTATAAGTTTAATATTTTATTGCTTTGGTGAACCCGTTTATGTGTCACTTCTGTTGTTTTCGTCAATAGTGGATTGGATACATGGTCTCATAATTGAAAAGTTTCGGGGAACAAAAATTGCCAAAGGTGCACTTGTATCTTCGATAGTGATAAATCTGTCACTTTTGGGATTTTTCAAGTATACAGACTTCTTTATTACCAATATAAATTCTCTGTTTTCAACGGAAATTCCACTTATGAACATAGCTTTGCCTATTGGAATAAGCTTTTTCACCTTTCAGACCATGAGCTATACAATTGACGTTTATCGAGGGAACGCCAAGGTCCAGCCAAATCTTTCGACTTTCATGACCTATGTGTGCCTGTTCCCACAACTTATTGCAGGACCGATTGTCAGGTATAAAGATGTTGAAAAGGAACTTAAAAACAGAGAATGCCGCATTGAAAATGTGGCAGACGGAGTTTTGCGTTTTTGTGTGGGTATGGGCAAGAAGGTAATGATTGCCAACTTGCTTGGAGAATTCTGTGCGAATTTTGCTGCATCCAATGAGAAAACAGTGCTGTTTTATTGGATGAATGTAATTGCTTTTGCTCTTCAGATTTACTTTGACTTTTCCGGGTACAGCGATATGGCAATCGGCTTGGGCAAAATGTTTGGATTTAAATTTCCCGAGAACTTTAACTATCCCTTTATTTCAAACTCTATAACTGAGTTTTGGAGACGTTGGCATATGACCCTTGGCAGTTGGTTTAGAGATTATGTTTACATTCCTCTTGGAGGGAATCGTGTGTCCAAGCTAAAATGGGTTCGGAATATTGCTGTCGTCTGGCTTCTTACGGGTTTTTGGCATGGTGCACAGTGGAACTTTGTTCTTTGGGGTGCTATGTTTGGAGTATTCCTTGCTATAGAAAAGCTTTGGCTGGGAAGCTTCTTCGGAAAAGTTCCGAAAGCATTTGGTTATATTTATACCCTGTTTGTGGTTGTTCTTAGCTTTGCTGTGTTCAATGCAAATGGACTAACTGGTGTGATTAACGATTTCAAGGGTATGTTCGGAGGCCTTGATATTCCCCTTTGGAACAGGGATACTTTGTATAATATAAGCAGTTATGCAATAGTTTTTGTTGTGGCTGTTTTTGGAGCTACTCCGCTTCCAAAAATGCTGTGGCAAAAATATACAGGGCGAATTGGTTTTCTGCTTGAGCCTATTCTTGCTGTTGCGATACTGGTAGCGTCTACGGCGTTAATAATTAATGGTTCGTTTAATCCGTTTTTATATTTTAGGTTTTAATTATGAAAAAAATAAAAGATATTTTAACAATAACATTATTCAGCATAGTGGTTTTTGGAATTTGCGGTTTATTTTTTCTTATTCCCGACAAAGAGGTTTCTTTGGCTGAAAGAAGAAAACTTGCAAAGTTTCCCGAGCTTACAGTGGAAAGTGCTTTGTCCCGTGAGTTTTCGGGGGAACTTGAGAGTTATCTCCTTGACCATTTTCCGTTCCGTGAATCCCTTCGCAAACTAAATTCCTTTGGAAGATTTAAAGTTCTTGGACAAAAGGATGTAAACGGTCTTTGGGTTGATGGAGACAATATATTCAAGCATGATAAGCCTTTTGATGAAAATCAGGTTAAATACGGAATTGGTCTTATGGAAAGAGTAAGTAGCATGTATCTTAAGGATATGAATGTGTATTACTCAATCATTCCCGACAAGACCTATTTTGCACCTGAAAACAACCTTCATCCAAGACTGGAGTATGATAAATTGCTTGATATGCTCGAGTCTGGAATAACAAAGGCGCAGTATATTGATATTTTTGATACTCTTGATCTTGAGGATTATTACAGAACAGATACTCACTGGTCTCAGGACAAGATTTACCCCACAGCAAAAAAACTTGCAGATGAAATGGGAATGGGTGAATATTTACTTTCGGAAAGCGAATATAAGAAAAACAGCCTAAGCCCGTTTTACGGTGTTTATTGGGGTCAGGTGGCGCTCGGCTTGAAACCTGATGAGCTTCACTATCTTTCAAGCGAGTATACAGAAAATGCTAAGGTTTCGGGTGTTGACCCAGGTGTACTCAAAGAAAATTTTGGCGTTGAGATAGACACCGACGAGAGAATTTATGCACTTGACAGATTTGAGGGAATGGACGGATATGATGTTTTTCTTTCCGGCATGCAACCGATTATTACTGTTGAGTGTGAAAATGCAAAGACTGACAGAGAGCTTGTGCTTTTCAGAGACTCCTTCGGGTCAAGCATAGCTCCGCTTTTCTCCGGTGCTTATTCAAAAATTACCCTCGTGGATTTAAGATACGTTCCCAGTATGTTAATTGGTGAATTTGTTGAGTTTAATCCAAATCAGGATGCATTGTTTTTGTATTCCGCTTCAATGGTGAACAGCTCAATGTTAATGAAATAAAAATAAAGGTGCTGTGAGTTTTATACAGCGCCTTATTTTTTTGCAATAACTATTGACTTTTTGGCAGTATTGGACTATAATTACCAACGGACTTGAAAAAGGAGAGTGTTTGATTTGAATATTTTATTATCAGTGTCTGTAGCACTTTTGGCAGGACTTCTTATGACCAGGGCTTTTAAACCTTTAAAACTCCCGTCGGTAACGGCGTACCTTATTGCCGGAGTGCTTATTGGCCCTTATTTCTTAGGCTCATTTAATTTGAACAGTATTGGGTTTGGCTCACATGAAGATGTGTCAAGACTTTCTGTTGTATCAGAAATTGCTCTCGGTTTTATAGCATTTTCAATCGGAAATGAGTTCCGCCTTGAGGACCTTAAAAAAACCGGTAAACAAGCCAGTGTTATTGGCGTTGTTCAGGCTTTAGTGGCAACGTTGCTTGTGGATTTGGCGCTTTTTGTATTTCATATCCTTATGCCTGATAAGCTTTCTGTTCCGCAACTCATAACTTTGGGTGCTATTGCTACTGCGACTGCTCCGGCTGCAACACTGATGGTTGTTCGTCAATATAAGGCAGAAGGACCACTCACAAAGCTTTTGCTTCCTATCGTTGCTCTTGATGATGCTGTAGGGCTTGTTGTTTTTGCTGTATCCTTTGGAATAGCAAAAAGCCTGATTGTCGGTTCGGTAGATATGGTATCCATAATCATAAATCCTCTTGTGGAGATTGCTTGTTCACTCACTTTGGGTGCTGTTATGGGCTGGTTGCTTACTCAGCTTGAGAAAATGTTTAACTCAAACACAAACCGTTTAAATATGACCATTGCTTTGGTTTTTCTCACAGTTTCGTTGGCAAAGCTTGATTTCCACATTGGACCTGTACATATTGCTTTTTCGACATTGCTGACTTGTATGATGCTGGGCACAATATTTTGCAATATCTGTCCCCTTTCTGAGGACCTTATGAAAGCTTCGGATAAATGGACATCACCGCTTTTCGCTTTGTTTTTTGTTATAAGCGGAGCTGAACTTGAACTTGGTGTGTTTACTGATATGGCGATTGTTATGATAGGTGCGGTTTATATTATTTTCCGTTCATTAGGAAAGTATTTTGGTACATATACAAGTGCAAAGGCCACAAAATGTGCGCCGCAGATATGCAAATATCTTGGAATTACACTGTTGCCTCAGGCGGGTGTTGCGCTTGGAATGTGTGTTACTGCTATGCAGCTTGGTGAGCAGGGAGTTCTCATTCGGAATATAACATTATTTGCTGTTTTGATTTATGAATTGTTTGGCCCGTTGTTTACTCGTCAGGCACTTACTTTAGCGGGAGAAATAAAGCCTGTATCGGAAGAGGTTAAATTACGTCGACAGAATAAATTGAATGAAGCTATGAAAGGGAAATAAAATTTCTCTGTAAAAATTAATATTAAGCAAGTATAAGAAAAAAGCCTATGCGACAAGCATAGGCTTTTTCTGATAGAATTAATATCTTATTGTGCACAGGTTTTGACTTCGTCGAAGCCGCTCAGAATGTCATCGGAGGGTTTCTTTGTAAGTAATGAAACAACCACAATAACGATTGATGAGATAATGAAAGCAGGAAGTAGTTCATATACTGCGAACAAACCGCCAAGTTTTGCAATACAAAGTTTCCAGACAAATACCATTATACCGCCTGAAAGCATACCTGCAACAGCACCGGACCATGTTGTTCTCTTCCAGAAAAGGGAGAACAGCATAAGAGGACCGAAGGTTGCGCCAAAACCTGCCCACGCGAAAGAGGTAATGCTGAAAATTGTACTGTTTGCATCCCATGCAATAAGCATAGCGATTATAGTAATGATGGTCATAACTATTCTTGAAGCCCACATAATTTCTCTGTCACTTGCAGACTTTCTGAAAATACCATGATATACGTTTTCTGCTATTGCAGAGGTTGAAATCAACAGATATGAGTCAGAAGAACTTATTGATGCCGCTAAGATACCGGCACAAGCAAATCCTGCAAGAATAGGAGGCAAGAATGCTTTTGAAGTATCAATAAAGATGTTTTCAGCGTCAGCATTTGAAAGATAAGAAAGACCGGCAACACTTCTGCCCACTATACCGATAAATACAGCGGCTGACATTGAAATAAACAACCAGATACAAGCAACACGGCGTGAACGGGTAAGCTCTTTTGCACTTCTAATGCCCATAAATCTGAGAAGAACCTGTGGCATACCAAAGTATCCAAGACCCCAGGCAAGGCTTGAAAGAAGGGATATCAGCTTATAAGGTTCTGCTGCACCGAATTGGTTTGCCACTTCTCCAGAGGGAGTTGCTTTTGCGAATAAGGACAGAAAGCCATCATAACTCTTTGCATTTTCTATAACCTGGGAAATACCACCTGCGTTAAGCACTGAAAGAATAAGGATAATAACAAGAGTTACTATCATAACAACTGCCTGCATAAAATCTGATGCACTTTCTGCCAAGAACCCTCCAAGGAAGGTATAAAGCAAAACAAACACAGCTGCAATTATCATCATTTCGTGATATTCAAGACCAAAAAGGTTAACAAAAAGCTTTCCGCAGGATGCAAGGCATTGACCTGCATAAACGGTGAAGAAAATGATGATAAACAAGGAAGAAATAGTCAGAATAACGTGGTTTTTCTCTTGGAAACGTTTTGAGAAAAATCCGGGGATAGTGATTGCATCAAGCTTTACACTGTAGTTATGAAGCCTTTTTGAAACTATAAGCCAGTTAAGATATGTACCTACAAACAAGCCTATTGCTGTCCATCCTGCATCTGCAAGACCTGTCCAATAAGCAAGGCCCGGAAGCCCCATAAGAAGCCATCCTGACATATCAGAAGCTTCTGCACTGAATGCTGCTATCCAAGGGCCAAGACTTCTCCCGCCTAAAAAATAGGAATTGGCGTTCTTGTTAGCTTTCTTGCTGTAATAGACGCCGATTGCAATGACAGCTAACATATAAATTACCATTGCGCAAAGATGCTGAATATTTGTGTTTGTCATAAAATCCACCTTTCCGTTTATACCTAATTCAAGAGTACAAACATAAGTTTTTCTAATATATAAAATATATACACATTATATTTTACGGGAAGAATTTATAAAAGTCAAGTATTATAAGGAAGAATTATAAATTTTATCTTGACTTCCAGTAAAAAATGAATTATTATATAAGAAAAAGTTATACAAAGTGAAGTGATGGACTTGAAAATTAAAAAATATGAGGTTTTTATTTGTGCCTGTGAGTGCAAATCAGTTTCCCAAACTGCAAAAATATTTGGAAACAGTCAATCAGGTATTACTCAACTTTTGAATTCTTTAGAGGATGAGCTTGGGCTTAAGCTTCTTGTGAGGAATAAAAATGGTGTAAGAATGACAAATGAGGGGCATTTGATGTACAATGCCATTAAAAAGGTTGTTGAGGCTAACCGAAGCGTAAAGGATTTGGCTGACAGACTTAAGATGGATGGTGAGAATATCCTGAGGATAGGTGCGTTTAAGAGTATAGCCGTTAACTGGCTACCCATTATAATAAAGGAGTTTGGTGAAGAAAATCCATTGGCAGAGTTTGAGATTTTTGATGGAGGATACTTTGAAATTGAAGAAAAACTCAGGAGTAAGGAACTGGATGTTGGTTTTGTGTCCATGCCTTTTGATGAGGATTGTCCCTGCAGAATGCTGATGCGAGACAGCCTTCTTGCGGTTATTCCCCAAAATCACAGGTTAGCGGGACAAAGGTGTGTGTCTGCTCGTGAATTTGAAAGGGAATCGGTAGTTAGTTTGGTTGACAATACTGACCGTGATGCTCGGATATATCTTGAGAAAAACGGAATTGTACCCAACATAAAATATAAGAGTGCTGATGATTATGCCATGCTGTCAATGGTAGAAAACGAGTTGGGCATTTGTATTGCGCATCAGCTTGTACTCAAGAACGGAAACCATAGGGTGCTGACCAAACCGCTTAACCCTGAGGCTTTTCGTACAATCGGCCTTGCATTGCCTCAAAATGAGAACAGAAAACCCCTTGTTAATAAATTTGCTGATTTTGTGGAGGCTTGGGTAAAAAAAGAGGTTATTTAGTATAAAAGGTGGTGAAAAATGGTGAAAAAATATAATATAACCGGTATGAGTTGTGCAGCTTGTAGTTCGCGTGTTGAAAAGGCCGTGTCAAAACTTGAAGGGATTGAGAGTTGTCAGGTAAATCTTTTGACTAATTCTATGTTTGTTGAAGGTACAGCTGATGAGGAAAGTATTATTTCTGCCGTTGAAAATGCAGGTTATGGAATATCTTCTTCAGAAAATAGAGATAAATCTAAGAAAACCAAAACCGGTGAAAATACTGGTGATTCAGGCATACGTCAACTCAAAGTTCGTCTCTTTTCGTCTTTGGTTTTTTTGATTGCACTTATGTATATATCAATGGGATATGTAATGTGGGGATTTCCTTTGCCTGAGGTTTTGGCGGAAAATACTATGTCAATAGGCATTCTCCAACTACTTTTAACTTCTGCTGTAATGGTAATAAACCAACGGTTTTTTATAAACGGGTTCAGGTCGCTTTTCAAAGGCTCACCTAATATGGACAGTCTTGTTGCTCTTGGTGCAGGTGCGGCTTTTGGATATAGTGTATATGTGTTGTTTGACATGAGCGGTGAGCTATTTTCAGGCAATTATACTATGGTTGCACATTTTGTTCATGAGTTATACTTTGAGTCAGCTGCTATGATTTTAACATTGATAACTTTGGGGAAACTCCTTGAGGCCCGGGCTAAAGGAAAAACAGCAGATGCACTGAAAAGTTTGATGCATCTGGCACCCAAAACTGCAAGAATTATTAAAGATGGGAAAGAGACAGTTATTTTAGCTGAAGAACTTAAGGCAGGGGATATTTTTTTGGTTTTGCCGGGTGAGAGTATACCCACAGACGGCGTAGTTGTTGAGGGTGTGACGGCGGTAGATGAATCGGCCATTACCGGGGAAAGTATCCCTGTGGATAAGAAAGAGGGAGACAATGTAACAGGAGCGACCATAAATCGACTTGGATTTATAAAATGTAAGACTCTTCGGGAAGCAAAGGACAATACCTTGTCGCAAATAATTGAAATTGTAAGCGAAACTGCGGCTTCAAAGGCTCCTGTTTCAAAGACAGCAGATATTATTTCCGGCATCTTCGTTCCTTCGGTGATAGTGGTCGCTGTGGTTACCTTTTTGACGTGGTTATTATTGGGAGAAACAATGGGATTTGCCTTAGCCAGAGCAATTTCAGTCCTTGTTATAAGCTGTCCTTGTGCGTTGGGACTTGCTACGCCTGTGGCAATTATGGTAGGGAGCGGAGTTGGAGCGAAAAACGGAATTTTATTTAAGAACGCCACCTCACTTGAGGTTACGGGAAAAACTCAAATTATTGCTTTGGATAAAACGGGAACAGTGACACGTGGTGAGCCGGAGGTTACTGAAATAATAACAGCAGATGATGTTTCTGAAAGAGAACTTATTTGCCTTGCAGTGTCATTGGAAAAAAAGTCTGAGCATCCTATAGCAAAAGCCATAGTGAAAAAAGGAGAAGTTTTGTCCGCAGATGCTTTTGAAACAGAAAAATTTGAGGTTTTAACGGGAAGCGGAGTATATGGTGAAATAGATAAAAAACCTTGCTTTGCAGGGAATTACGATTTAGTTAAAAACAAAACCCAGATTCCCCAAAAGTTTATAGAAGATGCAGAAAGAATTTCAGAGAACGGAAACACACCGTTGTTTTTCTGCCAAGACGGAAAATTTTTTGGAATAATTGCTGTAGCAGATGCCATAAAGTGTGACAGCCGGGAGGCCATTGCGGAACTGAAAGATATGGGCATAAGAGTTGTTATGGTAACTGGAGATAACGAAAAAACTGCAAAGGCGGTAGCCAAGCAGGTTGGAATTGATAAAGTTATTGCAGGGGTTTTACCCAAAGGCAAGTGCGATGCTGTATCAGGGCTTAAGAAAAGTGGAAAAGTCGCTATGGTAGGTGACGGAATAAACGATGCACCGGCACTTTCAGCCGCTGATATTGGAATTGCTGTGGGGACAGGCACTGATGTGGCAATTGATGCCGCAGATGTTGTCCTTATGAAAAGTGGCTTGAAAGATATTGGAGCAGCAATCCGCCTCAGCAAGAGGACACTTCGAAATATTTATGAAAATTTGTTCTGGGCCTTTATCTATAATGTTATTGGTATACCGCTGGCGGCGGGAGTGTTTATTCATTTTACCGGGTGGCAGCTTAGTCCAATGTTTGGAGCAGCGGCAATGAGTTTATCAAGTTTTTGTGTGGTGTCAAATGCTTTAAGACTCAACTTCGTGAACGTATACAACAAAAGGGAAAAAGTGAAGGAAAGGAAGATGAAAATGTTAAGAAAAACCATAAAAATTGAGGGCATGATGTGTCCCCATTGTGAGGCTAGTGTCAAGACTGCACTTGAATCCTTGGGGGGTGCAAAATCTGTTGAGGTAAGTCACAAAGAAGGCACAGCCGTGGTTGAATTTGATAGGGAAATTTCAGATGAGATACTATTGAGAACAGTTGAGGAAAAAGGTTACAAGGTGTTAGGGATTGAATAAGAAAAAACATTTTGGCATTACCTGTAAAAAAACCTAGGTGAAACCTTTAAAATCTCTGTTTTACCCTTGACACAAAAGGGAAATTCCTTTATACTGTTAATGAGTAAATTTATATAAGAATCAGAAACTATCTATGTTTGAAGGGAATGTTAATTTTGGCAAAAGACGAAAAGAAATTGGTAGAAGAAATTACCTCTATGAGTGAGGATTTTGCCCAATGGTATACCGATATTGTTAAGAAAGCAAAACTTGTTGACTATTCCGGTGTTAAAGGCTGTATGGTTATTCAGCCTTATGGATATGCTATTTGGGAGAATATACAAAAAGGACTTGATTCAAGATTTAAAGCGACAGGACATGAAAATGTTTATATGCCTATGTTTATTCCTGAAAGTTTGTTGCAACGTGAAAAAGACCACGTTGAGGGATTTGCTCCCGAGGTTGCCTGGGTTACACACGGCGGCACTGAAAAACTTCAGGAACGCCTTTGTGTACGACCCACCTCTGAAACACTTTTCTGCGACCATTATGCAAATATTATTCACTCTTACAGAGATTTGCCCAAGCTTTATAATCAATGGTGCAGTGTTGTGAGATGGGAAAAAACCACAAGACCATTCCTTAGAAGTGCGGAGTTCTTATGGCAGGAGGGGCATACAGCTCATGCAACAGCTCAGGAGGCTGAGGAAGAAACCTTGCGTATGCTTGATGTTTATGCAGATTTCTTTGAAAAGGAACTTGCTATACCTGTAATAAAAGGCAGAAAGACAGACAAAGAGAAGTTTGCCGGAGCTAAGGCTACGTACACCATTGAGAGCCTTATGCACGACGGAAAAGCTCTCCAGTCAGGCACAAGTCACAATTTCGGTGATGGGTTTGCCAGAGCTTTTGGTATTCAATATACTGACGAAAATAATGAACTCAGCTATGTTCACCAGACGTCATGGGGCGTTTCAACACGCTCTATCGGGGCTATTATAATGGTGCATGGTGACGATGCAGGTCTTAAACTTCCCCCGCGCATTGCCCCCATTCAGGCTGTGATTATCCCAATTGCTCAACATAAAGAGGGCGTGTTGGAAAAGGCAGAAGAACTCAGGGCTGAACTTGCTGAAAACTTCAGGGTTAAGCTTGATGACAGTGAAAAGTCACCCGGATGGAAATTCAGTGAATATGAAATGAGGGGTGTTCCTCTCAGAATTGAAATCGGACCTAAGGATATTGAAAACAATCAGGCGGTTCTTGTCAGAAGAACAACAAGAGAAAAGTTTTTTGTTTCTTTGGATAATCTTTCTGCTGAAGTTGAGAAGCATCTGAACGAAATTCAGCAAGAAATGTATGATGCTGCACTTAAAAACCGTGAGGAAAAAACAAGTGTTGCCACAACCTATGACGAATTCAAGGAACTTGTCAGCGGGAAAGGCGGATTTGTAAAGGCAATGTGGTGCGGCGAACTGGAATGTGAAGAGCAGATTAAAGCTGACACAACAGCAACGTCAAGATGTATGCCATTCGACCAGGAAGAAGTGTCGGATAAATGTATATGCTGTGGAAAACCTGCGAAAAAACTGGTTTATTGGGGCAAGGCGTACTAATTTGTTTAAAAAACAGATAAAAGGAGATATGGAGAATGTTTGAGCATTTTCATGAATCAATGTTTAATCAACTGGCTCTTATCAGAGTTACCGATATAATTGATGTTTTGATAGTATCGTTTCTCATATATAAGGTGTTGAAGTTTATTCGCGATACAAGAACTGTCCAGCTTCTTAAGGGCGTGATTGTTCTTGTTGTTGTGATGCAGATAAGTCAGTTTGTTAAATTACATACGGTACATTATCTGCTTAGCAATGCCATGCAGCTCGGACTGATAGCTATATTGATTGTGTTCCAACCTGAACTTCGTCGTGCTCTTGAACAGATTGGGAAAACAAGCCTTGGACAATGGTTTAATTTTGAAGAAGAAGACGAGAATGTTGAAAAGGCGGTTATAATCAGCGAAATAAAAGAAAGCTGTGCGAATATGTCAAAAGGTCGCATAGGCGCCCTGATTGTTATGGAACGGGAAATAAAAATCGGGGATATTATCGGAACAGGAATCAATCTGAATGCAGATATTTCAGCTGAACTTCTTACAAACATTTTCATACCTAAAACCCCTCTCCATGATGGTGCTGTGATTATTCGTAATAACAAAATTGAAGCGGCAAGTTGTTTTCTTCCTTTGTCTCAGAATCCTGATGTAAGCAAGGAACTGGGAACCCGTCATCGTGCTGGGCTTGGTATGTCAGAGGAGTCTGACGCAGTTGTTGTTATAGTTTCAGAGGAAACCGGAGCTATTTCAATTGCCTGTGGCGGAGAACTTAATATGCATCTCACGCCTGACAGTCTGGAAAAGGAATTGAATAAACTCTTCGATGTCAAGAAAAAAGAAGGCAAACGCAAAAGAATTTTGTTTACCAGAAAGGAGAAGAAAGAATGAAAGGATTTTTTCTAAAAGCTTCTGTTTTAAAGGTAATATCTGTTATTGTAGCAGTTCTTTTGTGGCTTTATATAATTGAAATTGTCGACCCTTACGTTGATATTACGGTAAAAAATATTCCTATCAGATTTTCAAATCAGAGTATACTTAAGGAAAACGATTTGTGTCTGGTGAGTGAAACCAATACAATGGCTGAACTAAAGCTCCGTGGAAGTCGCAAGAAGATTGCAAAGATAGATAAAAAAGAAATTTACGGGCTTGTGAACTTTGAAAATATTGACCTTGAAAATATAAACGGAAAGACATCTGTTCCTGTCTCTATTGAGATGAAAATTCCTTATGGTTACAGCGAAATCCTCAGCACGTCTCCAAGCAGTGTAAATGTGGAAATTGACAAACTCGTAACCAGTGAAAAACTATTGAAAGTACAAACTGCGGGAAAAGTTGAGAATGGTTATACTGTCGGGGAAACATCATGGAAAACAGAGAAGGTAACGCTTACGGGTGCTCAATCCGTTATTGATGGGATTCAATATGTCGGAGCCACTCTTAATCTTGAGGGCAGAACCGGGGATATATACACAAATCTGGATTTGCATTATGTAGATAAAGATGGCAAAATCATTGAAAAAGATGATTACATTTACAAAGTTGTATCTATGGAGCCGGATTCTGTTGTTGTTAGTTGCCCTGTTAGTAAGGTCGAGTCCGTGCCGGTTGAGGTGAACCTGGTAGATTGGGCGAATGCGGAAAATTATGATATATCCATCCAACCGTCAAATGTTAAAGTTTCTGCTGAAAATGATGTTCTCAACGGACTTGATTCAATAAAGACCGTATTGATTAATCCGGTTAATTTTGGTCATGAAGGCAAAGAGGTTGAACTTTTATTACCTGATGGAATTCAACTTGAGGAGAGTAGTTCCAAGGTTTATATAAAGATTGTTGGCAAATTTGAAAGGTAGGAATCCCGCTTGAAAAAAATAGTTGTTAGCGGAATAAAAATGCCTGTACGGCATACAGAAGAAGAAATATTTAATGAGGCTATGAAGGTTGCAGAAAAATGCAACCTTCAGGTTTTTAATCCCAAAATTCAAAAAAAATCCCTGGATGCAAGGAGAAAGTCGGACCTACATTATGTGTATTCTGTGCTTTTTGAAACAAACAGCACGGTTTTTTCGCTTTCTGACGAGAAAGTACGTTTTTATGAAGAACCGCCTGCCTTTGAGTTGAAAGGAGCTTCTTTTTTACCTGAAAATAAAACCGTTTTAGTAGTGGGGAGTGGCCCTTGTGGCTTGTTTGCTGCATATCTGTTGGCGGGAAATGGTGTGAGGACAATACTTGTTGAACGAGGCAGCGATGTTGACACTCGCAACGAAAAAATAAAGCGTTTTTGGGAAAAGGGCATTCTTGACCCTAACACCAATATTCAGTTTGGAGAGGGCGGAGCCGGAACATTTTCGGATGGTAAGCTGAATACAAGAATAGGAAGTCCGCTTCAGGACTTTGTTCTAAGAACTTTTGCAGAATGTGGTGCGCCAAAAGACATATTATATATGGCAAAACCGCATATAGGGACGGATAAACTGCGATTGTGTGTAAAAACTCTCAGAGAGAAAATAATATCCTTTGGCGGTGAGATTCTGTTTGATACGTGTCTTACAGATATTGACATTAAAGATGGGAAAGTCAGGGGTGCTATCCTTAATAATGAGAAGTATGTGGAATGCGATGAAATTATACTTGCCCCGGGTCACAGCAGCCGGGATACTTATAAAATGCTGATGAAGCATGGTGTTGTTATGGAGCAAAAACCCTTTGCTGCAGGGGTAAGGATTGAACACAACCGGGAATTTATAAACAGAATACAGTATGGAAATTTTGCTGACAAAGGTATGCTGCCTACAGCGGATTACAGACTGGCTTATAATGGTGAAAGCCGAAGCTGTTATTCATTTTGTATGTGTCCGGGTGGCGTTGTTGTTAATGCTTCATCGGAAGAAGGGCGCTTGGTTGTGAACGGAATGAGTGAACATGACAGAATGGCTGAAAATTCAAATAGCGCACTTGTGGTATCCGTAAAACCAGAGGACTTTAAAGACAATTCGCCTTTGGCGGGGATAGAGTTCCAAAGGAAGTATGAGGGTCTGGCTTATCAATTATGCGGCGGAAAAGGTCCGGTTCAACTCGCAAGGGATTTTGTAAAAAATCGTGTTTCGGATAGGTTTGATGGTGTAAAACCATCATTTACGGGGAATACTGAATTTGCTGATTTGAGAGAGTGTTTGCCACGGTTTATTACCGACTCGCTAAAAGAAGGACTTTTGGATTTTGAAAGAAAGATGAAAGGCTTTTCCGACGGTGGAGCTGTTCTTACCGGAGTTGAGATGCGGACTTCTGCACCCCTCAGGATAAAACGTGATGAGAATTTTGAGAGCATAGGCATCAGGGGACTTTTCCCGGCAGGTGAGGGTGCCGGATATGCCGGGGGCATAATGAGCGCGGCTGTTGATGGAATAAAAGTGGCATCAAAGATTCTTGAAATGATGAAATAAAGGTTGCTTTTAATAAGTCTGTCTCTGAAAGGAATGATTTAATGGGTCGTGAAAGCGGAGTTTTGATGCACATTTCTTCGTTAAATGGGGAGTTTTCAATCGGAAGCTTTGGCAGACAGGCTAAGGAATTTGTAGATATTCTGTCTGAGTCGGGATTTACCTGGTGGCAGGTTTTGCCCTTTTGCCCCACCGATGAATATAATTCCCCATACAAGTCCCAGGGCTCATTTGGGGGCAACCCATATTTTGTTGATTTGGAGACTCTTTTTCATAAAGGCTTGTTAACCGAGTCTGAACTTAAAAGCTCAATACAAAAACAACCCTGCAGTTGTGAGTTTGAGAGACTGGGCAAAGAGAGGCTTTCGTTGTTAAAACTTGCCGCCTCACGCGTTGTTGACAGAACTGAAATTGAAAAATTTGTTGAAAGTTATTCATACATTAAAGAATTTTGTGAATTTATGGCATATAAAGCTGCCAACGGACAAAAACCGTGGAATGAGTGGACGGAGAGAAAAGTTGACCCGGAAACTCTTTTTTTGTGGAAATTCATACAGTATGAATTCTTTATGCAATGGGCAGAACTGAAATGTTATGCCAATGGCAAAAATATTAAAATTATGGGGGATATTCCCTTTTATGTTTCTTATGACAGCGCGGATGTATGGGCAAATAAGCATTTGTTTATGCTTGATGATGACGAAAGACCAATCTCTGTTTCGGGTGTTCCGCCCGATAGCTTCAACAAAGACGGACAGCTGTGGGGCAACCCTGTCTATAATTGGGATGAAATGAAGAAGGACGGATTTTTCTGGTGGCAAAAAAGAATGAAGTTTATGTTTTCGCTGTTTGATGGAGTTCGTATAGACCATTTCAGAGGTATTGAAGCTTATTGGAGTGTTCCGGCTGATGCTGATAATGCAAGAATGGGGAAATGGGTAAAAGGCCCGGGCAGGGAGTTTGTTAATGCAATTCGTGAAGTTCAGGGTGACAAAACAATTGTGGCAGAGGACCTTGGCAATATTAATGATGAAGTAAAGAAGCTGGTCCGGCAAAGCGGATTTTACGGAATGAAGGTTTTTCAGTTTGGATTTTCGGGAGAAGAGGACAATCCTTACAAACCCCATAACTATCAAGAGAGAACAATTGCTTATACAGGAACTCATGACAATAATACGCTTTTGGGGTATGTTTGGGAAATGAGTGAGGAGGATAGGTCAATTCTGTTTGATTATTGTGGCTATTATGGAAACGACCTTGATAAATGCTTTGACAGTATTTTCAGGTTAATTTATGCCAGTCATTCGAAAATTGTTATTTTTCCCATACAGGATATTTTTGGATTTGGCTCGGATGCAAGACTGAACACTCCGGGCAGAGCCGAAAATAACTGGGGTTTTCGTGTTACAACAGACCAACTTCATAATGGAGATTGGAGCAAATTTGCTAAATGGAACGCGGTTTATTCAAGAGAAAATAAAAGCAACAAAAACGAGGGGAAGGCGTAAAATATTTTTATATTGCTATTGCTAAATCAGGTATATTGTGGTATACTGAATATGTTATATTAGGAGTTTTGTAAATATAACATATTACAGATATTTACTTGTGGGAGTGGGCTTGAAAAAATAATCCATAAACGCGAAAGATAAAGGAGATTTGAAAAATATGAAACTAGGTATTGTGGGACTTCCAAATGTTGGGAAAAGTACCTTATTTAATGCGATTACTCAGGCAGGGGCAGAATCGGCGAACTATCCGTTTTGTACGATAGAGCCAAATGTGGGAACGGTTGCTGTGCCCGATGAACGCCTTGACAGATTGGCTGAAATGTATGAGCCTGACAAGGTTACCCCTGCGGTTATTGAGTTTGTTGATATCGCCGGACTCGTAAAAGGTGCAAGTAAGGGCGAGGGCCTTGGAAACAAATTTTTGTCGAATATCCGCGAGGTAGACGCCATTGTTCACGTGGTACGTGCTTTCGAGGATACGAATATTGTTCACGTGGAGGGAAATATTGACCCTATACGTGATATTGAAACCATAAACTTCGAACTTATCTTCTCTGACCTTGAAATTATAGCAAGAAGAATCGACAGACTTAAAAAACAGCTCAAAGGCGGGGATAAAAAGTTTCAGGTTGAAATTGATTTCCTTGAAGGTTTGTGTGAAAAACTGGAAAAGGGTGTTTCTGCCAGAGCACTTGACTTTACCGATGAAGAAAAGGAAATGCTCAAAGAAGTATCATTGCTTAGTCTTAAGCCTGTCATATACGCTGCAAATGTGGCAGAGGTTGATTATGCAAAGCCTTTTGATGAGAATCAATATGTTAAAAAAATTGCGGATTTTGCTGCAAGTGAAAAGTCTGAAGTAATGGTTGTTTCTGCCAGGATTGAAGAGGAGATTGCGGAGCTTGACAAAGACGAAAAACAGATGTTCCTCGAAGAGCTTGGAGCAACCGAATCAGGACTTGATAAGCTTATTAAGGCAAGTTACAAGCTTCTTGGTCTTATTAGCTATCTCACAGCAGGGAAGCCGGAGGTAAGAGCCTGGACCATTACAAAAGGAATGAAAGCACCTCAGGCGGCGGGTAAGATACATACGGATTTTGAAAGGGGCTTTATTCGTGCCGAGGTTGTTGCGTATACGGCTCTTATGGAAAACGGCAGCATGAACGCTGCAAAGGAAAAAGGCCTTGTAAGAAGCGAGGGCAAGGAATATGTTGTTCAGGATGGGGATATAATTCTTTTTAGATTTAATGTTTAAAAATAATTTTGCAAGTCTGCTGCAAAATGATAAAGTATATTTAGCAGACAGAATGGAGATATTTTATATGAAGTTTGTAGAAAATCTTAAAAAGGCAGCCGAAAATACATTTAATGTTGTTGCCAAAAAGACAGGTGAGATTGTTAGTGATTCAAAGGTTAAGTATTCCATTTTTGATTTGAAAAATGAAATTGAGAAGCATTGCAAAGAGTTGGGATATGAGGTTTATGCAGGTTACAAAGAAGACAGAAATGTCTCTGAGTATATCGAGGAAAAATGTCGTGCAATTGATAGCCTGAATGAAAAAATAAATGAGCTTAAAAACGAATTAGAAAAATAACTTTATTAGAGAGAGGTATTTTATGTCTACATTTAAGATAGCCATAGATGGTCCTGCAGGGGCCGGGAAAAGTACTATTGCAAAACTTGCAGCAAAAAAAATGAAGTTTGTGTATATTGATACAGGGGCTCTTTATCGTGCTGTCGGTCTTGCGGCAGTCCGTGCGGGGATTGACCACGACAAGGATATAAAGGGTGTTGTGAAGCTTCTGCCATCGGTGAATGTAGACATTGCCCATTCAGAAAAGGGACAGTCGGTATTTTTGAATGGCGAGGATGTATCCGAAGAAATCCGACTCCCTGAAATGTCGGTTGCTGCTTCGAATGTGTCACGAATCGGAGCGGTAAGGACCAAACTCCTTGACCTTCAGCGTAGCATTGCTGAAAAGAATGATGTGATAATGGATGGCAGAGATATCGGAACGGTTGTACTTCCCGATGCCCAGCTTAAAATTTTTCTGACAGCATCTGTTGATGAACGTGCCATGAGAAGATACCGTGAGCTTCAGGAAAAGGGCGTTGAGTGTACTTTTGATGAGGTAAAGGCGGATATGGAGTATCGTGACAAAAACGATTCCCAGCGTGAAATTGCTCCTCTTAAACCGGCTGAAGATTCCATACTTGTTGATACTACGGGAAATAGCCTTGAAGAATCAGTAGAAATTATTTTGGATTTGATAAGAAAAGGGAAGAAATAAAGATGAAGAAGTTTGTTTTAGCGGTTGTCAGGGGTTTTTATAAATTGGTTTTTGGCAAAATTGAGATTTTGGGGACAGAAAACATCCCTCAAAATCAAAATTTTCTTGTTGCTCCAAACCATATGAGCAACTTTGACCCGCCACTTATCGCAGCTTTTTTGCCGGTAGATATGACATATATGGCAAAGGCATCACTTTTTAAGGTGCCGGTGGTTTCTCAGGTAATCAGGGCTTTCGGAGCGTTCCCTGTTACCAGAAGCGGAGATATCGGTGCTGTCAGGACGGCTATGAATCTCCTTAAGGACGGAAAAAATCTGGTGATTTTTCCCGAGGGCACCAGAGTCAGAACAAGAGGTGTTTTGGGCGAGGGAAAGAGTGGAGCGGTGATGATTGCTGCTAAAGCCGGGGCAGGAATATTGCCAATTGGTATAGAAACAGCCTATAAATTCAGAAAGGGCATAAAAGTCAGAATAGGAAACTACATAGATTTGACAGAATACAAGGGTAAACGCCTGACTGCTGAAGATTTGCAGGGGCTTACAAATGGAGTTCTTATGACTAAAATAGCAGAACTCGCAGGAGCAAAAACGTATGGAAATTAAAATTGCCGAAAAAGCAGGATTTTGTTTTGGCGTTGACCGTGCAGTCAAAATTGCTTATGATACTGCACGGAAAAAAGAGAATATATACACCTATGGTAAGCTTATTCATAATTGTGATGTGATAGCAGAGCTTGAGAAACTGAATGTTAAGTGTGCGGAATCTCTTGATGATATTCCAAAGAACAGTACTGTAATTATCAGGGCGCATGGAATTTCTCAAAAAGAATATGAACATCTGATAACAAAAAACTGTGATGTTATTGATGCTACATGTCCTTTTGTGAAAAGGATTCACAAAATTGTCCACGAGGAGCATTCTCAGGGCAGACAGATAGTAATAGCCGGTGACAAAAATCATCCTGAGGTAAAGGGGATAAATGGCTGGTGTGATGACTCGGCTTATATTCTGGGCAGTGATGAAGATTGTGACAAACTTTTGCAGGATTCGCCGCAAACTCCTATCAGTATGGTGACGCAAACCACTTTAAGACAAGAAAAATCAAAAAAATTTGAAAAAATTTTAAAAAAGTATTTTACAAATGCGAAATTTTTTGATACAATATGTAGTGCAACTGAAGAAAGACAACTTGCGGCAAAAAAACTAGCTGAGGAATGTGACGTTATGCTGGTGTTTGGAGGGAAAGACAGTTCAAACACAGAAAAGCTTTATGAAATATGTCGTGAGGTTTGTGAAAACAGTTTCAAACTTGAAAACGAAAAAGAATTAGATGGACTTGTCCATTTATTTAAAAATAATAATATAAAAAAAGTAGGCATTACCGCCGGAGCATCCACTCCGGATAAGGTAATCAAGGAGGCAAAATTAACCATGGCGGAAATTACAAATGAAATGAACTTTGCAGAGGCGCTCGAAGAAACTTTAAAGCCCTTAACAACAGGAAACATTGTTAAAGGTGTAGTTATCGGTATCACCCCTACAGAGGTCCAGGTAGACATTGACGGCAAGTACGACGGCGTTATTCCTTTCAACGAAATGACAAATGATGCATCGGCTGAACTTAAGGATTTGGTAAGTATCGGCGATGAAGTGGATGTGTTTGTTATTCATGTTTCAGACCGTGACGGCGTTGTTACTCTCTCCAAGAAGAAGATTGATGCAGACAAGGGTTTGCAGGAACTTCGTGCAGACTTTGAAAACAACACTGTTTTAAACGGCAGAATTGTTGAGATTATCAAAGGCGGCGTAGTTACCATTGCTAAGGGTGTAAGAGTGTTTATCCCTGCATCCGAAGCTGCAGAAAGATATGTTGAAGATTTGGGTGCACTTCTCAATACAGAGGTTTCATTCAAGATTATTAAGATGGACCAGGACAGACGTGGAAGACTTAGAATAGTAGGTTCTATAAAGGCTGTTGCTAAAGAACAGAGAGCTAAATTGGCTGAAGAGTTCTGGGCAAGTGCTGAACTTAAGAAAAAGTACACAGGTACAGTTAAATCTTTGACAGATTTCGGTGCATTCGTTGACTTGGGCGGCGTTGATGGTCTTATTCGCATTTCAGAGCTTTCAAATGTTCGCATCGGACATCCGTCTGAAGTGGTTAAGGTTGGTGACACTATTGAAGTATATATCGAAGAAATGAACAAGGAAAAGAACAGAATTTCTCTTGTTAAAGAGCTTAAGGAAGTTAAAGAGGCTGCTTTCTGGGCAGGTGCTGAAGTTGGCAAATCATATAAGGGTATTGTTAAGTCAATTATGCCCTTTGGCGCATTTGTTGATTTGGGCGGCGTAGACGGTCTTGTTCATATTTCTGAGCTTTCATGGAAGAGAATCAAGCATCCTTCCGAGGTTATAAACGAGGGTGATGAAATCGAAGTTTATATCAAGGATATTAACGACGAAACAAAGAAGATTTCTTTGGGTCACAAGAAGGAAGAAGACAGCCCCTGGTATCAGGCTACAAAGGACCTTAATGTTGGTGACACAATAAAGTGTAAGGTTGTTCGCATCCTTCCCTTTGGTGCATTTGCTGAAGTTGCTCCTTTTGTTGATGGTTTGATTCACATTTCTCAGATTGCAAACACCAGAATAGATAAACCATCTGATGCTCTTAATATTGGTGATGAGGTTGAAGTTAAGGTTGTTGAAATCAACCATGACACAAAGCAGATTGGTCTTTCGAGAAAGGTACTCCTTCCTGATTATGTTGCAGAAACTGAAAAGGTTGAAGAAGAACCCGCAGACGAGTCATACACAGAAGAAGGTTCCTTTACATTGGGTGACATTCTCGACGCTGAATAGTTAAATATAATATTCATAAGATATTATATAGGGGAGGGCCTATGTGCCCTCCCATTTAACATTTAAAAGTTTTTTCAAAAATCCCCTGAAAAGTCAGGAGTTTTTTGAAAAGTCTTTAAGAAAGGCAGGAAAATCCAATGACATTAACCGAGTATAAAGCTTCAATAAAAAATGAAAAAATATCTGTAATAGGTGTGGGAGTGAGTAATGTTCCCCTCATAAAATTTTTGCTCAAAAATGGTGCGGTTGTGACGGCACACGATAAAAAGGATGCGGAGAGCCTTGGGAAGGTTTATGATGAACTTAAGGCTGCCGGGGTAGAGTTTGTGCTGGGAGAAGAATATCTTAAAAATATTCCCCAGGGAACAAAAGTAATATTCAAAACCCCGGGTCTTCGCGGAGATGTCCCGGAACTTATCCAGGCAAGAGAATGCGGGATAGAAGTTACCTCTGAAATGGAGCTCTTTTTCAGGCTTTGCCCTTGTGAAATCATTGCAGTAACAGGCAGTGACGGAAAAACAACCACCACTACGCTTATAGGTGAACTGTTAAAAGCACAGGGTTATGTGTGCCATATAGGTGGCAACATAGGCAAACCGCTTGTTTCTGAATTAGAGAATATTAAGCCAACAGATAAAGCTGTTTTGGAACTCTCAAGTTTTCAGCTTTTCTCTATGAAACCAAGCCCTCATATAGCTGTTGTTACAAATGTTACACCTAATCATCTTGATTGGCACAAGGATTTCGGGGAATACATAGACTCAAAACGGGCTATTTTTGATTATCAGTCCGAAACGGATATCCTGGTGACAAATTCTTCAAATGAGATTACCCGTGAAATGGGCAAGACTGCAAAGGGCGAAAGCCGTTCCTTCTCTTCTGAAGGGTCCGCTCTTGTGCATCTTGAAAATGAGAAAATATATTACGGCGAAACAGAGATAATGAGTATTCACGATATTAAAATTCCGGGAATGCATAATGTGGAAAACTATATGGCGGCGTTGGCTGCTGTTTGGGATTATGTGTCGGTTGATACCATAAAAAAAGTAGCAAAAAGCTTTGGCGGTGTTGCCCACAGAATTGAACTTGTGCGGGAACTTGACGGCGTTAAATATTATAACGATTCTATCGCAAGTAGTCCCGCACGTACAACTGCCGGTCTTTCATCCTTTAAGCAAAAAGTGATTTTGATTGCCGGTGGATATGATAAAAAGATTCCTTTTGATGAGTTTGGAAAGGTTGTAAACGAAAAGACAAAGGCTCTTGTGCTGGTTGGTGTTACCTCTGAAAAGATTGAAAAATCCGTGAAAGATGCTTCAAACTTTAACGGACTTCCGATTTATCGTGAGAATTGCTTCAGGGCAGCCGTTGAACGAGCAAGAAGCTGTGCAGAAAATGGAGATATAGTAATTCTTTCACCCGCGTGTGCAAGCTTTGATTTGTTTAAGAACTTTGAGGAACGAGGGAACACTTTTAAGAAGATAGTTAATGAATTTTAAAATATAAACAAAGACTGGTTAAAACAAATTTTGTTTCAACCAGTCTTTTTAACTTTCGTCTGAGAGCTCTTTTTCGGTTATGTGGTCATATAATGCTTTTGTTGTCAAGTAAATAGCGAGTGCGGAAAGGATGTAGGTCACCAACAGCAAAATGTTAAGTTTTTCATCGGGGACTTGAAGAGTATATTTGTTTTGACCAAAGGTTGTTACAGTGTTTCGTATGATGTTTAAGAAAAACTCCAAAGGTGGACGCAAAAGAAAGAATGTCAAGATTGGAGAAAAGAAATAAAGGATACATGCAATATATCCAAGGCAAAAAACAAAGGTTACTGCAAAAATCACCCAAAGATTTGTAAAAAACTGAATAAGGGAAACACTCTTGAAGAAAAAGACAATAAAGCCCAGTGTAGGAATAAAAGCAGATATGGAAAGGGACAACGCAGATAAGACGGCGTTGATGGATTTGTTGGTTAACTTTTCGAAAAAACCTATGGGTTCCTTGAATTTTGGAATAACATAGGAAAATATACAAATAAAATGCTTGCCGAATGCCAGAATGCCAAAAGTTGCAGAAAACGAAAGAATGAGGCTGACCGAGAGTATTGAAAAGGGAGAGACAGCAACAATTATCCCTAATGCCAGAAAAAGTGCGGTCATTGAGTCATAATCGTTATTGAAAAGTAGTGCTAAAATTGCAACCGAGAGCATTATTGCGGCACGACAAACCGATGGGGTAAATGAGGTAACAGAGGTAAAAAGCAGTATAACGGGAAAGGTTAAAATAAGAGCGGTGCTTTGTCTGAAACCAAGATGTCTGAAAACAAAAAGGAGCAGACCTGCAAGCATACTTAAATGAAGCCCCGAGACTGCCACAACATGGGAGATTCCGGATTTAGAGAATTTTTCATACATTTCATCTGTAAAATCTGTTTTGTCCCCTAAGAGTATGCCTTTTAAAATAGCGTTAATTTCCTTGTCTTTGGGAAATATATGGTTAATATTTTTGGTTAAGGATTTGCGGATTTTTATGCCAACATTTTTCAGCATGGATATTGGATGACGGGAACCGTCAATGTTTGTGGGGTGAATATTGTCAGCTCTGCCGATGAGAAATATATTTTTGCTCTTGAGGTGATTTGTATAGTTAAAGATAGATTTGTTTTCGATGTCTTTTGGAGCAGAAAACTTTGTCCAGGCATAAATTTCATTGCCGAAATTCACCTGGTTGCCGTAAACTGCCGGCGAGTACATTACAATTTTCCCCGTGGCATCTTGATTATCGTTCACTGAAGTCACTTCCACTTCAAAGGTATAGTAATAGCCTGAAGATGTGAGAACTGATTCGGAAACAACCCTTCCCGAGAGCCATGCTTCCTTGTCTTCATAACTTCGGAGAACGATGTTTTGTGAGTTTTCAAAATATGAAGTTCTGAATATGCCAAGCAAAACAAAAAGTACAAGAAAGCAAGGAAGAACAACAAGCTTTTTCTTATAATATCTGCCGGATAATATAAATTTTGATATAATGTTAAAAACGGAAAGCAGAACAAAAACAACTGCAAAAATAACGGCAACAATTTTCAAGTCATTTTCGGGGAGAACTATGGAAAACAGTACCCCAAACAAAAAAGCACATACAAGATGAACAAGGGTATGCTTCGTGGTTATGGCGTAATCTGATTTGAACATAATTCTCCCTCCTTTTTTCTGATTTTCAAAATACAACACCGAATATTATATATTTTCCGGAAAGAAAAGTCAATTCAAAGGGTAGTTTGCAGTATTGTGTCTTTTTCAGGTCTTTACAGTTTTCTGAATCAAACAAAAATATCTTTGCGGTGCACAAAAAATAAACAATTATTTATAAAATATACTTGCGTTTGATGTAAAAATAAGGTATAATATATTACGTATATTTTTATACAGTTAGAAAAGCATCAATAAATGAGATGCTGTATTTTAAAATAAAAATCCTCATCTGATTTGAGGGAATATTTTATGGCAGGGAAGGACTGTGTGTAAATTATGAAAAATACAGAAAAGACAATGGAAAAAATCGTTGCACTTTGCAAAGGCAGAGGCTTCGTGTATTCGGGCTCTGAAATTTATGGGGGTCTGGCAAATACATGGGATTATGGTCCCTTGGGTGTTGAACTCAAAAACAATGTTAAACGTGCCTGGTGGAAAAAGTTTATTCAGGAGTCTCCGTATAACGTAGGCCTTGATGCAGCTATCCTTATGAATCCACAGACCTGGGTTGCATCAGGTCACGTGGGCGGATTTTCTGACCCGCTTATGGACTGTAAGGAATGTAAGGCTCGTTTCAGAGCGGACAAGCTCATTGAAGATGAGGGTGGAGTTTCTGCTGATGGCTGGTCCGACGAGAAAATGCTTGAGTTTATCAAAGAAAAGCAAATTAAGTGCCCCAATTGCGGAAAGCATAATTTTACCGATATAAGAAAGTTTAATCTTATGTTCAAGACCTTCCAGGGTGTAACCGAGGACAGTACAAGCGAAAACTTCCTCAGACCTGAGACTGCTCAGGGTATTTTTGTTAACTTCAAAAATGTTCAGCGTACAGCCAGAAAAAAAGTTCCTTTTGGTATAGGTCAGATTGGAAAATCTTTCAGAAATGAAATTACCCCCGGGAACTTCACTTTCAGAACCCGTGAATTTGAACAGATGGAGCTTGAGTTCTTCTGCAAACCGGGAACTGACCTTGAATGGTTTGCTTATTGGAAAGATTACTGCAAAAACTGGCTTCTCTCTCTGGGTGTAGCAGAAGAAAACATAAAGCTTCGTGACCATGAACAGGAAGAACTTTCGCATTATAGTAATGCTACAACAGATATTGAGTTTATGTTCCCCTTTGGTTGGGGTGAGCTTTGGGGTATTGCTGACAGAACAGACTTTGACCTTAAACAGCATAGCAACCACAGTGGTGAAAAAATGGAATATAATGACCCTGAAACCAATGAAAAATATACACCTTATTGTGTTGAACCTTCGCTTGGCTGTGACCGTGTGACATTGGCGTTTATGGTTGAGGCTTATGACGAAGAGGTTGTTGATGCTGAAAAGAATGATGTGAGAACAGTTATGAGATTCCATCCGGCACTTGCTCCGATTAAGGCGGCTGTTTTGCCTCTTTCTAAAAAGTTGGCAGATGGTGCGACTGCAGTATATTCAAAGCTGGCTGCTGAATTTATGTGTGAATATGATGAAGCCGGAAGTATCGGAAAGCGTTATCGCAGACAGGATGAAATCGGAACTCCGTTCTGCATTACTTATGACTTTGACTCAGAAACCGACGGTGCTGTTACTGTTCGTGACAGAGATACAATGCAGCAGGAAAGAGTCAAGATTGACGAATTGGTTGATTATATCAGCAAGAAAATCAAATTTTAAGGGTTGGTGCTGTTAAGTGTTTTTTTCTGATGTCACAGGACACAAAAAAATTAAGGATGTTCTTATGAGAACAATCAATTCGGGGCGTATTGGTCATGCATATATTTTTGAAGGACCTGAGGGCGTTGGAAAGCTTAATATGGCAAAAGCATTTGCTTCGGCGGTTTTGTGTGAAAATTTGAAAAACGGGGAAAGTTGTGGTAGCTGCAGAATATGTCAACTGAGCAGCACAGGGAATAATCCTGATATCCAAATAATAACAAATCAGCTTTACGACCCGGCAAAGAAATCGAAAGACATACTTGTTGATACTGTCAGAAGCATGAAACAGGATGTTTATATCAAGCCATTTTCTTCGGAAAGAAAGGTATATATTGTTCCAAATGCGGATACTATGAATATGTATGCCCAAAACAGTCTTTTGAAGGTGCTTGAAGAACCGCCCGAATATTGTACTTTTATACTGATTGCAGAAAATTCGAATATGTTTTTGCCAACGATTTTATCCCGCGCTAATGTGATAAAGTTTTATCCTTTATCCGAGGAGGATGTTTTTGAGTACCTGGGTGAAAGGTTTGCTGATTTAAGTAGCGAAAAAAGGAAAATGGCAGCACGAATGAGTGGTGGCAGTCTCAGCCGGGCAGAACTTCTCGCGGATGATGCTGAAACGGAAGAATTACGTTCAAAGTTAATTGAACACGTCATTTCGTTAATTGGCGGCAGAAAACTGAAAATATACGATATGATGATGTTTTTGAGACAAAACAAGGAATATTCTGAAGTTTGTATATCTGTTCTTCAGGAGACTTTTCGGGACTTACTTTATTTGAAAAATTTTGGAACGGCATCCGATATCACAAATGTTGACAAGCAGACAATGCTTTCGGAGTCTGCCGCAAAAATTTCAGAAAAGGCACCGCAACGTATGCTTGAAATACTTTTTAAGTACAAAGATTATATATCAAAGAACATAAGCTATGCAAACATTTCACAATGTTTGTGTGTTGAACTGTGGGAGGCAATAAATGACAGAAGTTATAGGAGTTAAATTTAATAAAGCCGGAAAGATTTATTATTTTGACCCAAAGGGCCACAAGCTCAGTGTTGGAAGCGGAGTAATAGTCGAAACGGCGCGTGGTGTTGAGTTTGGCACCGTGGCGGCTCCAAACCGTGAGGTCAAGGACGACGAGATTGTCGCTCCACTTAAACCTATCATACGCGCTGCCACACAGGCGGATTTTGAAAAATTAGAAAAGAATAAACAGAAAGAAAAAGAGGCTTTTGAGATTGCTGCGGCAAAAATCCGTGAGCACAATCTTGATATGAAGCTTATAAACACGGAATATACCTTTGACGGCAGCAAGATACTTTTTTATTTTACTGCTGATGGCAGAGTGGATTTTCGTGAGTTGGTAAAAACCCTGGCGGGAATATTCAAAACCAGAATTGAACTTCGCCAGATGGGTGTGCGTGATGAGGCAAAAACTCTGGGTGCTGTAGCCGGATGTGGCAGAAGCCTTTGCTGTTCCACTTTTTTGAATGATTTTCATCCCGTTTCAATACGCATGGCAAAGGACCAGGGATTATCCCTGAATCCTACAAAAATTTCAGGAATTTGCGGACGTCTTATGTGTTGTCTGCAATATGAGCAAAATGCTTATGAGGATTTGCTTAAAAATGTCCCGAATAAGGGTGCGTTGGTTGAATATGAAGGTGAACGCGGAGTGGTAACTGATGTGTTTACCCTTAAGGGACTCATTAAGGTGAAAATGGGCACTATGGAAGAACCTGTTTTTAAGATACTTAACGGAAAAGATGTTAAGGTTCTCAAAAAAGGCAAACAAGAGGAGCCTGAAGAAACACCTGATGAATTAAAGGAATAACTGATTATGTCCGTCGCTAAGCTTATCGGCGACGGGCTCAGTTTTTAAAGAGTATTTTTAAAGGAATTTGATTGGGGGAAGCGGTTTGTATCTTAAAAGTGTTGAGATGCAGGGGTTTAAGTCCTTTGCGGATAAGATATATCTTGATTTTAATCCCGGAATAACTGCGATTGTGGGACCTAATGGCTCGGGAAAGAGTAATATTTCTGATGCAATACGTTGGGTTATGGGTGAACAAAGTGTCCGTTCGCTTCGCGGCAGCAAAATGGAAGACGTAATATTTTCCGGCACTGAGGTACGTAAACCTCAGGGCTTTGCTGAAGTCTCTTTGGTGCTTGACAATTCCCAGCGTACTTTTTCGTTGGATTTTGAAGAAATAACCGTTACTCGTCGTGTTTATCGTAGTGGTGAAGGTGAGTACTTTATAAATAAAAACGCTTGTCGCCTTAAGGATATACACGAACTGTTTATGGATACGGGTCTTGGCAGAGAGGGCTATTCAATAGTCGGTCAGGGCAAAATTGATGAAATTTTGAGTAATAAGTCTGAGGACAGACGTCGCATTTTTGAAGAAGCGGCGGGTATAACAAAATATAAATACAGGAAAAATGAAGCTGAGAAGAAGCTTGAAAAAACAAATGAAAATTTGACTCGGGTAACCGATATCATGAACGAGCTTGAGGGTCAGCTTGATCCCCTTAAAGCTCAGTCTGAAAAAGCGAAAAAATATCTTAATCTTCGTGAAGAACTTAAGGGGATTGAAGTCAGTGCTTCTGTTTTTTCAATTGAAAAGTATAAGGATGAGCTGAAAGAAGCCGAGAAACAGTTTGAGGATATTTCTGAAAGCATTGATGTTTTGCAAAAAGAAGCCGATGAAACTCAAAGCAATATAACGAATTTGTATGAGCAGATTTCAAGGTATGATGAAGAAACTGAAAAATGCCGAGATGCCCAGAAATCAGCTGCGGAAAGGTTAGCTGAAGAAAACAATCTTATTTCTTTGTCGTTGTCAAATATTGAACACTGCAAGGAAAATATAAAGAGAATTGAAGAAGAAATAGAAAAAGGCAATCGAGGAATTGAACAGCTTGACAGCTTGATTGACAGCTATGAAACTGCCCTTGAAGAATTGGAGTCTGAAAAAGAACGGATTTCCAACAAAAAAGGAAAAACCGAAAGCTCTTTGGCGGAGGTTAACGGTGCTTTTGAAGAAAGCACTGAAAATATTGAGAATTTAAAATCAAGGATAATAGAAAAAGCTTCTGAAATAAATGCCCTTCAGGGTAAAATTGTGAACTACAATATTCTTACGCAGAATTTCAGGGCGGAGTATGAAAATGCCTTGGCTGAAATCGAAAAGCAAAAAGAATCGTCTTTAGATTTAGAAAAAGAATGCGAAGAAGTCAGACAAAGACTTTCCCAAAAGGAAGCTGAGTTTAACCTTGCCAATGAAGAGTCTCAAAGACTTGAAACTTTAAGGAATGATATTCGTGAGAAGAACTCCGAATTGATTGAAAGACGGAACGCCATTTTGGCTGAGTTGAGCCGAAGCACGTCGAGAAAAAGTGTGCTTGAGGAAATGGAAAATGACTTCGAAGGATACAGCAGAAGCGTAAAATCTGTTATGACTGCAAATGCAGATGGAAAGCTCAGGGGTGCAGTTATTTACGGACCTCTTACGAAACTTGTGACAACAGATAAAAAGTATGTTGTTGCCATTGAAACAGCTATGGCATCCGTGAGCCAAAATATTGTAACCCGAAACGAAGAGGATGCAAAAAAAGCTATAGCATACTTAAAAGAAAACAGACTGGGCAGAGCAACGTTTATGCCCATTTCGACCATGAAAGACCGCATAGCGGATGTTTCTGTTGCATCAAAAATGACAGGATACATAGCTATCGCAAAAGATTTGGTTAAATGCGACAGCCTTTATGCGGGGATAGTCGGGAATGCTCTTGGCTCTACAGTTGTGGTGGATAATATTGATAATGCAATTGTTATGGCAAAAAAATGCGGTCATCGTTTCCGCATTGTGACACTTGATGGAGATGTTATTCAGACCGGCGGAGCTATGAGTGGCGGTAGCATGAGCAAAAATTCAGGATTTTTATCACGAAAGACTGAAATTGGCAGCCTTTCTGCCGAGATTTCAAAGCTCAAAGATGAACTTGCTGATGTTGAAGAAAAATGTAATGAAAATGTTGTTTTGCTTAAACGTATCACTGCGGAAACAGAAACGGCCAGAGAAACTTTGACTTTAAAGAATGAAGAATATATAAAGTTGAAAGCTGAGGCTGAACATACTGACAGATATATGTCAGAAACAGAGGAACGTCGCAGCATTCTGCTCAAGGAAATTGAAACAATTGAAAAAAGGACGGCTGAAATCGACGAAGATATAAAGCTCAGCAAAAGTCTCATAGAGGAGCTTGAAAAAGAGAATGTTCTTTTGCGTGGAGAAACGGAGAATAAACAGCTGGAAAATGAGGAAATCCTCAAATCGGCTCAGGAACTTCAAAATGAGCTTCTTTCTGTTACCATTGAGGTTAATGCAAATCTTAAAGATATCGAACTTCAGCAGGAACGCATAGAGAGTGTTAAAGCCGAGCGAATTGGTGTTTTAAATGAAAACACAGAACGCCAGAATCAGATTGCTCTTTTTGAGGAGAAAATAGCTGAGATTAATAAGGACATCGAAGAAAAACGCATAAACCTTAAAACCCTCAATGCTGATAATGCCGATACCGATAAGCGGATAGAAGAACTGTCTGTTATGCGAAAGAATGCTGATTCAAAATGTCGAGAACTTCAGGAGTCCGTCAAAGATACCCATGAAAAGCTCTTTGCTTTAGGACAACAGAAGGTGAAGGCTGAGAGTAGAAAAACCAGACTTGAACAAGAACTGGATGGTATTTATGCATATCTTTGGGACGAATACGAGCTTACGTACAGCGAGGCAAAAAAGCAGTGTCCTGATGAGGATTTTGATTTGAAAGAAGCAAATCAAAAGGCATCTTCACTAAAGTCCAGAATAAAGGCTCTTGGGAATATAAATATAGATGCAATAGAAGAATACAAAAATGTTTGTGAACGCTTTGAATTTTTGACAAATCAAACCGCAGACCTGGAGAAAGCAAAAGGTGAACTTGAGAGTCTTATTGAGGATATGCTCAAGATTATGAAAAAGCAATTCTCTGAAAACTTTGCTGTTATAAGCAAAAACTTTAACCTTGTATTTCGTGAGCTTTTTGGCGGAGGTCAGGCTACTTTGAGTCTTGCTGACCCAAATGATGTTTTAGAGAGCGGAGTAGAAATTGAGGCTCAGCCACCAGGGAAAAAGCTTCAGAATCTTACGTTGCTTTCAGGTGGTGAACGTGCATTTACCGCTATTGCGTTGCTTTTCGCTATACTGAAGGTCAGACCAACACCATTTTGCATTCTTGACGAAATCGAGGCAGCGTTGGACGATGTTAATGTTTACCGATATGCGGATTATCTTAAAAAATACAGCAAGAAATCCCAGTTCATTGTGGTAACTCACAGACGCGGCACAATGGAGGCGGCAAACATACTTTATGGTGTTACTATGCAAGAAAAAGGAATATCAAAGCTCTTATCATTAAATATTGACGAGGTGACAGAATAATGGGTTTGTTTGATAAACTGAAAACGACTTTAAACAAAACAAAGGAATCAGTAGGAACCAAGCTTGAAAATGTTTTAAAAGCATTTAAAAGTGTTGACGAGGACTTGTTTGAAGAACTTGAGGAAGTTCTTATTATGTCCGACCTTGGGGTAAATACCTCTTGTGAAATAATTGAAAGACTAAGAGAAAAAGTGAAAGAAAAGAAGATTACCGAAAGTGAAGATGTTCGTGAGGAACTGAAACAGATTCTTGTGGATATTTTGTCTGAAGGCGGAAACGACATGAAACTTGAGGGAAGTCCCGCTGTTGTGATGGTGATTGGAGTCAATGGAGTAGGAAAAACAACTTCAATTGGGAAACTTGCATACAAGTATAGCAGCGAAGGGAAAAAGGTTATAATAGCTGCGGCGGATACTTTTCGTGCGGCAGCTATTGAACAGCTTGAGGTGTGGGCAAAACGTGCCAATGCAGAGCTGATTCGGCAAAACGAGGGTTCTGACCCGGCGGCTGTGATTTTTGATGCAATTGGTGCTGCGAAAAACAGAAATGCGGATGTGCTTCTTTGTGACACAGCGGGTAGGCTCCATAACAAAAAGAATTTGATGGAGGAACTTAAGAAAATCTATCGTATACTCGATAAGGAGTTACCAAATTCTTCAAAAGAGGTTTTGCTTGTTCTTGATGCCACAACAGGGCAGAATGCGGTCTCCCAAGCTCAGCAATTCAAGGAGACTGCCGATATAACAGGCATTATACTCACAAAGCTTGATGGCACGGCAAAGGGTGGAATTGTATTTGCAATCAAGAATGACTATGGAATCCCTGTTAAACTTATTGGCCTTGGTGAGGGCGTTGACGATATAGCCGATTTTGATACTGTGGATTTTGTTAATGCCATAATTGAGCCATCTGGAGATAAAAAATTGAATATGGCTTAAATTATAGGGGCGGAAAATTCGTCCCTTTGGTTGTATTGAGAGAAATTATGAAGAAAAGGAGAGATGATTTTTGTGATTGATGCAAAAGGTTTTAAGGAAAAAGATTTGTTTAATAAAAAAAGCTTAAGCAAAAAGGGCATTTTTATGTTTTGTGCTATAGCAGCTGCGTTTATTATAGTTGCTATTTTGGGGATGGTCTTTGAATATATCGAAATAAAGGAAATAGGAATGCAATATACCTCCATTTTTTTTAAAAACCTCAAGATAAGATTGGTTATACACGGGATATTGTTTTTTGTGATATTTGCTGTCTTTTTCTTAAGCATACTTTTTATACGCAGGGCATTGATTCTCTTAAATATTGAAAGAGGCTGGCTGGATAAGTTAGGAACATCAGCTCTCATAAGCGGAATTCTGGCAATTATAATAAGCTGTTTTTCTGTGTCGGGAATATGCGAAAACTTTTTGCTTTTTTCAGAGGCACAATGGTTTGGAATAGAGGACCCCGTTTTCGGAAAGGATATAGGGTATTTCGTTTTCCAAAGACCGTTTCTTCTTTCTCTTTTGAAAAATGTTTTTGGAATCTGGATTGCTTTGACGGGATTTGTGGCTGTCTGCTATTGGTTTTTGGGGATAGTTTTTGGAGGATACTCGGGAAAAGAGTTCTTTATGTTTAAACGCATTTTTGTGCATAATCTTGTTAATCTGAGTATTCTGCTGCTTTTTTATGCTATTTCGTTTGTATTTAAAAGTGAAGATTTACTATATGGGAAATTCGGTGAGCTTCAGGGGGCAGGTTATACAGCAAAAACAATCTGGCTTAACTATTACAAGGCAGTACCTTTTCTGATTGGCGTAATTGCAGTAGTGAGCCTTGTCCTTCTGGGAAAGGGCAAGAATAAGGCTGCACTTAAGACTGCATTGGTTTTTCCGGCGTCTTTTGTTGTTGCTCTGGTGACGGCTTTGATTGTTCAGGGGGTTTTTGTTTCCCCCAATGAGGTAATAAAGGAAAAAGAGAACATCGCAACAAACATAACGTATACGCAAATTGCTTATGGACTGGATGACATAAAAGAGGTCGTTTATGATGTGGAAAATGATTTGACATCAGAGGATGTTGCTAAACACAAGAATGTCGCGGATAACATAAGAGTTGTTGACCTTTCAGCGAATTTAACAGCCCTAAATCAAATTCAGGGTATTCGTAATTATTATAAATTTAACGAGACTGATATAGTTCCTTATGTAATAAACGGTGAAAAAACAGCGGTAGCTATAACTCCTCGTGAAATTACAAAGGAGAACCTGAGTGATACAGCGGATACCTATATAAATAATACTCTCAGGTATACCCATGGATTTGGCGTTGTTATGAACTCTATAAACGATGTAACAGCCCAGGGTCAGCCAAAGCTTCTTATAAAGGATATTCCGCCGAAGTCCGCTGAAAATATAGGCGAAATTACCCAACCGAGAATTTATTATGGTGAGCTTACTAATGATTATGTAGTAGTTGGAAACGAAAAGTATAAGGAGCTTGATTATTCCGAGGACCAGGAGGATGTTGAGTTTTCTTATGACGGAAAAGGCGGAGTCAGACTTACTCCGCTGAACAGAGTGCTTTTCGCAGCCAGGTACGGAGATATCCGTCTTTTGATTTCTGATTTGGTATCAAGTGACAGCAAAATTCTCATAAACAGAAATATAATCCAAAGGCTTAAAACTGTAGCACCCTTTTTTGAATATGACCCTGACCCGTATATGGTAATTGATGGTGAGGGACGCCTTAAATGGATTGTTGATGCATATACGACAACAGAGTATTTCCCGTATTCCCAGAGCAGCGGTGAGTTTAACTATATCCGAAATTCCGTTAAGGCGGTTGTTGATGCCTATGACGGAACAGTGTTGTTTTATGCAACTGATGATGACCCGATAGCAAGATGCTACAAGGCGATTTATCCTGATTTGTTTGTGGAGGATGAGTTCCCGTTTGACCTGAGAGAGAATGTCAAGTATCCGGAGTATTTGTTTGATATTCAATCCAGAGTTTTCGGTAAATACCATATCTCAAACCCGACAACATTCTATAATAAGAATGACACATGGGTTATCGCAAAAGAAAAATACGGGACTTCAACGGATGAGGTGGAAATCAAGCCGTATTACAATATGATGCAGCTTGAAGATGAAGAAGAGGAAGAACTTCTTATGTCAATTCCGCTTACTCTTGCAAACAAGGATAATATGGTGGCTTGGTTTGCGGTGAGAAACGAATGGGATAATTATGGGAAACTGCAGGTTTATAAATTCCCCAAAGATATCAACATTTACGGACCATTGCAGGTTGAAAACAGGATAAATGCTGATATGAGCATATCGAAAGAGCTGAATCTGTGGAGCCAAGGTGGCTCAAAGGTGATACGGGGTAATATGATAGTCGTTCCCATTGAAAATTCTGTACTTTATGTGGAACCGATTTATATATCTTCAAACAACGAAACTACCCTGCCGGAACTTAAGCAGGTTGTGGTTGCTTATGATGAGAAGATAGTTATGAAAGGCACTCTTTCGGAGGCTCTTTATGCCTTGTTTGGAGAGCGTGTTCCCGAGACGGGGCTTAATACCGCACCTGAAACAGGCCACGATGCAACTGAAAATGAAAGTCCGGCAGAAACTACTCCAAGCTATGAAACGGCTGCAAGACGTGTTATTGAAGAATTTGAGAACGTGAAAAACGCAAATGCCCAAAGTGATTGGACTAAATTTGGTCAATCGATGGAAAGCCTTGAAAAATCAGTTGAAGAGCTGAAGAAATCTTTAACGGATTAATTCATCTGCAAAAAGATATTAGTCTAAAAACCTTGACAGAACAGGATAATAGGTGATATAATGTTGAAGATAAGTAAGCCACGCTGTGAATATGTGTAAGTAGTGAGCAAATTTTCTCAGAAGAGAGCGTACCGTCGTGGGCTGGGAGCGGACGTTGGGAAGTTGCTTGTGAATTTCAGCATAGGAGCGTTCTGCGAAAGCTTTAGGCATAAGCAGAGCTTGTGATTGCGGCAAATCACAAAAAAGTGCAGATTTTTCTGAATATGGGTGGTACCGCGGGTAATATACTCGTCCCTGTTTAATCGGGGACGAGTTTTTTTGTTCCATATTCAAATATTTTATGTTAGGAAGGAAATCAGTATGGCAGAACAAACCGTAAAACTGAAGCAGGAACTCCTTGCGAAACTGAACGCTGTGGAAAGCATGGCTGACCTTGAACAGCTTCGTGTCGAGTATCTGGGGAAAAGTGGTCTTATTACCGGACTGCTTAAAGGAATGAAGGACCTTTCAATTGAAGAGAAAAAGACCTTCGGACAAGAGGTAAACGAACTTAAAACAGAAGCATCTGATATGATTGCAAACAAGGGCGAAGAAATCAAGAATGCAGAAATACTTAAAGAAATCAACCTTATGCCTGAGTTTGATGTATCCATGCCCGGGAAACTGGAGCGTGGCTCATATCATCCGATTACCCTTGTCCAAAGACAGTGCGAAAAGGTGTTTAAGTCTATGGGCTTTACCGTTGAGGATTACAGCGAGGTAGTTACCGACTATGAGTGCTTTGAATCGCTTAATATTCCAAAGCATCATCCTGCACGTGATATGCAGGACACCTATTATCTCGAAAACGGACAGCTTTTAAAGTCCCAGACTTCTGCGGCGCAGAATGCTATTTACAAAAAATATAAGGATGCACTAATCAACGATGGCGTTCCGATTAAGGCAATCTTCCCGGGAAGATGCTTCAGAAACGAAGCAACAGATGCTTGTCATGAAAATACTTTCTTCCAGATGGAAGGGGTTATGGTTGATAAGGATATTTCAATTTCAAACCTTATTTTCTTTATGAAAACTATGCTTTCAGAAGTATTCCAAAAGGATATAAAGGTTCGTCTTCGTCCGGGGTTTTTCCCGTTCGTTGAACCGGGATTTGAGCTTGACATAAGTTGTCTCATCTGCGGGGGAGACGGTTGTCCCTCTTGCAAACACAGTGGTTGGCTTGAACTTTGTCCTTGCGGTATGATTCATCCTGAGGTCCTTAAAGCGGGGGGAATTGACCCTGAGAAATACACAGGCTTTGCCTTTGGACTTGGGCTTACGAGACTTGCGATGATGAAGTATGGTGTGAAAGATATTCGTGATTTGAACAGCGGAAGCCTGAAGGTTCTTTCACAGTTCACCGACGATGAATAAGAAAGGGGCGATTTTTAATGTTTTTATCTATGAATTGGATTTCGGACTTTGTTGATTTGACAGGTCTTGATAAAATGGAACTTCTGAGCCGTTTCTCACTTTCTACTGCTGAAGTTGAAAACGAGATATTTCAAAAGGGAAGTGACATAAGCGGAATAGTTGTTGCTGAAATAAAAGAGGTTGCAGACCATCCTGACTCAAAAAAGCTTCACCTTCTTAAAGTGGATGCAGGTGACGGAAAACTCACGGATGTTGTTTGCGGTGCTCCCAATGTAAGGGTTGGCATGAAAACAGCTTTTGCTAAAATCGGTGCGAGGATTGGCGAAATAGATATTACTCCCCGTGATTTGGCAGGATTCACCTCTTATGGTATGTGCTGCAGTGAAAGAGAACTTGGTATCTCAGATGAACATGCGGGTATCATTGAAATCACAGAGGATGTTCCCTGCGGAACAGATGTTAAGGAAATATATGATATTGATGACATAATCTTTGAGGTAGACAACAAGTCTCTCACCAACCGTCCCGACCTTTGGGGCCATTACGGAATTGCCCGTGAATTTGCTGCACTTGCGGGAAGAGAACTGAAACCCTTGGAGTGTGTTGACCTTGCGGCTTTTGATAACCTTCCAAAGGTTGATATGAAAATTGAGGACAAGCTTTGTCAGCGCTACTCTTGTTTGCAGGTTGAGAATATAACAAAGACAGTCAGCCCCGTTAATATGCGAATCCGACTCTATTACTGCGGAATGAGAGGAATTAATCTTCTGGCTGACTTGACAAATTATCTCATGCTTGAAATGGGACAGCCAATGCACGCTTTCGATTCCCGAAAGGTGGAGAAACTCAGAATTAAGAGATTTGAAAAGCCTTTCGTTTTCACAACTCTTGATGGGGTTGAAAGAAATGTGGATGAAAACACTTTGATGATTTGCAATGACGATATACCTGTGGCAATTGCGGGGATAATGGGCGGTTTGGATTCGGAAATTGTTGACGATACCACGACTTTGACTTTGGAATCTGCTACATTTGATGCAGTTTCAATAAGAAAATCAACTGTTCGTCTTGCTCACAGAACCGATGCATCAATGAGATATGAGAAATGTCTTGACCCTGAAATGACAGTGACTGCTATCGGAAGATTCTTGAAGCTTCTCATGGAGATAGATGGCGGAGTTAAGGTTGTTTCATCACTAACTGATGAGTATGCGGTTAAATATGATACTGTTAAGCTTGACTTTGATAAAAGTTTCGTTAATAAGTATACAGGAATTGAAATCAGCAACGAGACAATTGTGAAAACTCTTTTGTCACTGGGTTTTGGGGTTGAACTTTCTGATGATAATTTCAGTGTGACTGTACCCAGCTGGAGAGCTACAAAGGATGTTACCATAAAAGCTGATATTATCGAAGAAATCACAAGAATTTATGGCTATGATAACTTTGATATTCATACAGCAAGGTCTCCCCTTTATCCCGTTCGTGCTCATGAAGAAAAGACAGTGGAAGATAAGATAAAGGATATTTTGGTGAAAAGATATTCTCTTCACGAACTTCATTCGTATATTTGGGCATATTATGATGAGTACAAGGCTTTGGGTATAGATATTGAGGAAAATATCAAGCTCGTTAATGCTACGAACCCCAATATTGAGACAATAAGACGTTCCATCGTTCCTACACAGCTTTGTCAGGTTAAATATAACAGTTCGTACAGTACTGATTTTGGTGTGTTTGAGGTAGGTCGTGTTGTTAAAGGCGTGAAAACTGACGGAATGTGCAACGAGAGAAAGATGCTCGCAGTTACCTTGTTCTCAAAAACAAAGTCAGCAGAACAGCTTTATCTTGAACTGCGTGATATGCTTCTTGTTATTGCTGATGATATAAAACACAGAGAACTGACCTTTAAAAGTATTGAGGCAACCCATTCATATCAGCATCTTAAGAACCTTAATTCTGTATGCTGTGATGATAAGGAAATTGGTGAAATTGGTCTTGTGCATCCTGTTGTCTCAAAGAAGATTGACAAAAAAGCAGTTATAGTCTATGCGGAAATTGACGTGGCAGACTTTGCAGAAATCGGCAATGCAAGTATTTCTTATGTTGAACCATCACGTTATCCGGAAATGGAAATAGACCTTTCATTTGTGACTGAAAAGTTTGCTCCGATTGGTGATGCAATAAAGGCGGAAAATTGTTTGCTTGTGAAGAATGTCAGTGTCGTTGATACTTATACCGACGAAAACGGAAAGTCAATAACTGTGCGTATTGTATTCTCTCATCCTGAACGTACTCTTACCAAGGAAGAAACAATGGCGGTGGTAGATTCAATAGTAGCACGACTGGAAGCACAAGGAATCTCAATGAAAAAATAGCCAGGTCAACAAAAACAACACATCGCCGGGCGGTGTGTTGTTTTTCCCTGATGCACATTTGCCTTGTCGCGAAAGGACAAAAACAAAAAGATGTGGCATTTGGGTTCATTGTAAAGCTAAAAAGACAATGATATAATTCAATTAAACACAATTTCTTTAAGGAGTGAGTAATATGGAAATGTTTTCATTAAAAGGTAAGGTTGCACTGATTTCCGGTGGTGCCGGACTTTATGGCAAACAGCTTGTAAGAGCATTAGGCATGGCAGGAGCAAAGGTTTATATGGCATCACGAAACACAGAGGCAAACCAAGTGGTTGCAGACAGTTTAAATGCCGAAGGAATGGATATCAATGTTGCTTATCTTGATTTGGCAGATGAAGAAAGTATCTTGAAACTTCGTGATTACATTTACGAAAAAGAAGGTAAACTTGATATTCTTGTAAATAACTCTGTTTTGAGAACAATGAAGAATGGTTATAAGGATACAAAGGAAGCTTTTGACAAAAGTATGGAAATAAACGCAACCGGACTTTTCCTTATAAGCCGTGCGTTTGGTGACAAAATGGCAGAAGCAGGAAAGGGTTCTATTATCAACATCGGTTCTTATATGGGACTTTTGGGACCTGATTATGAACTTTATGCCGGAACAGAAATGAATAAAAATGGTGCTGTTCCCGATTACTTTTTCCATAAAGGTGGAATGACAAACTACACAAGATATCTTGCAAGTCATTACGGAAGATTCGGTGTTCGTTGTAATGTTTTGGAACTTGGTGGTTTGTATGACGGAAGTCAGCCGGATATTTTTGTTGAAAGATATGGCAAGTCCACATGTCTTGGCAGAATGGCAAACGAAACTGACATTATGGGTGCGCTTATTTTCCTGGCATCAGATGCATCAGCTTACATAACAGGTGCTATTATCCCCGTTGATGGTGGATACACAGCTAAATAACGAGGCGTTAGTATGGAAATTACAAAAAAAAACAGTATAAAAATATCTAAAATGACCCTTGGGACAGTTCAGCTTGGAATGAGCTATGGCGTCAACAATAACCAAGGTATGCCAACAGAGACCGAAAGCTTCAGGATTCTTGATGCGGCGTATGATGGTGGCGTGACGATGCTGGATACCTCGGATGATTACGGTACAAGTGAAGATGTAATCGGAAACTATCTCAAGAAAAACAAAGACAAGCATTTTGAGATTTGTACAAAGTTCAAGGTTACAGAAGAAAGCTCGAAGGATATCTATGGTTCACTCAGGGCGTTTGCGGAAAAATCATTAAAAAGATTGTCAATTGAAACAATTCCGGTGTTTATGAGCCACACAGAGAAAAACTTTTTGGATTATGGTGATGAGCTTGTAGATGCCCTGAACAGACTTAAAAAGGATGGTACAATCATCAGTGCGGGGATTTCACTTTCGGACAAGTCTGCTTTGGAAGATATTATAAAATGTGGTGGATTTGATGCAATACAAATGCCCATGAATATTCTCGATAACAAAGAAATTCAAAGTGGCTTGGTGAAGAATATGTCAGATTCAGGGATAGCGGTGTTTATTCGCAGTGTTTATTTGCAGGGACTTTTCTTCCGCAGCAAAAAGGATTTGGAAACCGAAATGTGTGGGGCTTTAAAATGTGCTGTTCCTGTTGTAGAAAGATTACGTGAAATTGCGGCAGATAACGGATTGACAGTTGCTCAGATGACTATGGCGTTTATACGAGATACGGCAGGAGTTGATTCGTTGGTGGTTGGAAGTGAAACAGAGGCGCAGGTTAAAGAAAATGTCGCTTTGTTTAATATTCCAAAGCTGTCCGATGAGCTTGTTAATCAGCTTCTTTGCGAATTTAAAGACGTAGACCCGTTTATTATTTCTCCATGGCTTTGGGGAAAGAGAGCGAAAGAACTCGAAACCAAATAATCTAAATATAAAAAAAGCTCGGATATCCGAGCTTTTTTGTTTTGAATGTTTTTCGGGCGTTTAGAGTTCGCCGATTTCCTGCATCATTTTCTTTGTATTTTCTGCAACTTCAGTGCTAACCGGCTGGTGATTATAGTCATAAGCAAATATTCCATCCATACCGAGGAGGTTCATGGAATGAGTGAATACAGACAAAAGACCGGAGCCGGGCTGACAGAGGTAGAAATCACGGAGCTTGAGAATGTTATCAAGATGCTTAGCACAGTCGGCTTTGTTTCCGTCCCATGCTGCTTTGATAAATTTCTCGGTGTTCTTAGGTGTTGAACAGAACATTCCATCAAGAACCTTGTCAATGCCATAAGACATAGCCACGTCAAAAATATCTATATTACTGAACAAAAATTCAAAGTCAGGAAGATTAAGCTGAACCTGACGGGCAAGAACAATGTCACCTGATTTAACACCCAGAATATTAGGATGCTTAGCAAGTCTTTGTACCATAGGATATGTAATCTTCTGTTTGGTAACAACTGCCAAGTCATAAAGGAAAATGGGCTTTGGTGAATAGTCTGCAACCTTTTCGAAGAAGTTTGCATTTGCAGCATCAGGAGCAACAGCATAAAAAGGAGTTGTAAGAACGAATGCATCAAAGTTGTAGTCTTTTATCATATCGATTCTGTCTTTTACGCGTTCAATAGAGTTATCCATAGCGCCTACGAAAAGAGGAACTCTTCCGCTTACAGCGTCTACTGCAATTTTAACTGATTCTACGTATGCAGAAGTTTTAACTGATGCTTGGATGCCCATGCTTCCCATGAGAAGAAGACCACTTGCACCTGCTTCAATCTGCATATTAATTTCTTTAACCAATGCGTCTGCGATTATGTTGCCGTTCTCATCAAGAGGAGTACCAAGGGCAGTATAAAAGCCTTTTTTTAATTTTTCCATTTTGAATCACCTTTCTTTGGATAAAATGTATGCAAATAAATTACTACAATTATATTAAACATCAAATTTCTGTTTTAGTCTATGTACAAAAAGGACATAAAGTTGACGGGATTTCCGTTTTGTACAAAAAATCCACAAATCCTATTGACTTTTGTATATTGATGCATTAAAATTAAAGCAGAGGTGAGCCATATGAACTCGACCGAAATAAGGGAGACATCTAACGATGTTTTTAAGGAATATACCTTCTATATAGAGAATGTTAAGTTCAGCATTATTTACGATCAGGGATCGGTATTTACAAAACCGAGCCCGAAAGAGGATGGCTACATTCAGCTTCACTTTCATTCGTATTATGAGCTTTTTTATGTTGCGAGTGGTGAGCTTGTTATTAGATTTGAAGATGGAGATAAAACTTTCAAAAAAGACGATTTGATTATTATGTCTCCGGGAATAAATCACCACACTGTGAATTCGTCCTCGGGATTGACCAGATATAATATTAACTTTCTCATTGAAAAGACGGCAATAAAGGCTGAATTTTCTCTTTATGATTCTATCAGAGAGGTCTTGGCAGAAGAATATTTGCATCTTGAGAACTCAGGTGAGCTGCGTAATATTATCAAAGATGTGCTGACCTATGCTTTTCACGGGGACAAGATGAATATCTGCCGGAGCTTTCATGAGCTTATTGTTGCCGTATTAAACAAGAAAAACACCAGGTCTGCTGAACTGCCAAATGCTCCTATTTCGGACAGCAGTATGATTCGAATGTACAAGCTTCAGCAGATTCTTTTTCATTGCTATGCTCAGGATATATCCTTGAGCGATATAGCGAATAAATTGTATCTGAGCACAAGACAGGCAAGTCGGATAATTAAAAAGTATTATGGCTGCACTTATCGTGAGCTTGTTACACGTATGCGGATGAAAGAGGCGGCAGAACTTTTGGTTACAACAGATATGTCTGTACTTGAAATATCTACTAAAGTTGGCTACAATTCCATAAAAGGTTTTTATTCTGCATTTAAAAAGCAATATGCTTGTCTGCCTACCCAATGCAGAAAAGCAAATGGCTGTAAAGATATAAAAAATAATATACCTATTTTGATTCCTGAGATAGACTGCGGGAATAAAAAAGAATTTTAGAGGAGAGATAAAAATGATTTCTTGCACAGAATTTATCCCATTGTACAGTGAGCTTTTTAAGTATCTAGAAGAAAAAAAGGGCGGACACGATGAAGTTGTGAAATACTGGGAATATATTTCCGATACGTATGTTGCTGACCTTTTGGGAAAAGAAGTAGCGGGTAAAGGTATTCGCGGATGTTGGGATTATTGGTCGAAATCACTTAACGAAGAAGCTTGTGATTTTGAAATGGGAATGGACGAAAAAGAAGGTACGTTTTACATAGATATGCGTGCGTGTCCGTCTAAGGGCAGACTTATGGGCTTTACTCATATGGAGCCTTATCATGACTATTGTGGGCATTGTGCAGTACTTTACACAAGACAGCTTGAAAAGTATGGAATATATCCGGATAAAGAGGATTATTCAAAAGTCGATAATGCTCAGTGCTATTTGTCATACAAAATTGACAAAGACTTTGTTCCTGAAAACTGCAAAGGTGAAAAACTGTCTATGGATGTGAATGCCGCAGATAATGAATACTTCCATCGGGATTTTCATATTTCCGGTGAACGTGGTCTTCGGTATGTGGGAGAAAATTATGGTTATGACAGCGTAATTGAATACCTTACAAGATTCACAGAGTCGTATTTCAGCCCATTGATTATGAAAGCTAAAGAAGATGGTCTCAAGGCTATCAAAAACCACATTGAAGAAATCTACAAAATCGAAAAGGAACCCAATGCAGTGGATTGCATTTTGAGTGACAAAGAACTTTATGTAAAGGTTTCAGAGTGTCCGGGCGTTAAATATATGAAAGCTTCAGGGTATGAGCCATCACCTTGGTACATTGAAACCACACGAACAGTGAATAAGGTTATAGCTGAAAAAAGTGGCTATGGGTTTGAACTGATTTGCTACAATGATGAGAATGGTGCTGCTGAATACAGATTCTTCGTTAAGTAAGAACGAAATAAAAATATCAGTAATATAATAAAAACTAAATACAGGTTCTTCGGGGCTGGGTGAAATTCCCGACCGGCGGTAAAGTCCGCGAACCCAATCGGGTTGATTTGGTGAAATTCCAAAACCGACAGTAAAGTCTGGATGTGAGAAGAATTTTTAAAGGCTTGTGCCTTGTGAAAATTGTCCCGATTGTATTCCAATCGGGATTTTTATTTATGAGATTTAAAAGGAGGATTTTTATGAAAAACAGTAAAATAGTATGGATGGCGGAGGTTGCAATGCTTTCGGCGGTTTCATTGATTTTGATGCTTGTAGAGTTTCCGATTCCATTTATTGCACCACCATTTTACGAAATGGACTTCAGTGAGGTGCCGGTGCTTGTGGGAACTTTTGCAATTGGCCCCTTGGCCGGAATAGTAATTGAAACTATAAAAGTTTTACTCAATCTGCTTGTAAACGGAACTATAACAGGTGGAATAGGAGAACTTGGGAATCTCTTGGTGGGTCTTGCGTATATTATACCTGCCGGACTCATATATAAATACAGAAAAAATAAAACTATGGCCATTGTGGGACTGGCAATCGGCTCATTTTCGATGGTGTTTTTATCCAGCTTTATTAACACTTATTTGCTTATTCCTGCTTATGGGAAAGCGTTAGGCATACCCGTTGAGGCATTTGTTGAAATGGGCAGAGCGATACATCCTTCGGTAGACAGTCTGTGGAAAATGGTATTGCTTTGTACAGTGCCTTTTAATATCTTGAAGGTGTTTGTTGTTTCAGTTATTGTGGCTTTTATTTACAAACCATTAAGCCCGATTCTTAAAGGTTTTCGAAGATGACAGTTTTTGAAAATAAAATTTTAGTTAAACTGTTGACAAAGTCATATTGATATAGTATAATGTTAACATAGGTAGAGGTGCATTGTGTCATCAGTATGTGGGTTTTTAAAGTGCTTTACCAAAGCAAACTTGCAGAAAGGGGCAGGTGCCGAAGACGGCTTGTGGTAAAAGGTCGGTCTGGCAATCGAAAATAATATTTCGCTTGTTGTCGCAGTAATGCGGAGAGCTATCATATTTATGTGTTAATGATTAATTTGTATCCTTGCATAGTATATATGATAGCTGAATATTCAGCTATCATTTTTTTGTGAGATACAGATAATACAATATCAAACTCGAAAGGGAGTCGTTTTTATGAAAAATACTGTTTTTAAAGGCGTTGGAACAGCCATCATTACACCTATGACGAAAGACGGAGTAGATTACGAAACATTTGCCCGTATGATTGATTGGCAGATTGAAGAGGGCGTAGATGCTTTGGTTATTGCCGGAACTACCGGTGAGGGCTCTACTCTCAGTGATGAAGAACATAGAGAAGTTCTTAAATTTTCTGTGGAAAAAATTGCGGGAAGAGTACCTATGATTGCGGGTACCGGCTCGAATGATATCAGTTATGCTATTTCGCTGACAAAATATGCCTGTGAAATTGGTGCAGATGCTGTGCTTGTTGTTACACCTTACTACAACAAGGCAACCCAAAAAGGCCTTATAAAGTCTTTTACAGCTATTGCGGATGCAAGTACAATCCCTGTAATTTTGTATAACGTTCCTTCAAGAACGGGTTGCAACATAGAGCCTGAAACCTGTGCGGAATTAGCAAAGCACCCCAGAATTGTAGGTGTTAAAGAAGCCAGCGGAAATATTTCACAGATTGCTAAGATTGCTGCACTTACAAATGGCGAATTTGATATTTATTCAGGAAATGACGACCAGATTGTTCCGATTTTGTCTTTAGGCGGCAAAGGCGTTATTTCTGTTCTTTCTAATATTGCTCCTAAAGAAACAGTGGAAATTTGTGACAGTTTCTTTGAGGGAAGAGTTGAGGAAAGTGCTAAGCTTCAGCTTGAGTATCTTTCGTTAATCAATGCGTTATTCTGTGAAGTTAATCCTATTCCCGTTAAGGCTGCAGTTGCTGCAATGGGATTCTGTGAAAATATTATCAGACTGCCCCTTACTCCTATGGAGGCTGAAAACGAGGAAAAACTGTTGGCTTTAATGAAAGAAAACGGATTAATATAAAGAGGAATCAATA
>JAZNSG010000026.1:0-5662 GCA_045591035.1 Clostridia bacterium | reverse complement strand
CTAATCATATACATATATTGATTAAAGTAGAAAAAGAAGACTTAGACTTGATAATGAAAAGAATAGCAGGGAGTTATGTATACTGGTACAACTGGAAATATTACCGCAAGGGGCATTTGTTTCAAGATAGGTTTAAAAGCGAACCAATTGAAGATGATTCGTACTTTTTAACGGTACTTAGGTACATACATCAAAATCCGGTTAAGGCTGGAATTGTTAAAAGTATTGACGATTACAGGTTTAGTAGCTATAATGATTATATAGATGAAGAGAGTGATATTGTCGATTGTGACTTTGCGTTTTCCTTGGTGAAAAAGGATGAGTTTATAGCTTTTAATAATGAAAAGAACGACGATGTTTGTTTGGATATAGACCCTAAGGAATTTAGGATAAATGATAGTGATGCAAGGAAGATAATCAAAAAAGTTTCAAAGTGTGATAATTCAACACAGTTTCAAGAATTACCACAAGAAAAACGAGATAAATTTATAAAAAAACTAAAAGAACAGGGATTATCCATAAGACAGATAAGCAGACTAACGGGGATAAGTAAGGGAATTGTTGAAAAAATTCATTAAGACAACAGAACCGTCCCCTTGTCTTTTCCCCTTGTCTTTGACATAGAAGATGAACAACTCCTTGAACAGTTCGTGGTCGGAACGTTGGTATCCTCTATTGCACAGTCACCAAGTTATGTTAAGGCAAATAAAACAGGAACGGATTTTGTTACGGGACTAACATCAAACGAAGAAAATTTTGTTAATGAGATTGCGAAACAAGTAATTGCAGAAAGAGAAGCGAATGGCGAAACTCTCACACGCAGAGAAAGAAACAAAATCTATAACGATGTAGCAGACGAAGTTATGAGTGTTGCAAAATTTGCACCGACCTCTCTCGAACAGCATGCCACAAATATTGACAAAATAAAATATTTAACCGACAACGACTATGATGACTATATAAAGTCGGGTAATCAACATACGCAACATCAAAAAGCCGACATTGTGAAAAATGGGGAAAGTGCAATACTGCGGTCAAAAGAGGAAACAGACACTTTTATCGAACGTTCTTTAAACGATAGCAGTTTTCATTCGACAAGAGCCTTTTCAAGAGTAAGTGACAGAATGATTAGAGATATGGCTGATAAATATAACGTTGATGTTGACGGCTATTATTTAGAACTAAATTCATCAGATATTTTTCACACCGCAAAGCACGAAAATGAACAGAGAGAGCATCAAATTCCTTTAACAGAAGATGATCTGAAAAGATTGCCGGAATATATGGTAAATTACGATGATGTTTTGAAAGTTAAAAAACAAAAAGACGGAAGTGTAAAGGCTTGGTTGGGTAAAAAAATTAACGGACATTCTATTGTTATAACCATTGTATCAAAAGGGCGGCAGTCTATGACTTTGAAAACGGCGTATTTGCTTGATACGGTTAAGTACAATGCATTGTTTGGGACAAAAAAAGAAGATGTCAGTCATCGAGAAGCAACTGCATCAAATATTGATACCATGCCAACTACGTCCGAAAACGTCCCGTCCACTAAATCATCTTCTAACAATATCATACCACAGGATAAAAACATTGTCAATGATAGTATACGCAGTAATGGCGAAAATAATTCGCTTTTAGTCCAGAGGCTCGAAACTCAATCCGAAAACAACGAACCATTGTCGGTAGAGGATGTTAAAAAGGCTACGGGGTTTGGCGAAGAGGGTGCAAAGTTAGTAACCAGACTTGCGAATAGTGAGGGTATAACCTTCAGCCAGGCGGAAAGAGCGGTAAAGATTGCGTATAATGCTGGATTTACTGATTTAAAAGCGACAAAGGTGAACTTTGATAATGACTTGCAAAAAGTCGCATTTGATGCAGGTAAGATTGATAGAGGTGTGCAAGACAGAGTAGCCAAAGCAAATGCAAAAAAGGCAACTGTTTATGATGGTGTGTTCACTGAAAACGAACGTACAAAGAGCTTTACCAAAGCAGAACGCAAAATGATTTCAATCTTTGCAGAAGGTTTAGCTATGGATATTTCTGAAGTTGATGAAATTATCGCATCTGTAACGATAGAAAATGGCAAAAGGATAAAACACTACGCCAATGCATCACACGAGGACGGAAGGATGCAAATATCAAGCGATGTGGGAAGAATTTTGTACAGAATGGTGATACACGAGGGCGGTCACAGAATGAAGCAACTTGCTCCAGATAAGTTTGGAGTGCTTATGAATGCCCTATATAAAAGAGCTGCGCGAAGAAGTGCAGAGTCGGGTGTATCGCAAAGCTTGATTTTTGACAATGTAAAAGCCGAACACGATAACGCCGGTATTACAATGGACACAATGGGTTATTTTGAAGAATTTGCAGTGCGAGAGCTTGAAACAATCTTTAGCAGTGCAAGGGAGTTTAATAAGTGGTATGAGGAGATTAGTGGAAATCATCAGTTGAGAAATAGCTTTGATAGGTTCATTGATTGGGTTCTTGAGGTTATTGATGATATAAAGAGAGCCTTTAAATACTCCAAGATGTCAACACAAGAAAAAGCAGAAGCCCGTAGAGTATTGGCAGAGCTTGAACGAATTAAAGACCTTTATGCTAATGCCTTAATGGCGGCAGAAAATGCTGTTGCCGAGATAAGAAGTGAGGGACAGAGTGATGACGTTCATAATTTTGAAAAAGATGCACAAAAAGTAGCTCAGGGGGAAAAGAGATATTCTATAAAAGAAGACTTTTATCAAAAGTATGATGAATGGGTTACGAACGGAAGAAAAGATAATATAAGCCTTGAGATAGGAAGAACATCAGATGCATTAAAAAGTATTGATGTTAAGGAACAAAAGATTACATGGGATACAAGTAAAATATTAAAGACACTAAGAGACCATCCTTATTTGGATGATAATATATTAAAAGATATTCCAAATGTTTTAGAAAATCCTATTATTATCTTGCAGTCAAAAAAATCAGATAGCAGACTGGTTATATTTGGAGAGTTGTATGATGATGATGGACTTCCTATAGCTGCTATAATTGAATTATTGCCGTATAACAGAAACAGGAGTTTAATACTTGACGAGATAAAAGTTGTAAGCACACACAGCAGAAAGAATAAGAAGAATCCGACAAGTATGAATCAAACGCAAAACTTGATAGACACAAGTGAAATATTGTATATCGAACCTAACAAAAAAAGAACCAATAGTTGGCTGTCACTCAATAGGCTGCAATTGCCGTTAGGACAGAACAACTATGGTCCTATAAAAAGTGTAACATATCCTGATGGAAATGTCAATACTCAGTCTATGCAGAAAACAGAAAATAATTCACAAACTTCAAATTCTGTCAAGCGTAACTTTTCCCTCAAAGAAAGTATAAATATATCCACAAAAAATCTTGAAAAAAATAAAAATACGGGTTACAATGAGTATTGGAAAACGGATTTAAGCAAATCACAAATTAAAGAGGTAGAGAAATGGCTTCGTCAAGAAGATAATCCTGATGAGAAAAAAATTACCGATACAGCAAACTGGTATAAGGGCAGAATTAATGGTGAAGACTTGTTCGTTGTATATAGCACGGAAGATGCTAATAATCCAACTATTTTGTATGAGATAAAAGGCGGAAACGCAAAAGTAGAATTAAATATTTTAACGGAATTATTGGAGGAAATCGAAAATGGCGAAAGTAATGACGGAAAATCAGCGTATGTTAACTGGGTATCTGGCGGCGGTTGGATGCAAAAGGTCAACAATAGTAAAAATAATCTCGGAAACTTGGGAAGAGGACAAAACAATCAAAATGCTGGAGTTTTGCAGAGCCAACCCCAACGCAACGGAAGCCCAGCTTTCTGGAATGTCCTCAAAAATCTCTTTGGAAGACAAGAACAAGACGGAAAATTAAACAAAGATAGAGACTATTCCCTCAAAAGCGGAGTATCAGCTACGGAATTGCTTGACACCATCGATGATATGAGAAACGGCAAACAGAAAGCGGTTAGTACATTATCCGAGTATGTTGAACGTGGAGCAATAAGCACCGAGCTCTACGAAGAATTGATAGAAAAATACGGTGCTCTCCCAAAAGGAGAAAAACCCCACAGGGATATACAGGTTCCAAAGAAAACCGCAAAGGATAAAAAGGTGTCTCAGACTGTTCGCACAATTCTTGAAGCTAAAGCAACTCCTGATGAAGCTCTGCCGACTATTGAAAAAATGGTTGAAGAGGGAACTTTCTCTTATGATGTTTATACGGACAAGCAAGCCATAAACGATGCTGATTCTTACATAGGAGAGTATGGATGGAATAAAAGCCTTACGGATTGGTTTAATGCCGTAGAGAAAGGCGAGGTATCTAAAAAGACTACTGCTGTGGGGTGGGCACTGTATAACAATGCCGCAAACATTGCTGCGACCACAACATCGGAAACAGAGAGGGTAAGTGCAACACAAGACAAGGGGACGGTTCTGTTGATTGATATTAGGGTATAATTTATTTTAAATTTTTCATATATTTATACCACAATGACACATATAAATCCCGAACGGGAAAATTAAAATGCAAAAAGACATCCGATTTTGGATGTCTTTTTTGCTATTTTTTCTCCCTAAATTTGAGTATCTCTATAGTCATTTATCCGAGCATTACATCAAGCAGCATCATTGTTGCAAAGCCGGCTATAATTCCTGCAGTGGAGAAGTAGGGTTGTTTTTCCTGATTTTGTTGACATTCAGGAATCAGTTCATGTACAGCGACCAAAATCATTGCTCCGGCTGCAAACGAAAGGGCGTAAGGTAAAATTTTTTCAACATACACAACAAGTAATGCCCCAATTATTCCGGCTATGGGTTCGACCATTCCCGATGCCTGACCATAGAAAAAACTCTTCTTTCTGGAATAGCCTTCCCGGCGTAGTGGCAGGGAAACTGCCGCACCTTCGGGAAAGTTTTGCAGACCTATGCCAATTGAGATTGTAATGGCACCCATCAGACCTTCGGTGCTGAACCCTACATTTTGAAGAGCCCCAAATGCGACACCGACAGCCAGACCTTCGGGGATATTATGAAGAGTTATCGACAGAATAAGCATAATAATCCGGTTGAGCCTTTCGCCCGATTTCCCTTGTGTATTGATTACGTTTCTTCTTGCAAAAGAGACGGTTTTATCAGATGCCCACATAAAGACAGCACCAAATAAAAAACCGGTTGTTGCAACAAAATATGCAGGAAGAGAAGAAAATGCTTCCGCTCTCTCGATTGCAGGTTGTAAAAGTGACCAAAAGCTTGCCGCTATCATAACTCCCGAGGCAAACCCCAGCATTAAATTCAGTATTTTTGGATTGGGAGATTTAAAAAAGGCAACTGTTGCAGCTCCTAAAGCTGTTACAAACCATGTACCTAAAGTTGCAATCAGTGCCATTAAGACATAATTATCCATAGAGCACCTCCAATATTTAGTATATTTTGGAAATGTAAATCTGTGAAGAATGGCGAACACAGTAGTTAAGCTCTTTAGCGCTGATGATACTTAGGGCTTTTTTTAATTGTTGAAATCCTTGCGGATTTCTGCCTGAACCCAAAAACCTCTCGGTTTTTGCAAACTTACACTACCAACAGTTCACTGAACTGTTGGCTTAACGTTCCAGCGCCCGGGAAAG
>JAZNSG010000025.1:0-2102 GCA_045591035.1 Clostridia bacterium | reverse complement strand
GGTTGATGCGTGATTTTTAGAGCCTCGCCAAGCGGCCCAGAATTCCCATAAGGTTGAATAATCCTTGCCTACCATTTTTTCATATCTGTCTTTTATTCTGCCTTCGGCAAGGTCATATTGTCCCATTTTGCAAAGAGCTTCAAGAACATAATATTCCATGTACGGACCTGAATTTTGAGTAGCTGCAAGTACCTTTGTTATGATTTCATACTGCTCTTTTGTTGCAAGGCCTGACAAAACTGCAAGAGCATTGGCTCTGTCATCGGGTTTTTTAGTGTCTTCACTTTTGAATCCATCTTCTGTCCAGAGTGATTTATAGCCCTTTGCGATTGCTTCTTTTCTTTCAGTAATAAATGCGATATCTTCATCTTTTCCTAAAGTTTTCGCCATTTTTTCTGTGGCGGAAAGAGCATAATAAACCCATGCATTTTCAATGGCGGTCACATCTGCTTTGTATCCCCAGTCAACCCAATCCCATGAGCCCTCACGGTGAACAACAAGATTATTCTCTCCCATTTCCCAAAGCTTCAGGTAATCGAGTGATGCATCATAAACCTTTTTAATAAATGCCTTGTCACCGGTGTATTCATAGTAGGTCATAAAGCCTACAATTCCTGCAAGCCCCTGAACCGGAAGCTCAAAATAGTCGCCGCTTATGGGCACAACTGTCTGTAACACCTTTGACTCGTCAACGTGGGAAAGCATTGCCTCAACGCCCTTCTGATACAACAAATATGAATTGCTGTCCATTGAGTACATCAGCATATTCATTTCGATTGTGACATCACCCCACCATTGAGCTCTTTCTCTGTCGGGGCAATCCATAAGATTGTCACGCATATTGACATAGAGTGTACGCAATGACTTTTGCCACAAGGTGTTCATAAATTCATCATCACAAATGAAGTTGCCGGAGAATTCACTGTCATATCCCGTTTCACGGTACATGAGAGAAACAACTGTAACACCGTGTGGTATGTAATAAGAAATATGCTCTCCGTTAAACCAACCCAAGGCCTCAAACTCCTGCTCGCCCTCCTTAGTTACATAGGTAGTTGAAACTGCACCGAGCGGAGTGTTCTCTGTTATCATGCGGATCTTTTTACCTTCAGGTGCTATAATTTTAAGATATGGTGTAAGCTGTGCGTTATATGGAACATCTACGGTTATTTTTTTGCCAAAAAGATTCTTTACAGTATAGTTTTCATATTCTTCTGAATTTTCATAAGCCTTAAGACCGTAATCCTTAAAAAACGGTATTCCTCTGGGGTAAAGCTTACCATATGCACCCTCGCCACCGACACCATATTCGGTTGCATTTTCCCAGGAAGAAGCATCGTAAGATGCATTTGTCCAATCACCGATATCTTCCCTTGCATCGTAATAAATACTATGTTCGGCAAGTCTGTAATTAGGCTTGAAAAGAATGCTGTCTCCGTAAGCACTGTGTTTTTTTACTTTCCAGCTCCGGTCAGAAAGTATAGTAATATCATCATTTATGGCTTCAAAAATAAATCCACCCTGACCACTGCTGTTATACGAATAACTTGTTTTATCATCCCAATACCACACCAAAGCACAAACAGTGTTTTCGCCCTCTTGTAAGTATGGTGCAATATCTATACTGTCATAATAACAACTGTTCTCAGAAGGTCCGCGCTTCACGCTTCCATCAAAAACAACAGTTTCACCATTTATGTAAAGCCAATATTTTGAGTCGGCCGAGATGTGAGCAATAAGTTCTTCAGGACCATTTTCAAGAGTAACCTTTTTGTTAAAGCACATCCATGTATTCTCTTCTGTAAGATTCTCCTTATCCCAAATCCAATTAGCCTTCCAATCAGTTTTTTCAGCAGTAGAAATTGTTTGATATTGCGGAATACTTTCAGGAATTTTGTAATCATTTACAAATGGTGTCATAGTCAAATCTCCCAACAATAAAAGCGGGGAAAAATATGAAATAACAAGACCTGCCACTATTAAAACAACGGGAATGATTAATAACAGTATTTTTTTCATGGTAACATCTCTCCAACAAAATAAAATTGGTTCACTACTCCATAATTAAAAATATTATAACAAAATAAAATAAAAAATACAAC
>JAZNSG010000024.1:0-2775 GCA_045591035.1 Clostridia bacterium | reverse complement strand
ACGGCTCACAGCTCACCGAAGGAGTTCAGGGGTTGTTTATGCCGAAGAACACTCCGGCATACGACTGTATTGCCGTATTTCCCCTTTGCGACTTAGAGAGCAGATGGGTAGAGACTGACTGGAATCTTGGCAGCTATTCTTCAGATGAGTTGGAAATATCAAGAAATATGGCCGCGGTGGTGGAGCTTCTTGACTATCTGATAGAGACCTACAGTATTAATGAAAACCGTCAGTACGTTACCGGCTTTTCAATGGGCGGCTACGGCACCTGGGATATAATCATCAGATATCCTGACCGCTTTGCTGCTGCTGCGCCGCTTTGCGGAGGAGGAGACCCCTCAAAGGCGGAGCTTATCGCTGATCTTCCCCTCTGGGTAGCTCACGATCTTGAGGATGACGCAGTACCGGTGGAGGGCTCTCAGGATATGGTGGACGCCATCAGAGATTTCGGCGGTGAAAATCTGATATATAAAGAGAGCAGCGGTCTCGGACACCGTGTGTGGGATCCTACCTACAGAGATCCGGAGTTTCAGCCCTGGCTGTTCTCTCAGGTAAAGGAATAATAAAAAGGGGCTGTCGCAAGTCGGAATTAATCCGGCTTGCGACAGCTTTCACATGAAAAAGAAGGAAAAATCGGGAAACCAACTGTAAACAAGCAGTAAAAAAGGCACACAAAGATAAGGGTGGGTTAAAATCCATCCTTTTTGTGTGTATTAAAGTATAATAAGGTTTCGTTCAGACTACCTTTACATCAAATAAAGATTCACCAAAACGCCCGATTTCGATTCTGGCGCAAAGTTTACGGATATTGTAGGCAAATGCAAGAAGAAAAAACTGAGTTTCAGTCTTGTGTTTGCCTCGTGTCAAAAATCTTCTGAAGCCGTAATCCTCCTTGATTACACCAAATGCTCCCTCCACCTGTATCGATCTGTTTACCCGAAGCTGTATTCCTTCAGGTGTATTGATACGTTCAGTTGCTTCACGTTTCTGTCTTGCGAAGTTTTGAGAGACAGATATCTTTCTGTTTTCGTACTTGCCTTTAAAGCATTTCTCACGGTGGGGACATCCCGTACAGCTTTCGCAGATATAGTTTTGCTTCACCGTTTCATATCCGTTTTCGCTCTTTGACTTACTGTCGTAGGCGTAGCAGAGCTTTTTACCGCTCGGACAGGTAAAGCTGTCATTTTCGGGATCGTAGGGCATGTTCTCAACGCGGTATATATCTTTCCTGAACTTACGGGTCTTTTTTACCTCGTAATCGGCGGGCTTGATGTATGCGCTCTGTTCGTTCTTTTCAAGATAAGTATAGTTTTCCTCACTTGCATATCCCGCATCCGCTACGATGTTTTCGATCTTATGACCACATTTGTTCTGTACCCTGTCGAGAAAAGGCGACAGAGTTGTGGTATCTGTGGGATTCGGGAACAGACCGAGGCCTATGATATACTCGCTTTCTACGCCGATCTGTACGTTGTATGCAGGCTTCAGCTGACCGTTCCTCATATGGTCTTCCTTTAGACGCATGAAAGTTGCGTCGTGGTCGGTTTTTGAGTAGCTTTTGCGCTTGCCGAGAGTGGTCCTGCTTTCTGTGTACCCCTCTTTACGCTCGTAAAAGTCGCTAAGAAGCTCAATATCACGTTGAAGCTGTGTTTTGTGCTTGCCTCTTCCGCTTACAAAGTTGAGGTTTATCATATTCGCCAAACAAACCAAGTGTGACAGACAGTCTTCAAGAGAAATATCTCCATCCAATGCATACCTTTCGGCAACTTCCGGGACTTCCTTGGCTATTCGCACTTCCAGTTTTTCAAGCTGTTTTGCCACTGCCTTTGACCACACGAACGTGTATCTGTTGGCGTTGGCTTCGATCTTCGTACCGTCTACAAACATATTTTTGTATGTAAGCTCTCCCATTTGATACAGCTTCTCTGTAAGCTGATAGAAAAGATCTTCCATCACTCCTGTAAGGCGTTCGTTTTGAAACCTCGCGATGGTACTATGATCCGGTACAGGCTCATTCTGCAAAATCCACATATAGCGTATATCGTGACGGCACGCTGACTCTATGTCCCTGCTTGAATATATTCCGTTCATGTACGCATATGCGAGCACTTCGAACATTGTACATGGATTTACTTTTCTCCATTTACGAACATATGCACCGTAAAGTTCGCTGTAGTCAAGTTCATCGCATATCTCTACAAGTTTTCGCACCGGTTCCTTCTCATCAATTTTTATTTCATAATTGAAGGGTAAAACTACTTGATTTCTGTCTCTCATTGTGGTATACTATCCTCGCTTTTAGGGTTGGTTTTGGTGCAACTTAATTATACCATAAAAGCAATGACCGGGCTATCCTTTTTTCGGATAACCCGGTCTTTTTTTTGCAGAGCTTAGTGCGACAGCCCCTTTTTTTATCCATTGCTTTTGCAATGATGATATAAAACGTCTATACCGTTGATTCGGGACTATCAAAAGCACTTCTTCGGAAGTGTTTTATTTTTTGTCTGTATCCACATAAACACAAAATCTTTTTTCATATTTTTATAGACAAACCTATTTTCCTGTGATATACTGAAAAAAAGCGAGGTGTATATAATGCATAAAATAGAATTTAACCGTTTTCCCGGCGGAGTGTGCCGTTGTCTTACCATGAGCTATGATGACGGAAGAGGTGAGGACGTCCGTCTGGTGGAAACATTCAATAAATACGGTATTAAGGGAACCTTTCACTTAAATTCCGCTTATCTCGGAAAAGATGACCGCATTACCTTTGAT
>JAZNSG010000023.1:0-2358 GCA_045591035.1 Clostridia bacterium | reverse complement strand
TTCCCCATAGTGCCATGGAATCTGCCACAATACAATCAGGCTTAAGTTCTGTCATTTCCCTGCAAACCTTATCATCAAGAGCCAATGTGGTGTCTACCAGTATCTTTGTAGAGAATGCCAGGTCTTTTCCTACACGGGTAGAGTCTTTGGCACTAAGTTTCTGCTCCATATCATAATCGTCACAGGATATAAATGTTGCACCTGCCGACTCGATTTTTTCACGCATAATGTTATATGAGTAGTACCACACCTGATGTCCGCGAGAAATGAGTTCCCTGACAACACCCAAGGTGGGGTTCGTGTGTCCGTGTGCCGGAATACAAAAGAAAACTATTTTACTCATATTTTTACTCCTCTATTTCTGAAAAAACTTGTTTGATAGTATCTTGTTGTTTTGCTTTGGGAAGAATTGCTATTCCTCGCTGGGTGTCACCGAGAACCAAGATCTCATCTCCCGGCTGAAAATCAAACATCTCTCTTGCTTCTTTGGGGATAACAAACTGTCCCTTTTCGCCGATTTTGACCATCCATGCATATTTTCCATCACGTATATTCATATTTGCCTCTCCTTTGTATGATTGGTATGAATAATCATACCATAAATTTATATGCATGTCAATAGAATGAGAATCTTTCGCCCAAAACAAAAGATGTGACCGAAGCCACACCTTCACTTATTATTTGGTTTCATCAAGCGACCAACCGTGGTCTCCGTGATAAATCATCTGCTTTGTCATACCGCCATCAATACAAATGTTTTCTCCCGTGATAAATCCCGACATATCAGAGCAAAGATAAAGCACCATGTTTGCTATGTCAAGAGGATTGCCCACTCTTCCTGCAGGTTGCTGAACGGCATCTGCACCGCTATATTCTGCATACGATGTATCAATCCAACCCGGCGAGACAGAATTAACTCTGACCTTACCCGAAAGACTTACTGAAAGTGCATGAGTAAGCGCCGAAATCCCGCCTTTTGCGGAGGTATAACTCTCCGTCTGGGGCTGACTCATTCTGTCTCTTGAGGATGATATATTTATGATGCTTGCGCCCTCACTAAAATAGGACGCAAAAAGTTTTGAAAGATAAAACGGTGCAGTAACACCTACTTTGAGTGCATATTCAAAGTCCTCATAGCTTCCGTTTTCTATTCCGCACATTTTCGGTGCTGCATTGTTGATAAGAAAATCAACCTTTCCAAAGTCTTTGATTACTTTGTCTGCAAAACTTTCCAAAGCCTTTTTGTCTGCAAGGTCGCCCACAAAATAGTCATTTTCCTTAATGTCTATTATTGCAACTTTTGCCCCTGCTTTTTCAAATTCTTCTGCAATACATTTGCCTATGCCTTGAGCACCGCCTGTAACAACGGCAACTTTATTCTTAAAATCAAACATTTATTTTCCCTCCGCAAATTTAAGGTTAAATCCATTTCTTTGCCCAGTTAAACAAATTTTCAGACATTGTATCAAATTCAATCGCTCCGCCGTTTTTCAAGTTTAAAAACGTTTCAACAATAACTCGTTCATCAGGGGAAACAATTTCCAGTAAATCTTTCTGATGACGGATATATTTCCCTGTTTGCTTAAAGGCTATAGCCTGCACCACAAAAGATGCGGATTTATATAAACCTCTTAAAATTTCTTCGCTCTTTTCATAAAGCATATTGTGAACACAACCGTGATAGATATTGCATACGCCGATTTTTATTGCTCGGGTAACGGCAGTGTCATCAATCAATGACAAGAGTTCATCAAGGCTTCCTTTTATCGGTTTTGTATCATAATAAAACTGAAAAAGGTCAGATGGTTCCCAATTCACAATCTCATTTTTCCCTGAAAGGAAACCGCAAATCAGTTCCCTGTGCGGTAAGGTGTCTAGCATAGTGTTATAGGTCGCAATATCCGAAGAAGACAATTCATCAAGTATGACAACCATATCAATATCGCTGTTTTCTGTCGCTTCGCCACGGGCAAAACTCCCTTGCAAGCCAACAAACCATACACGGTCGCCAAAGTGCTCATTTAAGGCATTCAAAAACATATTTGTCCAAGCAGTAATTTCTATCATTTCTATTTCCTCATTAAATCCAAAACTTTCTCTTTGATTAAATTTGCTGTTTTTATAAACTCTTCGTCGCTTTTTCCTGTGGGATCATCAAGACCCCAATCGCATCTTTCTTTACAAGGGATATATGGGCATTGAACATTGCATCCCATTGTGATAACAATATCAGGTTCAGGAATGTCTGAAATCAGCTTTGAATACTGCCCAGACATATCAATGCCGAAATGCTCTTTCATAATCCGCACGGCATCTTGATTTATATGCGGTTTTGTTTCTGTTCCTGCAGAATAGCAG
>JAZNSG010000022.1:0-48456 GCA_045591035.1 Clostridia bacterium | reverse complement strand
GGATAACCTCGCGTTTTACTATACCCTTTGTCAAAGACGGGTCCTCTGTCTGTTCACAAATCGCTACATTGTACCCGTTTTCCACCAATTTGGCAATATAAGAATCCACAGCATGAAAAGGCACTCCGCACATGGGGGCTCTTTCTTCCTGACCGCAGTCTCTCCCCGTCAGAGTAATTTCAAGAACCCTTGACGCTGTCAGAGCATCATCAAAAAACATTTCATAAAAATCCCCTAAACGATACATCAGAATACAGTCCTGATACTTGTCCTTAATCTCAAAATACTGACGCATCATGGGCGTAAACTCCGCCATGGAAACCCCTCCTGTGTTAAGCTGCGTAATGGAAAATTCTTTTCTTGGCTAAAAACGATTATCAGTGACAACTGCTGCAACTTGAACAATTTCCGCTGCAGCCGCCTTCACCGCTTTCCTGTCCCGTAATAAAATAGCTGAGCACGGCATTGACCTGCTGAACCATATTATCAAAATCACGACTTGCTTCAATGTATTCAGCGATAAGCTTGTTTCCCGCTATCTTATCAAACTCGCCCTGAACATATTCCTTGAACTCCTGAAGTTCTTCCTTTGTGGGTTCTTTTCCCCTGAGCTTTTCGGTTGCTGCCTTTCTGTTGTCGTTGTAGGTCCTGAGAAGCTCAACTGCCTCTTCGTTTGAATTCATGGCATCAGATGCCTTTGTCATTCTTATTCTTTCTTCGCTGTCGGCAATCATTGTGCCGAGCTCCTGTGCCTTGTTTATAATCTCGTTTCTCATATTGTTCTCCTTAAAAATTTAATCTCTTTGTCATTCCTCACCAAGCTCACCCATAAGTGACCAGGTTCGGCAATCAATAATTTTTATTTTTACGATTTCCCCCACAAGGGAAGAATCCCCCTTGAAGTTAACAACCTTTCCACCCTCGGTTCTTCCGCTTAAATACTCCTCGTTGGTGCGGCTTGTCCCCTCAACAAGAACCTGGACAACCCTGCCAAGGTAAGCATCATTCTTCTTTTTTGAAATTTCATTCTGAATCTCTGCCATTTTGTCAAAGTTTCTGTGTTTTTCATCCTCAGTAAGACAATCTTCCATCTTAGCTGCCGGAGTTCCCACACGCTTTGAATAAATAAAGGAATACACAAGGTCATATTGAACTTCTCTGAGTACATCAAGTGTCTCTTCAAAGTCCTCATTAGTCTCCCCGGGAAAGCCGACAATTATGTCTGTTGACAGCACAATCTCAGGCATTTTCTCACGAACACGGCGAACTATATCAAGATACGTTTCTTTATCATAACTTCGGTTCATTTTTTTGAGAACTTTGTCCGAGCCACACTGAATCGGCAAATGAAGCTGTTTGCAAATCTTTTTCTCCCGAGCCATTGTGTCGATTAGTTCCTGAGAAATATCCTTGGGATGTGACGTCATAAACCGAACACGCTCAATCCCATCAATTTTGCAAACCTCCGAAAGGAGCATCGCAAAAGTTATCCCATCTTCGAGATCCTTGCCATAGGAGTTCACATTCTGGCCAAGAAGCATAACCTCTTTGTAGCCATCTTCCGCAACCCGTCTTACCTCAGCCAGAATATTCTTCACACTGCGGCTACGCTCTCTTCCCCTGACATATGGAACTATGCAATAGGTACAAAAATTATTGCAACCATACATAATGGGGATTTTAGCTAACGGAGGTGCATCCCGATGACAGCTTTCTGTTTCAAAAATCCTGCCCTCGTGGTTTTCAGCATCAAAGGTCTTTGCTCCCCGTCTTGCCTCATCCAGAATTTCAGGAAACCGATAAAGAGCATGGGTCCCAAAAACCATATCAATATGTTTGTATTTTTTCTTAATGGTCTCGGCTATATGTTCTTGCTGAGTCATGCATCCCAAAACTCCGATAAGAAGTTCAGGGCGACGAGCTTTCTGGTGTTTGAGTGCCCCTATGTTCCCAAAAACCCGAAGCTCCGCATTTTCACGCACAGCGCAGGTATTGTAAAGCACCAAATCCGCATCCTGAGTATTGTCGCAAAAATCATAACCCATATCAAAAAGCATACCCTTTAGTCTTTCTGAATCGCTTTCGTTCTGGGCACAGCCATAGGTTTCAACAAACGCCAAAGGCTTTTTTTCAAGCAAACTGTTTTCAAGGCTTATTTTATCTATAAAGTCTCTTTGCCGTTTGAGTTCTGCGGCAGAAATTTCTTTCAAATGTAACACTCCATTCAAAATAGCAATACCATATTTATTATACTATTTTTGCGGACTTTTTGCAATAGCTTTACAAAAATTTCTTTTGCCGATAACCCTGTCTTTATGGATTTTTTTCAACATGTTAAAACAGACTGCGACATATGATACACAGACTGATTTGTTTTTGCATCAAAAACAAATCAGTTTTCAAAATTGATTGACAAAATTTTGAATTTATGGTATAATTTTTTATTGCAAAAGGGAGTAGCTGAATGCTCTGCATTTCCAATAACCGTCATCCCGACTATTTTTGTCCGGTTATTTGGGTCAATTTTGATAGCAAGACTTTTGTGGCACATCGCCGCAAAAGTCTTTTTTTATTATTGTGTATAATAAATCTAATACTATATAAACTTTTAACAGGGGGAGAAAAATGAAACATTATCTAAAAAGTGCCGAGGATGTAATTAAATCCGCTGATAGTAACATAAACGGGTTAAGTTCTTCCGAGGCATCAAAAAGACTTGATCAAAACGGCAAAAATCGGTTGATTGAAGCAAATAAGGAATCTATGCTCCATCGTTTCTTTAAACAACTTTGTGAGCCTATGACAATTATTCTGCTTGTTGCTGCGGCAATTTCTGCAGGTGTAGAAATCTATGAGGGTATTCATTCGGGACACATGGGATTTCCGTCTGATGTTGTTATTATTCTTGCCGTTGTTCTTATCAATGCTATTTTAGGTGTTTTTCAGGAAAGTAAGGCAGAAAAAGCAATTGAAGCTCTACAGGAAATGTCAAAAGCACAAAGCAAGGTTATCCGTGACGGAAAGCAAATATCTATTCCCAGCGAAGACCTCGTTGTTGGTGATATAATCGTTCTTGAAGCCGGAGATTCAGTTCCTGCGGATGCACGAATTATTGAGTGTGCTTCTATGAAGATTGAAGAAGCCGCGCTCACAGGCGAATCTGTTCCCGTAGATAAGAAAGCTGATGCACTTATCCCGGGAGCAAATGGTGATGTTGCTCTCGGCGACAGAAAGAATATGGTATTTATGGGTTCAACTGTTGTTTATGGTCGAGGCAAAGCTGTTGTAACTGCTACCGGTATGCAAACAGAAATGGGTAAAATTGCAGATGCTCTTGCGCAGACACAGGAAGGCAAAACACCTCTGCAGATTAAACTTGCAGCGCTTTCAAAGATACTCACTTATCTGGTTATTGGTATATGTATAGTTATTTTCGGTGTTCAGCTTATTCGTGACGGTATTGGTTTTGAGCCAATCTTAAATTCCTTTATGATTGCAATTTCTCTTGCGGTTGCGGCAATCCCCGAAGGTCTTGCAACAGTCGTTACTATTGTTCTTTCCATCGGTGTTACCAATATGTCAAAGCGTAATGCTATTATTCGTAAGCTTACCGCAGTTGAAACACTTGGATGCACACAGATTATCTGCTCTGATAAAACAGGTACACTTACACAGAACAAAATGACAGTTGTAGACCACTACGGCGATGACGAAAATCTTCTTGCGAATGCTATGTCACTTTGCTCTGATGCAGAGTTTGATACAGATGCTAAAACCGCTGTCGGTGAACCTACCGAATGTGCACTTGTAAACTATGCAGAGCTGCTTGGTCTTTCTAAAAACACCCAAAAGGATATATTTATAAGAATCGGTGAAGTTCCTTTTGATTCCGGAAGAAAGATGATGACAACTGTTCATAAGACTGCTGATGGCTCTCTTATTCAGTTTACAAAAGGTGCTCCCGATGAGCTTTTGAAAAGATGCTCAAAGGCATTGGTAAATGGTGAGGTTATCGACCTAACCGATGAAATCCGCAAAAATATACTTTCAGCAAACAAGGAAATGGCAGACCGTGCACTTCGTGTTCTTGCGGCGGCAAAAAAGGAACTTGCAAATGAGCCTTCTTCATATGAGTCTGAAACAGTTGAATGTGACCTTTGCTTTATAGGTCTTGTCGGTATGATAGATCCTGTCCGTCCCGAAGTTAAAGATGCTATTGATGAATGTAGAAATGCAGGCATCCGTCCTATCATGATAACAGGCGACCATAAGGACACCGCAGTTGCTATTGCAATGCAGCTTGGCATCATAGAAGATGCATCTCAAGCTATTACCGGCGCCGAGCTTGATGAGATTTCGGATGAGGATTTTGATGCTTTGGTTACAAAATATTCAGTTTATGCACGTGTTCAGCCTGAACATAAAACAAGAATTGTAAACGCATGGCGAAAGAAAGGCAAGGTTACCGCTATGACGGGCGACGGAGTTAACGATGCTCCCTCGATTAAAAATGCGGATATCGGTGTCGGTATGGGTATCACAGGAACAGATGTTACCAAAAATGTAGCAGATATGATTCTTGCAGACGACAACTTTGCAACTATTGTTTCAGCAGTTGGCGAAGGACGAAGAATTTATGATAATATCCGAAAGGCTATTCAGTTCCTTCTTGCCTCCAACCTTTCAGAAGTGCTGACAATCTTCTTTGCAACGCTTTTCGGATTTACAATTTTTGCGCCCGTTCATCTTTTGTGGATAAATCTTATTACAGACTGTTTCCCGGCACTTGCTCTCGGTATGGAAAAGCCCGAAACAAATATAATGAATCGTCAGCCCCGTGACAGCAAGGAAGGCATATTTGCAGGCGGACTTGGTTTTGCGGTTGCATATCAGGGTGTGCTTGTAACTATCATTACTATGGTTTCTTACCTTATTGGCAGATTTTATCTTGCAGACCTTCACCACGCAGAAGCTATTTTAGCAGGAACGTACTCGGCAGAAATGCTTGGCACTTCTATGGCATTCCTTACGCTTTCACTTTGTGAGATATGCCATGCGTTCAATATGAGGTCGCTTCACGGTTCAATCTTCAAAATGAAAACTCAAAATATGTGGCTATGGGGTGCAGGTATTCTCTCACTTCTGCTCACAACATTGGTTATTGAAGTTGATTTTCTTGCAAAAGCATTTGAACTTGCACACCTTGATCTTATGGAATATGGTATTTCTTTTGGACTCGCAATCCTCATTATACCAATTGTTGAGATAATCAAGATTGTTCACAGAGCAGTGGATAGAAGATAATTCTTTTCTCTCAAATTTAAGCAATTTATACAAAAAGTTTTATTGGTTTTCGTCATATTGCACAAAGCGCCCGCTCAATCCCCCAAAGCTTGGGGGATTGAGCCGAGTTTGACAAAATCTCAATTTTATTGTATAATGACAAGGTAATTTTGGATAAAAAATATATTTTAAGGGAGGATAGCGGAAAAAAGAAAATTTGGAGGTTTTTAAAATTGAATTATTTACATAAGAAAATTACTGCACTTGTATGTGCTGTTATATTGGTTCTTTCTGTGACAGTCTTGCCTGTCGGCGCACAAGGCACAGGGAAATACGGAATTGTTACGGCATCGCTTCTCAATCTCCGCAAATCCCCGACAACACAATCTGCCATACTTGCTCAGATTCCCTACGGAACGAGCTTAAGCATTTCCAAACTTGAATCCGGCTGGGCTCAGGTTACATATAGCAACAATGTTGGCTATGTTTCAGCCGCCTACCTGACGCTTATGGACGGTGCATTACCCTCTCGAAGCGATGCGGTTTCATCAAAAGGACAAGCTATCGTCGAAGCTGCCAAGCAATACATTGGTGTTCCCTATGTATACGGTGGTTCTTCCCCGTCGGGTTTTGACTGCAGCGGCTTTGTTTATTACCTTTACAAAAACGCCGGCGTAACTCTTAACCGTGTTGCTGCCGACCAGATGACTAACGGAACCTGGGTTCCGAAAAATGCACTTCAGCCCGGTGACATTGTAGGATTTGCTAACAAAAGCGGTTATATCAACCACGTTGGCATCTACGCCGGAAACGGTATGATGATTCATGCCCCCCAAACCGGTGAGTATGTCAGATACGAAAGCATTGTTACAGGCAACTATGCAAATCGTCTTACCTGCGGAAGAAGAATTTTTAACTAAAAAACAAAAGGCTGCCCAAATGTTTCGGACAGCCTTTTCTATTACAAATTTTAAACTTGGTGACCTTTTATGTTCAATTACATTAACAAAAAACTGTTTTCAGTACTCTGCATTATTGCAGTCGTTCTCGGGGCTGTCGCCCTCCTTTGGGGACCTGATTCCCCTGCAGAAGACGCCCTTTCCATAACCTTCGTGGATGTGGGCCAGGGCGACTCTGTTCTTATACAGTCATCCATTTCAGGAAAAACATTGCTTATTGACGGTGGCGAAAAGGATTCTTATACGGATAAACTTCTTCCCATTCTTCGCTCAAGAGGGATAAACGCCCTTGACTATGCTCTTGTTACTCATTATCACAGCGACCACACAGGGGGAATATCTAAACTTTTAGAGGACAGAATGATAAAAACCCTTATGCTTCCCGACTATAAACACAAAAGCAGGGACAGTCTTTATGCCAAAGCCCAAAAATCCAACGCCGATGTATTGTGGGTTTGTGAGGGGACAGCTTTCCCTGAAATCGACCCTTCCTTAAGTATCCGGGTTCTGCATCCGCAAAAAGGCGGATTTTCGGAGGATGAAAACGATAACTCTGTTGTTCTTTTCCTTGAGTATAACGGCAGTTCCTTTCTTTTAACAGGAGATTTGGAAGCTGAGGGCGAAAAGGTTATTGTTGATGATTATGATATTGAAGCAGATGTTTTGAAGGTTGGGCATCATGGTTCTTTCACCTCAACTTCTCAGAATTTTCTCGAAGCAGTCAACCCTACCTATGCCATAATTCAGGTTGGCAAAGACAACTCTTACGGACACCCTCACAACGAAACTCTTGAGGCTTTGGAGAATGATGACGTCTTAGTGTACCGAACCGATACCGACGGAAGCATAACATTTAGTCTCTCTGAACACGGAATATCCAAAATAAGTACCGAAAGGGGCTCTGAATAACTATGGAAATACGAGACCTTGACAAGCAAATTTCATCCGGCACCTTAGGAAATCTATACTTTTTTTACGGCAGTGAACAATTTCTTATGGAAAACAAGCTCCGCTCTGTAAAAAACGCTCTTATTGCACCTGACTTTGAAGACTTTAACTATATTCTTCTTGACGGAAAAAAAGTTTCTTTCTCCGATATTGAAAGAGAGGTCATGGCGGTGCCTGTTATGGCTGAAAAGAAAATGGTTGTCATACGGGACAGCGGTCTTTTCAATAATTCAAAAACCCGCGATTTTTCTTTGCTTTGTGACCTTCTAAGCAATCTGCCCGAATATATATGTCTTGTATTTTGTGAAACAAGCTTTGATAAGAAAAAAGAGAATAATCTTGATGTCTTTAAAAAGAATGGTGATATCATCTTCTTTGACACCACGCCACTTAGTCAACTTGAAATCTGGCTTGAAAAACTTTTTGAAAAAAAGGGGAAATCAATACTTCACAGTGACATTTCATCAATTATCCGTCTCGCCGGACAAAATATGTCAAATCTTTTTAACGAGTATCAAAAGCTTATCAGTTTTGTGGGCGACCGAAAAAAAATCACAGCCGATGATATTTCTTTGGTTGTTTCCAAATCCACCGAAACCAGGATTTTCGATGTTATTGACAGAATTGCCGAGGGCAAATCTAAAGGGGTTTTTGATGAGCTTGAGGCACTTAAAGCTGTGGGCGAAAATCCCTCAACGGTTTTGTCACTCATTTCCTCACGACTTGGTGAGCTTCTGATGGTCAAACAGCTCTCTGCCGAGAAATTGAGCATCGACCGGATAGCCTCATACTTTGAGCCACGCAGACCAACTTTTGTTGTAAAAAAGCTTTTGGCACAAAGCAAAAATTTCAGTGAAGACTATCTTTCAAAAATGGCTCTTCTTGGCCCCGAATACACCGCAAAGGTCCGCTCCGGACTTCTTTCTCCGCATCTTGCTCTGGAAATGTATGCCGCAAAGCTTCTTAAATAAACGCATCAAATAAAGCATATACATATTAAAAGGGATACTGTTCCCATCGGTATATGCTTTTTGTATTTTGTCGTTACGGGTTTGTCACTGCTGATACAATACTGCCACAGGCAATCCGTGGGTTTGGTACCCCGCCCTCATTTGAGAACTCGTCGGGTGCACGATGAATAACGACAGAACGTCCCACTACATCCTCAGGATAAAATCTGTTTGTGAAAAACAACATTTTTGCAGTTCCACCATTAGAAAACAACATGGGAAAATCCCCGGGATGATTGCCGTGGGAATCATTTTCGGGATTCCAATGCCCACCCGCCGCCATAAACGGAGAATCTCCATGCACATTACCGCAGGTGGGAAATTCATGAACATGAAAGGCAAACGGTCCGCTTCTCGGTCCGCCAAGGGCTCCATCATCATAGGGCGGAAGCCCGAAAACTTCAGCCTCTACCCAGGTTCCGTCGGCAATTTTCAAGAACTTCACTGTTCCGGTAACCTCCGGAGCCAGGTCGCTTCCACTCATATACGCAATTGCATCATAAATATTAAGCATAAATCTACCTCCTTTTGCTTTCTGTTTCTATTTTATGAAAGCCGGGAGATATTGTTACCCAACAAAACGAAAGGCGGATTCACTATGACAAAAACTTTAAAATCAATCTTTGCAGTACTCGGAATATGCGCAGTGCTCTATACCCTCATGCCCCAAACAAGTCAACCGGTTTCTGCCCGTACCCACGAAATAAAAGGTGTTTGGGCAGCAACTGTTTTTTCCCTTGACTATCCAAAAACTCCAAGTCAGGACCCAAAACTTTTGAAATCCCAGGCTGACGAGCTCATAAACAATGTCTCCGCATTAGGTTACAACACTTTGTATTTTCAAGTGAGGCCCGCCTCGGACGCCTTTTACAAATCCGAAATTTATCCCTGGTCAAAATACCTTACGGGAAGCCAAGGTCTGTCTCCTGAAAACGGTTTTGACCCCCTTGAATACCTAATAACCTCAGCCCACAAGAAAAACATTTCGTTTCAAGCATGGATAAACCCATTCCGCATAACCGCAACAGAAAAAGACAATACATTACAGTCTGAAAACAGCATTGCCACCCTTTATCCCCATCTGACGGTTAAGCACACCGACGGGAAGCTGTACCTTAACCCCGGAGAGCCCGAAGCCCTTGAGCTTGTAACAAAAGGCATTCGGGAACTTGCCGAAAACTATGATATCGACGGAATACATATTGATGATTACTTTTATCCTTCCCCCGATTTCCCCGACCAGGAAACCTTTGAAAAATATGGCGAAAATTTTTCAGACAAAGGGGACTGGCGTCGAAACAACACCACCAAACTTGTAAAAGCAATCCGCTCTACGATTAAAGATGTTGACGAAAGCCTCGTATTTTCAGTGAGTCCTTGCGGAATCTGGGCAAATAAATCAAGCCACCCCGAGGGCAGCTCAACGCAGGGTAAACAAAGCTATTTCGACTATTTTGCCGACAGCCGCCTTTGGGCAAGGGATAATCTTGTTGACGTTATTATCCCCCAGGTATATTGGAATATCGGATACAATATTGCAGACTTCAAGGAGCTTTGTCAGTGGTGGACAGATGCCCTCAAGGGAAGCAAAACAAAGCTGGTTATCGGTCAGGCTGTCTATCGCGCCTCAGACGAAACTTCCGAAAATTCTCCCTGGTATAAGGACGCAGGGCTAAAGGAGCTTGAAAATCAGTTTCGTCTTTTGTCCGACAACGAAAATATTTCCGGGTATAGCCATTACCGCATTGAAAGCGCCCTGAAAAACCCTGAGCTCAAAGCTTGTATCGCACGACTTAACTCATCCTCTGACACTATTTTTACGGATACAGCTAATTATCCGTGGGCAAAGGACGCTATTCATCGACTGTATGAAAAAGGCGTGGTGAGTGGAATGGGCGACGGAACCTTCGGTTGCGAAAGACAGATTACCCGCGCGGACTTTACCGTTATGCTTATTCGCCAGACAAAACAAAAAGTCCCCTTCATGGAAAACTTCTCAGACATACCAAAAGACAAATATTATTATGACGCAGTGGGGATTGCAAAAGTTCTTGGCTATGCATCAGGCAGAGAAAATAATATTTTCGACCCCACAGGAAACATTACACGGGAAGATATGGCTACATTGGTTTACAGAGTTTTGTTAAAAAATGGCAAAATTCAGGAAACCGATGATTCTATCCTGAACGAAAAATTTTCCGATGGATTTTCTGTCTCTGAATACGCCCGTCCGGCTGTTGCCGCAATGGTGAAAAACGGATGGCTGAGCGGTTATGAAACCGGGGAATTCAAGCCCAAGGGTTTTGCAACACGGGCAGAAACTGCCGTATTTTTTGACCGGCTTTTGGATGTGCTTAATTAAAATTTTTTGAATTATTATATTTACGCCGAAATTGGGAATAATAAATTTGCAAAACAAATTTTATGCCGATATAAATTGGCAGAAAGGAGCATTTTATTATGGAAAACAGCGGTGTACTTTGTAATGTATGCGAATGTATGTATCATGCAGAAGGAAACAAGTGTTCACTTGACAAAATTGAGGTAAGCCACGAAAAAACAAGTGGTGATTCTATTCCCATTCCCCATTTTTGCAAGAGTTACGAAAAGAAATAACTTTTCTTTTAATTAAAAAAGGGCTGTTTAATTTAAACAGTCCTTTATTTTTTAAATATAAACATTGATTGAATTGTCCAATTGAGCAAAAAGAAAGTCATTTCTGTCACAATCTTCGCAAAATAGTGGTTAATCCCGAGAACATTTGCCAAAAAATTAAGCAAAATACTGTTCCCCAAAAGAATTATAGCCGCCAAGGTATAAAACTGTGTTGCAGACTTAAGCAATCCCGTTTCTGCCTTAAAAACAAATTTCCGATTCACCGTGAAATTCATTGTAGAACTTATGATTCTGGCAAAAACGTTGGCGAATGTCAGGTTTACAACATTTATATGTTTTTCGCTATATGCCAGTATAAGGCTGTAAACCAAATAATCCACCAAAAATGCCGAAAAGGACGACATACAAAACTTCAGCACATTCATATGTCTTTTGAAAAAGGACCTGAGTGAACTTTTTTGAACTGTCCATCCTGAATTCCCGAATTTCGCGGGTACAGAAACTTCACTGACTCTGAAACCCTTTTCTCTGCAGCGCATAAGAAATTTTATATGATATTCATAGCTGTTGTCAGGCAGTTTCTCAAAGCTTGGGAGAAGTCTGTCAGAAAAGCCCAAAGCCGAGCTTTGGTCACCATAAATTTCCGCTCCGGTAAAGTGCCTGTAAAGAAATTTTCTTGCAACAATCTTCCCTTTCAGGAAAAACTTTCCCTTACCTATTACGTTTTGGCTTACCGCAAAAGCATCGGGAGTGTGTTCAACCGTCTTGAAAACTTTAAAGATACATTCAATATCCGAGCACCCATTAAAGGGCACCAAAGCAACAGAATACGGAGGCACAAAGGTTTCCCGCACATAAGCTAAAGACGCACAAAGAGCAACCGTCTCGCCCTCAAGTCCACAGCAAATCACCGCACCGAGGTCTTTTGCCTTTTTAGAAAAATCGTCATCTCCGAGACGATTCAGCACAAGAACCGAAAAAATTCCTTCTTTTTTCAGCGTTTCAACAAACTTCAGGGTTTCTTCCTCAGGCGAACAATCAGTAATAATTGCAACGCGACTGCTTGTCATTGGGCTCACCACCTTTTTCTTCTGTGCTCTTTTAAATTGTATATGAAAATTCCCGATTTGTCAAATTTATATTTTTCGGTTCAGCATTTTAATTAATCCTCAGTTTAAACTCTTGATAAAATCAGATATCTATGATATAATTGTTTTATTAAATTATGCTTCATACAAAACCGAAAAATTCTTATATGAACACAAGAAAGCTGGTGCTTTTATGCAAAACGAAAAGATTGAAAAACGACGGAAGTTTATCATAAACACAGTTTTCTGGGCAATTATAGGTTTAATTGTCTTTGTTTTTGTGCGATATATTATGCAGTGGCTGATGCCTTTTGTTATCGGTTTTCTTATATCTCTTACGGTTCGTCCTGCGGTGAATATGCTTTATCGGTTCACCCGTCTTAACAAAAAAATCAGTGGCATAGTCCTTCTTCTTGCTGAATACGCCCTCTTAATTTTGGCATTATGGCTTTTGGGTGCAAGACTTTTTGCATCCCTCAGCAACATATTCATGAACCTGCCTGAATACTATGACAAGGAAATCCAGCCCACCATTGCTCAAATTGTGGACTACATAAAAACCCTTGAATCACGCCTTTCTCCCGAAACTTTGGATTATATCTACTCTATAGCAGAAAACGCCGAAGACTCCATTCGTTCCGCGGTTCTTAAACTTTCTGCCGGAGCTTTGTCAGCCCTTGCAGATGCTACTGCTAAAATCCCAATGGTTTTCATTTCTACAGTTTTTACTATACTTTCTTCTGTTTTTATCAGTATAGATTTTGACAGGATTAAAAGTTTTGTAAAGAAACAGCTTCCTACTCGGATTGTATCCATCATCGGCGATGCAAAGCTTCAGGTAGGGAAAACCATTCTTCGGTATCTTCGTGCTTACCTTATACTCTTTATAATTACCTTTACCGAGCTTTCAATCGGACTTACTGTTCTTAATGTTGAAAATTCTATTGGCATAGCCTCAATAATTGCCCTTGCAGATATTCTTCCCGTTATCGGTTCGGGCACAGCTCTTATACCCTGGGCAGTTTGGTCATTGTTCAACCAAAACTACCTCATTGCCCTGGGGCTCATAGTTCTTTACCTGATTATCATTCTTGTACGAAACTTCATCGAGCCCAAAGTCATAGGCGACCAGCTCGGTCTGAACCCCGTAGTCACCTTATTAGCCATCTATCTGGGCTATTTGATGTTTGGGGTATTCGGTATGATATGTCTGCCTATTTTAACCACTATAATCGTGGGTTTACACAATGAGGGAAAAATTAAAATCTGGCATTAATGTTTTTTGTTTAAAGTATTGAATAGTTTCTTGTTTTGTGCTATACTTTTAAAAAGATGTAAACAATTCTATTTTTATTAATTTATATGTTTTCATATACGGAAAGGTTGGATAAGCTATGAGAAGAACAAAATACAAAATGACCGCGAAAGCTAAAAAAGTTATGATTGGCATCGGTATCTGCTTAGGTTCAGTGATGCTTTTCATTATCTCCTTTATTTTGGCCTTTAGCTTTATCATTAATCCAATAGTACATACCGTAAAAGATAAAGAAATCGTGAAAGAAAACGAAGCTCTCAAGGCAAAGCTTGAAGCTCTTGACGAAAGCTCAGATAAATCCCATGACGACGACTATTCCTATACAAGTCCTTATACCGGCGGTAATTCAAGTATCCAACAGTATCAGGCTTCGAGCTCGTCTTCCGATAACTCTGACCTCATAGAAAATGCAAGTGAGGATGTAAAAAGCGACGACTCTTCCACAAGTTCAACGCCGGAAGTATCCGATGAAGACAATTCCTCAGGCGATAGCTCTGAAGATTTTGGAGAAAACGACCCATCCGACAGCGAATCCGATTCGGACGGGCCAACAGTGATTGAGATTGACTGATGTTTGAAAATTGTTGAAGTAATCCGTGGTCCGCTTTTGCCAAGCTGCTTGGCCTGAGCTTCTCCACGCATAAATTTTACATATAAGCCAGGAAAACCTTGGCGGAATGGAGATAACATATGTCACTAAAGTATAAAAGAGTTATGCTTAAAATCAGCGGCGAAGCTTTAGCCGGAGATAAGGGCTTTGGTCTTGACACCAAAACGGTATCAACCATAGCCGAAAAAGTAAAGGAATGCTGGGAGCTTGGCGGAGAAATTGCCATAGTTGTCGGTGGCGGAAACTTCTGGCGAGGCAGAACCGGTGAAGGTATGGACCGCAGTCGTGCCGACCATATGGGGATGCTCGCAACGGTTATTAACTCCCTTGCACTTCTTGACGCCCTTGAACAGCAAGGCGTTCCCGCAATTGTCCAGACGGCAATTGAAATGCGCCAAATCGCTGAACCTTATATCCGTCTGAAGGCTATGCGTCACCTTGAAAAAGGCAGAGTTGTTATTTTTGCTTGCGGAACGGGTAACCCCTTCTTCTCAACAGACACAACCGCTGCCCTTCGTGCAGCGGAAATTGATGCAGAAATCATTCTTCTTGCGAAAAAGGTTGACGCAGTTTACGACAGCGACCCGCACATTAATCCTAATGCTGTTAAATTTGACCAGCTCAGCTATATTGACATTCTTAACCGTGGTCTTGGCGTAATGGACTCAACAGCTACCTCACTCTGTATGGATAACAACATACCGATTCTGGTATTTGGTCTTGATGACCCCGAAAATATCAAACGTGCTATCCGTGGCGAGAAGATTGGAACTATCGTAAAATAAAAGCTTACAGTTTTTAAGAATATTTTTTTGAAAGGCAGTGAAATTTATGCAAAACGCAGAATCAAGAATGGAAAAAGCAATAAATGCCCTTAATCAGGACTTGGCTACAATCAGAGCAGGACGAGCAAACCCTGCTATTTTGGATAAGGTTACGGTTGAATATTATGGAGTTGCAACTCCCATTCAGCAGGTTGGTACCATTGCTGTACCCGAACCCCGTTCAATCACAATTCAGCCCTGGGACGCAGCTATTCTCGGGGATATTGAAAAGGCAATTCTTAAATCAGACGTGGGTATCACCCCCAACAACGACGGAAAGGTTATTCGTCTCAACTTCCCTCCTCTTACCGAGGAAAGAAGAAAAGAGCTTGTTAAAGGCATCTCCAAGCGTGGCGAAGAATGCAAGGTTGCTGTTCGCAATGTTCGTCGTGACTCTCTTGAAGGCTTCAAAAAGCAGAAAAAAGACGGAGAAATCACCGAGGACGATTTGAAGAATATGGAGACAAAAATCCAAAAGCTCACCGACAAGTTTGTTGGAAAAATTGATGAGATTATTTCCGCAAAGGAAAAAGAAATTTTAGAGGTATAATTTTCTATGTGGTTTAAAAAGAAGACGTCTCATACCGAAGAGCTTGATATGACAAACATTCCGAAACATATCGGAATTATCATGGACGGAAACGGCAGATGGGCGGCAAAGAGGGGACTTCCCCGAAGTGCAGGGCATCGTGCAGGAGCCGAAACCCTGAAGAAAATTGTTGTGTACTGCAACAAAATTGGCGTAAAAAGCGTTACCGCTTACGCCTTTTCTACCGAGAATTGGAACAGACCTCAAAAAGAGGTCGACGCATTGATGGAGCTTCTCTATACCTATCTCCAGCAGGTTGAAGAACAGTTTGCCGGAACCAACGTCATTTTGCGTGTGATTGGCGACCAGACTCCTCTTTCTGACAAAATAAAAGAGGCAATCCGTTACGCCGAAGAATACACCTCAACCAACACGGGGCTGATTCTCAATGTTGCGCTCAACTATGGCGGCAGAGCCGAAATCGTTCAGGCAACGAAACAAGCAGCCGAGCAAACATTATCCGGACAGATTTCTCCCAACGAAATCACTGAGGACTTTTTGTCCAATCTTATGTACACCAAAGACGTTCCCGAACTTGATTTAATTATTCGACCAAGCGGAGAACTTCGTCTTTCCAATTTTCTGCTCTGGCAGGCAGCCTATGCTGAATTTTGGTTTGATGCCATAAACTGGCCCGACTTTTCAGAAAAGGATATGCGTCGGGCAATTCTTGCCTACCAACAGCGCAACCGTCGCTTTGGCAAAGTTTAAATTTTTTGGGCGGATTTTTATATCCGCCTATTTTTCAATACGGAGGAAAATTATGAAGACAAGAATTATAACGGGAATTATTCTTATTCCACTGCTGGTATTGATACTTTTATCAAACACCACCCTTATAACACTGGCAATCATAGCGGTTTCGCTGATTGGTCTTTATGAGTTTTACAAAGCCACACAGCTTTCACAAAAACGAGCACTTTGCCTTGTGGGATATGCAGCCGGCATAGTTATTCCTCTGCTGAAATCCACATTTAATCCGGCATGGGATTTTTCTCTGTTGTGGCAGCTTTTGATTTATGTATTTATCTTCACACTTTTTATAATTATGCTGGTACAACACAAAACTGTATCAGTAACCGATGCCGCAATAGTGATTTTCAGTGTGATATACATTCCTTATTTCCTTACTCATCTTTTGCTTATCCACCATCTCGAAAACGGAGCCTTTCTCATCTGGTTACCGTTTTTTGGTGCTTTTTCCACCGACACATTTGCATATTTTACAGGCTTTTTCCTAGGCAAACACAAGCTTTGTCCTGAAATAAGTCCCAAAAAAACAATCGAGGGAGCAATCGGCGGCACAGTCGGTTGCGTGGTAATTGTTCTTTTGTTTGGTCTGTGCATGGAAAAGTTTCTCCACGCGGATTTAAATTACATAAGATTTGGCATTTTAGGCATTCTTTGCGCAGTAATTTCGCAGATTGGCGACCTTACCGCATCAATCATAAAGCGCAAATTCGGAATCAAGGACTATGGCAATCTTTTCCCCGGTCACGGAGGGATTTTGGACAGACTTGACAGCGTAATTGCCATCGCACCACTTGTTTATATCTACCTTACCATAATAGGCATCTGAAAGGTGAAGATTTATGAACATATCAATCTTAGGTTCAACTGGCTCTATCGGCACACAAGCTTTGGAGGTTGTTGACGATTTAAAAGGAATAAAGGATATCTCCGTCTGTGCGATTACCGGAAACTCAAACACTCCGCTGCTTGAAGAGCAGGCAAGAAAATATAACCCGAAGATAGTTGTCGTTGCAGACGAAAAATTATATACTGACTTGAAAACACGCCTTTCTGATACTAATGCATCCGTACTCTGCGGAGAAGAAGGTCTATGCGTGGCAGCAACCTTTGAGGATACCGAAATGGTACTTTCTTCAATCGTCGGCTTTGCAGGGCTTGTTCCTACAATGAAAGCCATCGAATCGGGCAAGGACATCGCCCTTGCCAACAAGGAAACTCTCGTTACAGCAGGTGCACTTTTCACAGATGCGATAAAAAAGCACAATGTCCGACTTCTTCCGGTTGACAGTGAGCATTCGGCAATCTTTCAGTCCCTCCACGGTGGCAATCACAACGAAGTCGAAAAAATTCTCCTGACAGCGTCAGGTGGACCGTTTTTCGGAAAAACAAGGGCTGAGCTTGGTGGCATCAAAAAAGAACAGGCGTTAAAGCATCCAAACTGGTCAATGGGTGCAAAAATCACCATAGACAGTGCCACACTTATGAACAAGGGCCTTGAGGTGCTGGAGGCAAAATGGCTGTTTGACCTGTCTCTTTCGGATATAGAGGTGGTCGTTCATCGCGAAAGTATAATCCATTCAATGGTGCAATTTTGCGACAAAAGCATCATCGCGCAACTTTCACTACCCTCAATGAAGCATCCCATACAGTATGCGTTTACCTATCCAAAGCGACTGCCATCACCTGATAAAGGTGTAAGCTTTGCGGATTTGGCAAACATGACCTTTGCAAAACCGGACGAAGAAACATTCCGTTGTCTTGCCCTTGCAAAAAGTGCGGGTGAAATGGGAGGAATTATGCCTACAGTTTTAAACGCCGCAAACGAGGTGGCAGTTTCAGCGTTCCTCTATGACAAAATTTCGTTTTTGCAAATTGCGGAATATGTTGAAGACACAATGAGTAAATATAAAAACAAATCAAATCCCACCCTTGAGGATATAATAAACATAGATAAGCTTGTAAGAACAGAAAACAAAATATAAGTTAATAACGAGGTCATTAAATGCTATCCACAATTATTTTTGCTATATTGTTTTTTTCACTTATAATTCTGGTCCACGAAGCGGGGCACTTGCTAACAGCAAAGCTGTTTCATGTCCAGGTGCACGAGTTTGCCATAGGCATGGGGCCAAAGCTCTTTTCAAAGCAACTTGGTGAGACAAGATATTCTGTCCGAGCCATCCCTGTTGGCGGTTTTTGCAGCATGGAGGGCGAGGACGAAGCAAGTGACAGTGATGGCTCTTTCTCTGCAAAGCCCTGGTATCAAAAGCTTGTTATCCTTGCTGCCGGTGCAGGAATGAACATTCTTCTTGGATTTGTTATATGTTTCATTTTTGTTTGTGTTTCCGCCTCAACCAATGGCGGAATCGCCACAACTACGGTAGACACAGTTATGGAAGAATCCGCTCTTTACGGTCAGATTTTGCCCGGTGACGAAATAATCTCCATTAATGATAAATCTGTAAACATCCGAAAAGACATAAACTTCATTATGCAGGACTGCTCAGGCAAGGAAAGCCATGTAACTGTCCGTCGCGGAAAAGCCAAACATACCTTCAGTTTCAAGCCGATTGAGGCGCAATACAGCGATGGCTCTCCTGCATACCTTGTAGGTTTCACCGCAAAGATAGAAAAAGCCAATTTGCTCAACCTCTTGCACGAAAGCTATTTTCAAACCGTCTGGATGGGTAAAGTCGTTTTTGTTTCCCTTGGCATGATGCTAAAAGGTGATGTCAGCCTAAACGAGGTTTCCGGTCCGGTGGGGGTTGTTGACGCAATGAACACTACCGCACAAACAGGTGGGTTTTTCAATCTTTTGTATCTTGCGGCTTTTATTTCGGTCAATATCGGTCTTATGAATCTTTTGCCGATTCCCGCACTTGACGGCGGAAGAATTTTCTTTGTTATCATCGAAGCAATCAGAAGAAAGCCCATCCCTCCCGAAAAGGAAGGCTTTGTGCATTTTATCGGGCTTGTGCTGCTTCTTGGCATTATGGTTTTTGCCACATGGAATGATATCTCAAGAATAATTTCCCAACATATGGGCGGCTAAAAACTAAACACTTCATACCCTCAAAACAAAACCGAGGCGAGATAACTATCTCGCCTCGGTTTTTTAAGGGATAGGAAAAATAGATTCAGAATGAATAAACTGAGCCAAAGCGTACGCTTTTGGGTACCCGAAGGCGTACTGGTGTACGTCGAGAGGCAAAGTTTATTCGTAGCAAAAAGACTTAAAAACAAAAAATCTCGAACAAGTCGAGATTTTTCATTATTCTTAAAAAAGTGTGTCATCAAAAAGTGATGCTATTATTTATTTAATCCTGCCTTTTTGCGCTTGGGACTATTTTAACATCCCCTTTATTTTTTAAGCCTTGCCTACCGAACCAAACAGCTCCATTTTTTCCTTGACTGTTTCTTTGATAGCTTCAACGCCGGGAGCCAAAAGCTTTCTTGGGTCAAAGCCTTTGCCTTCAAGATCCTTGCCGGCTTCAATATACTTTCTCACCGCCGCTGCAAAAGAAAGCTGACATTCAGTGTTAACGTTTATCTTGCTTACTCCCAAAGATATTGCCTTTTTAATCATATCCGCAGGGATACCTGTTCCACCATGAAGAACAAGGGGCATGGGATTCGTAATCTCACTAATCTTCTCAAGTGTTTCAAAGCTAAGACCCTTCCAGTTTTCAGGGTACTTGCCGTGTATGTTTCCGATACCGGCAGCCAAAATATCAACACCTAAATCAGCAATCATCTTGCACTCAGCCGGGTCAGCAACTTCCCCTGCTCCGATAACACCATCCTCTTCACCGCCGATTGCACCAACCTCAGCTTCAATTGAAATGCCCTTGGAGTGAGCTTCATTCACGAGTTCAGTTGTCTTTGCCACATTTTCTTCAATATCATAATGTGAGCCATCAAACATAATTGAGGAAAAACCGGCAGCCATAGCTGTTTTTGCGGCTTCGTAGCTGCCGTGGTCAAGGTGAATAGCCACAGGAACAGTTATATTAAGGGTTTCAATCATACCCTTAACCATAGCCACAACAGTATTAAAACCACACATATATTTACCTGCACCCTCAGAAACCCCAAGAATAACAGGTGATTTACATTCCTCTGCAGTAAGAAGAATAGCCTTCGTCCACTCAAGGTTGTTTATGTTGAACTGACCTACGGCGTACTTTCCCTCTTTTGCTTTTTTTAACATTTCAGTAGCTGAAACCAACATAAAATATATTCCTCCAAATCATTATTTTCCTAACATAATAATACCACTTAAGCCTGTTTCTGTCAATAGAAATTCTGCCAGGCTGAGGCGGTGCATTATGTTCTCATTGGTATTTTGCCCCTCTTTATTGATTTTTTTCACATTATATGTTAAAATATGGTTTTAGACATATTATTTTAAAAAGGAAGATGATTCTTTTGAAAGAAAAAATGAACCTTGTGCTGAAATTTGCGAGAAAGCACTACTATCTTGTGTTTGCATTACTTGCCATGCTTATTCCTGATATTACTCTTCGGATTTTGCCACGTTCAAATATTTTCACAAAGATTTATGTTGACATTATCGCAACAGGATTTTCTCTTTTATGGACAGGCCTTTTCCTTTTTGTCTGCACTGTTCTTTTGCCAAAAAGATTAGGGCGGATACTCTATCTGATAACAAACAGCATTTTTATAATTTATTTTGTCTGCCAATATGTATACTTTAAAATATTCGGTCAGCTTTTTTGGCTGAAAAGCATTGTTCTTGCCGGAGAGGGCGCCGATTATCTGAGCTATGCCCTTGAAAACATTGATTCCACACTTATTCTGGGATTTTTTGTTTCCTTGATTTTAATGATTTTATCAGCTCTTAAATGGAGACGTCTCCGTCTTCGGAAAAAACTCTGGTCTTTGGCTCTTATTCCCGTTGCTCTCATAAGCGGACTTCATATCCTGCTTCAGCCGGAAGTTTTTAACATTGCCGAAAACGAATGGGATTCCTGGCGAAAGCCATCGGTTGTTTATAAACAATTCCACGACTCAAACAAAAGTCTTGGAGTTTGCGGAATATACCAGTTCGCATTCAGAGACCTCAAGAAAACCCTGTTCCCTGACGATTCGTTTTCTCAGGAAGATTTTTCTGAGGTCGCCGAATTTTTCAAAGAGAAAGGCCGTCCCGAGCCTAATCAATACACCGACCTTCTTAAAGGCAAAAATGTTATTGCCGTTATGATGGAGAGCATGGACACCTGGATGATAAACGAAAAATATACACCCACCATTTGTTATATGATGGAGAACGGCATAAACTTCACAAATCTCCATGCCCCTACCTTTGGTACGGGACACACCTTCAACTCAGAGTTTTCCTTTAATACAGGGTATCACAATCCCACGACTTCGGTGAGTGCTGTTAATTATTTTTCAAACCAATACCCATATTCCATGGCAAACCTGTTCAAAAACGCAGGATACACCACAAACTCATTCCATTTCAACGAATCGGAATTTTATAACAGAGGACTTATGCACAAAAGCCTCGGCTATGATGCATATAACTCCTTTACTGACCTGGGAATGGCAAAATACGCCTCCATGATGGACAGCAACGTAGCAAGAGACGATAAAGTTTTTGGGGAAATGACAAAGGGCGAGCCTTTTTTCGATTTTGTAATTACTTACTCAGCTCACCTCCCCTTCACGGGAAATGATGCAAAACTCAAATTTGTCCGAAAAACCTACCCTGAGCTTATCGACGAAAGTCTTGACGAAGAAACTCAAAACTGCTATCTTCTTGCAAAAGATACCGACGAATTTTTCCGCATACTCCTTGAAAGGCTCGAAGCGGATGGGCTTCTTGAAGATACTGTTATAGTCGCCTTTACCGACCACTATAATTATGGTTATTCAGACGAAGACCGCCTTAAAGACTTCAAGAAAGATGCGCTTATAACTCAAATCCCCGGATTTATCTTTAGTCCCGGCATTGAGCACAAGGATATTTCAAAACCTGCCCAGGTTATGGATTTTCTCCCTACCATTGCTAATCTTTTCGGATTGGAAAACAAGAATTGCTACATAGGTAATGACCTTCTTGATGACAACAACCCAGGTTTCGTAGCCTTCGAGGATTCCTCCTGGCTTGATAATAGGATGTACTATGTTCAGTCTGACGAGCCTTTATCCGAAGAAATGAAAAAATACATTCAAGAGCAAAATGACCTGCGTTTAAAACGCTTTAAAATAAACGATACTGTTATCCTTGGTGATTATTTCGCCAAGAATACCGATTTGGGACGGTGATTACCTTGAAAAAAGCGATTCTGAATATGCTGAAATCTGCAAAAAAGTACTATTTTGTCTTTTTTGCTGCTTTGTCAATGATTGTACCTGACCTTATGCTAAAGTATCTTGTGTGGCCGAAAGCCTACCCCGAATTTTATGTTGAGCCTGTGGCCCGGCTGTTTTCAGCTGCATGGATTTTTTTGGTGCTGTTTTTCTGCGTAGTTGTCCTTCCCAAAAAAATCGGAAAGATTGTATATGGCATATGGACAAGCTTGATCCTAATCTATGCCTTGTGTCAATATGTGTACTTTGGAATTTTTGGCCAGTTCTTCTGGCTCAAAAGTATAGCCCTTGCAGGAGAGGGTGCAGACTATTTAAATTTTGCGGTCAAGTATATAGACTTAAAATTGCTAATATCGATGGCGGTCTCTCTGTTTTCCCTCGCTTTTGCCCTTGTTAAATGGCAAAAACCAAATCTTCATAAGGCGTGGTGGCTGGTATCTTTGATTCCTTTGACTCTTCTTTTTATGCTAAACACCTTTATGAACCCCGAAACCTTTAATGAATCCCAGGACGATTGGGACTCCTGGCGTAGACCCCGGGTAATATACAAACAGTTTTCAGATGTAAACAAAAGCTTCGATGTTTGCGGTCTTTATCAGTTTGTTCTTCGTGACCTGTACAATACAGCTTTCCCGAAAAAGATTTTTACTCCCGAAGAATACGCTCAGGTGGACGCCTTTTTCAATGAAAAACAAACCCCCGGGCAAAACGAGTACAGCGGTCTTTTTGCAGGGAAAAATGTAGTTGCCGTTATGATGGAGGGGCTTGACAGCTGGATGATTGACGAAAAATACACCCCGACACTTTGTTATATGATGGAAAACGGCATAAACTTTTCAAACTTCTATGCGCCAATGTTTGGTACGGGACACACCTTTAATTCCGAATTTGCCTTTAATACCGGCTATTATAATCCGATAACCTCAGTAAGTGCAGTCAACTTCAGCTCAAATCAATATCCCTATTCCATGGCAAATCTTTTTAGGGACAAAGGCTACACAGCAAACTCCTTCCATTACAACGAATCTGAGTTTTATAACCGTGGCATTATGCACCACAGCTTTGGTTTTGAATCATACAATTCATTCCCCGACTTCGGTATGACAGTAGAGGCTTCTATGTCCGACAGCAACATCTTGAAGAATGATGCTGTTTACAAAAAAATGTCCGAGAACCGCCCGTTTTTTGATTTTGTTATAGCTTATTCGGGGCATGTTCCCTATACCTTTGACGATGCCAAGTTAGCAGAAGCTAAGTCAAAATATCCCGAGCTTATTGATGCCGAAATGATTAAAACAAAAATTGGTCTCGAAAAAAACAATTGCCTTATTCTTGCCAAAGATACAGACGAATTCTTCCGTCAACTTCTTGAAAGACTTGATTCCGATGGCATCCTTGATGATACGGTAATCATAGGTTTCACTGACCATTACGCTTATGGGTTTTCTGACCAAAATATTTTGAAAGAGTACAAGAATGGGGAAAATCTCTACAAGGTTCCCGCATTTATCTATTCTCCTTGTCTTGCGGAGAAGAATATGAATACCCAGATTGAAAAGCCCACCCAGACAATTGACTTTCTGCCCACAATCATAAACTTATTTGCCCTTGAAAACAACAACTGCTACATAGGAAACGACGTGCTGGATAAGGACACAACGGGCTTTGTGTGTTTTGGGAATTTAGCATGGCTTGACGAGAAAATGTATTACGTTCCCTCTGACACACCTCCACCGGCGGACATAAAAGAATATGTCCAAAAGCAAAACGCACATCTTTCAACCATCTTTAAAATTAACAATATTATAGTTTCAGGCGACTATTTTTCAAATAGAGATTAGTGCAAATTTCGGGAATTTTCCCATTTTTGTTACAGAAATTTAACTTGTAAAGTGTCAAATATTGTGATACAATAAAATTACAAAAAGCAAAGCTTTGTGACTTATACCACTAAAACAATGATTGTCTTGGATTTTGGATTGGAGGTTATTTTATGGAATATGGCAAATGTTCTTCAAAAACAATGAAATTCAGTGTAGAAAAAGAAAAACCCTTGTCTCCGGGCGAGGTTATTCTTCAGGTTCATGCTGCGCTGAAAGACAAGGGCTACAATCCCATAAATCAACTTGTTGGGTACATTATGTCCGGCGACCCTTCTTATGTTACTGCCCACAACGGTGCCCGAAGCCTTATCCAGAAAATAGAAACCGACGAACTTCTTGAAGAGCTTGTCAGATTCTATGTAGAACGCTAAAATAGTCAAAAACAGAGCTGTTTAAAAACAATTTCATGTTTTTAAACAGCTCTGCTTTTATATGTATGCCTGTTTGAATAATTAAATCATCATTCCCATTTTCCGGATACATTCAGCACAAACCAACTTACCCTTATACAAGATAAGTCCTTCCATTCCGCCACAGAAAATACACGCAGGTTCGTATTTCCCCAAAATAAGACTTTGGTCATCCACAAATATTTCCATTGACACCTTTGGCTTAATTCCAAGTGTTTTGCAAATTTCTTTAGGTATTACAATTCGATCAAGGCTGTCTACGTTTCTGACCATTTTTGCTTTGCTTTTTTCGTTTGACAAACTGTGACTTGCAATATACTTTTTCAAAACTATTCTTGAGTTTTCCACATAAATTTCCAGTGGATCCTTAGGGTTAATTCCCAAGCTTCTGCACAATTCCTTTGGTATAACAATTCTGTCAAGCTTATCAACATGTCGAACAATTCCGGTAGACTTCATGTTTTTTCCTCCTTTTTAACATACTGCACTTATTATCATTTTTTGATTTTCGGGGTAATAAAATGGCAGTTAATGTTGTTTTCTAGCTTATTTTAACATATTTTTCCATATATGTCAAGTATTTATTTTAAGTTTTTTTAGAAAATTTGGCAGAATATGTAAAACTGTGGTTCTCATCCGTCTGAAAGCTTAACATTTCACCAAAGGTTATGCTACTAAAAAATCCCCCTTGCAAAATCGCAAGGGGGATTAAAACATCTTATCTTATTTATTAAGATTCTTTTCAAGAGTATCCATGCTGTCTTTGATTTCCTTTGGAAGTCTGTCACCAAACTGAGCAAAGAATTCTCTCTGGTTTGCAAGGTCCTCTTTCCAGGCTTCCTTGTCAATAGAAAGAAGCTCTGTTACAACCTCGTCGCTCAGGTCAAGACCGTCAAGCTGAAGGTCTTCCTTGTTGGGAACATAACCGATTTCGGTTTCAACTGCGTCAACCTTGCCATCGCAACGGTCCAAAATCCAGTTAAGAACGCGCATATTGTCACCAAATCCGGGCCACATAAAGTTGCCTTCGTCATCAAGTCTGAACCAGTTTACATTGAAAATTTTGGGCTGGTTTGAAATCTTTTTACCCATATCATACCAATGCTGGAAATAATCAGCCATGTTGTAACCAACGAAAGGACGCATAGCCATGGGGTCACGTCTTACAACACCAACAGCACCTGCAGCCGCAGCAGTAGTCTCGGATGCCATGGTAGCACCAACAAATACGCCATGATCCCAGTCACGTGCCTGGTAAACCAGCGGAGCTGTCTTTGCACGACGACCGCCAAACACGATAGCTGAAATCGGAACGCCCTGAGGATTCTCAAATTCAGAAGAAATGCAGGGGCAGTTAACTGCGGGAGCAGTAAATCTTGAGTTGGGATGAGCAAGTTTGTTACCGTCAGCGGTATATTCCTTGCCATTTACCTTTGCACCCTTCCATTCAATTGCCTTTTCGGGAGGATTCTTGTCAAGCCCTTCCCACCAAACAGTCATATCTTCTTCATTGATAGCAACATTTGTGAAGATTGTATTTTTCTTTGTAGCTTCAAGAGCGTTGAAGTTTGATTTTTCGGAAGTTCCGGGAGCAACGCCAAAGAAACCAGCCTCAGGATTGATTGCATAAAGTCTGCCGTCTTCGCCAACACGGAGCCAAGCAATATCGTCACCAACTGTCCATACCTTGTAACCCTTTTCTTTCAAGAATTTGGGAGGAATGAGCATAGCAAGATTTGTCTTACCACAAGCTGATGGGAATGCAGCACAAATGTACTTAACCTCGCCCTTAGGATTCTCTAAACCGAGAATAAGCATGTGTTCAGCCATCCAGCCTTCTTTCATACCCTGGTATGAAGCAATTCGAAGAGCAAAGCACTTTTTGCCCAGAAGAACATTTCCGCCATAAGCTGAGTTAACAGACATAATAGTGTTATCCTGGGGGAAGTGAACAATATATCTCTCGTCAGGGTTAACATCCTTCTTTGCGTGGAGACACTTAACAAAATCGCCATCCTCGCCAAGAGCGTCAATAACATCCTTGCCTACTCTTGTCATAATATCCATATTAAGAACAACATAGATGCTGTCAGTAAGTTCAACACCAATCTTAGAAAAAGGTGAACCAACTGGTCCCATAGAATAAGGGATAACATACATTGTTCTGCCTTTCATTGAGCCATCATAAAGAGCATTCAGTTTTGCATACATCTCGCTGGGCGCCATCCAGTTATTGATAGGACCTGCCTCTTCCTCGGTTTCAGTACAGATAAAGGTTCTGTCCTCAACACGGGCGACGTCATTTTCAGCTGTTCTGTGATAGTAACAGCCGGGAAGCTTTTCTTGATTCAATTCAATCATTTCACCTGTGGAAACAGCTTCAGCACGGAGTGCATCAAGCTGAGCCTGTGAGCCGTCAATCCAAACTACAGATTCAGGCTTACAAAGCGCTTTCATTTCCTCAAGCCAGGTCAGTACTTTTTTATTTTTCGTCATTTTTATACCTCCTTGGGGATATTTCGCATATTCTATGCCATTTTAATTATTGATAGTATAATAATATCATAAATTTTCCGTTTTAGCAATATTATTTTTGACAAATCTTTATCAATTTTGAAAACTGATTTAGTATATTTCACCAACTCATTTACTTGTTTGCTCCAACAAACAGAGTACCTGTCGGCAAACCCTCAAATATATCATAAATTCTTTCCGGTGCCGAACCATTAGAAATAATCATATCAATACCTTCGGGCACTACTATTTCCGCAGCTTTAAGCTTGGTCAGCATGCCTCCCGTACCCCTGCGGCTTCCTGCACCACCTGCAAGTGAAAAAATTTCGTCACTCAGCCTTTCAACAACAGGTACAAGCTTTGCCTCAGGATTTTTTGAGGGGTCTGCATCAAGAAGCCCGTCAATATCAGAGAGGATAATCAAAAGCTCTGCCTCAACCAGTTTTGCAATATAGGCAGAAAGGGTATCATTGTCACCAAACTCAAGCTCATAGGTCGAAATAACGTCATTTTCGTTTACAACAGGGATAACTCCATATTCAAACATTGTCTCAAAAGCATTCTTTGTGCTTTCATACCTTTCAGCACTGTCAAGGATAAACTTTGTCAGCAAAACCTGTGCTGTACAATGACCATATTCCGAGAAGAATCTGTCATAAATAGAAACCAAAGACGCTTGTCCTATAGCCGCAAGAGCCTGTTTGTTCCGGATATCCGTCGGTTTTTCGGTTAAATTCAGTTTTCCCACACCTGCACCAACAGCACCACTTGAAACCAAAACAACCTCAATTCCTCGGTTTCTGAGATCTGAAACAACACGAACCAGATTTTCAATCTTTTTTATATTTAATTTGCCTGTCTCATAGGTAAGGGAGGACGTCCCCACCTTTATGACAATTCTTTTTAGATTTTTAAATCTTGTATAATCCACAAGTGTTCACATCCTTTCGAAAAACGGCGAATAGCCTTTTTCTCAACAATAATTATAACGAGTGTTCTTTGCCGAAATAGCGCAAATACGCTATTTCGCGACAGCAAGGGTTTTGCTGTCGTGAAAATTCTTTTGTAAAAGAATTTTCGAGAACCTTGTTTCAATGAAGTATCGGGAAATTGCTTTGCAATTTCTCAGTCAAAACAAAGTTTTGATAGGGAAAACCGTATTTTTCGGTTTTCCCTAAGATACATTCATTATTATATATTGGCAAAGTTCGATTGTCAATCTTTCATTTCATCAAAAAATATTTCTTCGTTTTTCCAAGCCCAACATAAGAAGACTCCCCAAAACACCGCAGGATATTATTTCGCCAATTCCTACCGTCACCATAAAAAACCAAAGCGCCCCTTCTATTCCATAGGCAAATCTAAGAACAAAGGGGATAATCAAAGAATTTGACAAAATCGGGGGCAGAACCGCCCAGAGCTTCTTTTTGCGTAAAACCCGGGTGAAGACAGCCCCAAGTAAAGTGGCAAGGCTTCCGAAAACAACATCCACCAAAACACTTCCCGTCAGTATGTTTGCCAAAAAGCACCCTATAAACAGTCCGGGGACAGCCGCAGGGGTAAAAATGGGCAACACACAGAGCGCCTCGGAAAATCGCACTTGTACCACGCCGCTTGAAAGTCCCAAGGCACTTGACAAAAATGTCAAAGCGATATAAAGTGCTGCAATACTTGCTCCCAAAACCATAAAACGAATAGAATTTCTTTTTTTCATATTTTTTCTCCTTAGTTTTGTTTTAAGTGAGGATGGTTTCGAACTCACTCTTTATATTTTAATCAGGATATTGTCCTAATTTTTCTCACAGCTTTTTGCATTTTGAATATTGTATGATATTTTAAGAAGCAGCTTAAGGGGTACAAACCTTTGCGCCAATACTCCAAGCCTGACCATAAATCCAGGGATAATAATAAGTTTTCTTTTAAACATCTTCTTTATGGCATACTGTGCTACCGCCTTTGACTTCAGGGATTTAAGAGAAAACCTGACACCTGCCACATCATTGAAGCCTGTATCCACAGGGCCCGGGCAAAGTGCCCCAACATAAACATCACAGCCCTTTCTTCGAAGCTCCTCAAAGATTGCCGTCGTGAGTCTCACAACATACGCCTTTGTGGCATAATACGCTGACATTTTCGGGCCGGGCAAAAACGCCGCAGAAGACGCAACGTTCAAGATATATCCACGGTTTCTTTTCTTAAAATCCTTCAAGAACAGCTTTGTTAAGATATGCAGAGCCGAAATGTTCAAATCTATCATTTGAAGCTCACGGTCAAGGTCCGTTTCCGGAAAATCCCCATATAATCCAAAACCTGCATTGTTTATAAAAATATCTATTTCTTTGTCTTTGACTGTTTCATAAAGTTTAATGCAATTTTCCTTATTTGACAAATCAAGGGGAAGTATGTGTGCCTTATCCCCGATTTCACTTTTTATTTTTTCAAGCAAACCTTCCCGACGTGCAACAAGCCAGACCTCCGCTCCCATTTCACAAAGGATTTTTGCCATATCCAGTCCAATCCCCGAACTGGCGCCTGTGATAACCGCTTTCATCTCGTTCCCGCCTTTCTTTCGCTGTGACAAAGTATACCACAAAAACATAGCACTGTCAATTTTTGCTTTTCAGTAAAATTTAAATATATTTATGTTTACAAAGAACTTTAAATATGATAAAATATAAAACAGAATGAATTTTCGTAAAGGATGATACATAGAATGAAAAACTTGCTTGTGCTTCAATCCGGCGGACCTACCGCTGTTATCAACTCCTCATTGGCAGGGGTTATCAAATATGGCTTTGACCATCCGGAAACTTTTGGCAAAGTGTATGGCAGCATCGGTGGTATTGAAGGTGTTGAAAACGAAAGAATCGTTGACCTTGAATTTTTTAATAATGAAAAGACTCTTGCACTCTTGAAACAAACCCCCTCATCACATCTGGGTTCTTGCCGCAAAAAGCTTCCTGCTGTTGGTGAGGATGATGCATACTACGAACGACTTTTTTCTGTTTTTGAAAAATATAACATCGGCTACCTTTGTTGTATAGGCGGAAATGACTCAATGGATACCACAAACAAACTGAGCATTTATGCGAAAGAAAACAGCAAAGAGCTCAATGTTGTGGGTGTTCCGAAAACCATAGATAACGACCTTGTTATAACTGACCACACTCCCGGATTCGGCTCTGCTGCCAAGTTCGTTGCAAACTGTATGCGTCAGCTCGCTTGTGACACCTCCGTTTATGAGATGCATTCTGTTTTGATTCTTGAAGCCATGGGCAGAAATGCGGGATGGCTGACTGCGGCAGCATCACTTGCCAACGACGACAGTTTTTCCGGCGCAGACATAATCTGTCTCCCCGAAAGGCCCTTTGACCCTGATAAGTTTCTGGCCCGGCTTGAGTCGGTCAGCCATGAAAAAAAATGTATTATGATAGCGTTGTCCGAAGGCATACGTGACAAAGACGGAAATTACATAAAGCAAGATACATCAAGCAGCCGCACCAAGACTGACAAGTTTGGCCATGCTGCTTTGGGTGGCGCAGGAAAGGCTGTTGAAACACTTATTTCCTCAAGTCTTGGACTGAAAACCCGAACACTTGAGCTCAGCACCCTTCAGCGCTGCTATTCGGCAGGAGCTTCTCTTTGTGATGTAAACGAAGCCTTTGAAGCCGGTTACAAAGGTGCCGAGTTTGCCGCAAACGGTCAAACCGGCATTATGGCAAGTTTCACCAGAGCATCGGAGGCTCCCTATTCAATCATTGTCGAGCCCATTCCCGTCAGCCTGGTAGCAAACAAAGAAAAGCCGGTCCCCGACAATATGATTTCTCCGGATGGTTTTTCTCTTACCGAAGAGTTTGCAAAATACGCACTTCCCCTTATTTCCGGTGAACCTGAGCTGATTTACGAAAACGGACGAATTCAGTTTGCTCCGCCTGTAAGATAATTAACCAATTTTTGTACACCTGAAAATTTTTGGGGGCTTTTGAGTAACAAATTAAATGTATTTATAAGAAAGGACAGCTTCTTATGCTTACACCATTTAACAGCCTATTGTTTTATATCTTTGCCTTTGGTAGCTCAGCATATATTCTCGGCTTTATTAATGAAAATCAAAGGCGGAGAACCTTTTTCGCCTTTATAATCACCTCTGTCGGACTGGCAATACCTTCTCTTATTGCAGGTTGGCGAGGCTGTGGCACAGATACCATTGAATATCTGCGTGCGTATAGGTGGATTACCGATACAGACTGGGATAAACTGTTTGAGTCAAGGACTCTTTTTGATGAATCGGGGCATCTTTTTTTAACCAAGCTTCTTACATACTCAGAGCACATTCGTCTTTATTTTCTGGTATACGGTTTCTTAACAGTCTATCCCGTATATTTGGTCTCCCTGAAATTCAACAAAACAAACATTGCTTTGGTAATGTTTGTTTTCTACCTTGGCTTCTTTGTTACATCTCTTAATATAATGCGCCAATATCTTGCTCTTTCACTTGTTGTGTTCAGTTTGCCATTTGTCTTTGAAAAAAGATTCAAACCGTTCATTCTTTGCGTCTTACTGGCTTCAATGTTTCATTTGTCTGCCCTTATATCCATCCCGATATACTTTTTGTGGACAAAAAAAGGTCGGGTAACTCCACCGTTAATCCTGATTGTTATACTGTTTGCGATTTTTCTTATTAGTATAAATATTGATAAAGTCCTGGAATCTTCTTTTTTCACAGACTCAGATACAGCCATTCTGAACAGATATTCAAATTATACAGAACTCGACGGTGCAAAAAACCGTGACTTCTATCTGAATCTTTTTGTGATGATTATAATATTGTTTGCATCGAAACAACTAATTGAAGTAGATAATCGTAACGCTCTTTTTATTACAATGTATGTAATAAGTGTAATCCTGGGTTTGTCGGGCTTTATAAGTCCCTACGCAAAACGTATATCCTACTACTATTCAATTTCGGAAATCTGGCTTGTCCCTTGTCTGCCAAAGGTTTTCACCTCCCGCCGGACAATCTGGACTACGCGTGTGCTGGTTGTGATTTATGCTGTTGCAAGATTCACCATCGTTGCTTATGTGCTTGACAATTCAGGACTGATACCCTATTACTGGATTTTGCCAAGATGGTCTCGCTTTTAATTATGAAGCCTTATATAAAATTTCCCCTATAGGAGCTATCTGTATGATAAATTTTTTGCTGAAAACCATCCGCTCGGTTTTAAACCAAACCGAATTTTCTGACCTTCAAAGCGCCCAGGCTGTTGATTTTGAAAAGCTTTACAGTTTTTCGAAAGGTCATCACCTTGCTGCGTTTGTTGGTTCGTGCCCGAATGTTCTTGCCGGGATGCCTGAAGATACAGCCAAAAAATTTATATACGAAAAAAACCGCAGCATGGCACGGGAAGCAACTCAGGAAATTCTCATTGGTGAATTCCTTTCACGTATGGATAAAGCAGGGCTTCGCGCCATGCCCCTTAAAGGATATTTTATTAAAAATCTGTATCCCTCCCCAAGCCTCAGATATATGACTGATACGGATATTCTCGTGGATAAAGAGCATATTGAGTCTATATCTCAGATTCTCGGTGAGCTTGGTTTTTCCCTTGAACACGAAACAATTCACGAGGTCATCTTTTCCGGTCCCCAGCTTGTTATTGAACTTCACAAAACACTGGTTCCGGCAAACTACAAGGTCAACTACAGATATTACGAAAACTGCTGGAGGTTTGCAAAAGTTCTCCCCGGCTACAAAAACATTTTCTCAATGAGCCCGGAAGATTCTTATGTTTATTCAGTGGCACATATCGCAAGACACTACATAGACGGCGGCATAGGCATCAAACATATTGCGGATATATATGTACAAATCAAGCAACCTCTGGATTGGGATTACATAAATCGTGAGCTTGAGGTTATGAACATTTCAAAATTTTCCGAATTGCTTCTTTCTTTGGCGAAGCATTGGTTCTCTGATACTCCGGTCAAACCAGATAAAGTCATTTCAGAAATGGAAATGTTTATCCTTAAAAGCGGAGCCTATGGCTCAGTCTCCCAAAGAAACATTGCAAACGTCAGCAAAAACGCCAAAGGGTCAACAGCTACGACTGCTGCAAAGATTGTTTTACGCAAGATTTTCCCAACCTTTGAAGGTGTAATGTACCTGTACCCGATTTTGAAAAAACATCCCTATTTGTACCCCATATTTTCAATAATCCGAATTTTCAAAATACTTTTCTCCCGTCAGGATGAAATACGCGGTTTTTCACAAATCCGCAAGGTAAACCAGGAACAACTGACAACCTTTGAAGAACATTGCAAAAAAGTCGGACTATCAGATAATATATACTAACAAATTCTTTAGAATAAAAAGGCAGTGGACTTTGTCCACTGCCTCTTTTCTTTAGAACAATTTCTCGTCAAGCTCACAATATCTCGAATAACATTCTGTATAGTCCGCACCGCTTGGGATGTAAACCTTTTTTGTTTTCACAGCCATATCACAGGCTTTCTCAACGCTTTCAAAAACCCCGGTTGCAACTCCGGCCAAAATAGCAGAGCCAAGACACGCAGTTTCATCATTTTCCAAAGTAACAATCCGTTTTCCCGTCATATCAGCCTTAATCTGGCACCAAAGAGGACTTGAAGCGCCACCGCCCATAGTCCTGATTTCCTCACAATCGAGCCCAAGGTAATCAAGATTTCCTTTAAGCATGCACGAAACAGCCTCTAAAATACTTCTCACAGCATGAGCTCTTGTATGTTCCATCGTAAGCCCATAAAAAACGCCCCTTGCATCAGGATTGTATTTCGGCATAGTCGAACCGCAAAGATAAGGAATAAACGTTAATCCCGCACTGCCCGGTTCAACCTTTTCTGCCATTTCATCAAGTTCTTTGAAGCTAAAGTTCTCACAGAAATTATTTTTGAACCACTTAAGCGCAATCCCCACCGTTGGCGTCCACGACAACAAGCAGTATTTGCCATCAAAATTTACATGACAAGGTATTTTGCTGTCCGGATTGAACTCAGGAACATTTTGTGATGGAACAAAAACCACCATAGTAGTTCCCGTCATTTCGCTGACAACGCCCCGCCGCACAATTCCGGCGCCGATTGCCCCTGCAATCTGGTCAATGGCTCCGGTCACAACGGTAATTCCCTTATATTCACCAACAACCGTACCGCTGGGCAGAATTTCAGGCAAACAATCTTTATCGAGGCCAATAAAATCAAGCATTTCCTGCCACCAATCAAGAGCTTTTATGTCAAAATATAAAGTTGAAGACTGAAGAGTTTGCTCTGTTACAAACCTTCCGGTCATTCTGTAAAGCAAGTAATCCTCAAGCAAAAACACTTTTTTTATCTTGGTAAAAATCTCGGGTTTTTCCTCCCGGAACCAAAGAAGTTTGCTGGCAGGCCAGGTCGCTGTAATTTCAGGCTGGCCGGTTTTTTCATAAACCGTTCTTTCTCCGAACCTTTTTGAAAGCTCCTCCGCTTGTTTTGTCGCCCTGTTATCAAGCCAGACCACGCCGTTTGAAAGGGGCACACCGTCAGCATCAGTTATAATAAATGTTTCACATTGAGTATCAACACTCATAGCCGATATATCGAACTCAGCGGCTAACTCGTCAACCGCCTCAGAAAACAGCTCCCAGTATTTTTCTGCCGGAAACTCAACAAAATCATCATGCACCTCAAGGGTATAGTCCTTTGTAACAGACTTTACGGGTTTTGCATTTTCGTCAAACACCCCAGCCTTTAATGAGGTTGTTCCTATGTCTACACCAAGTAAGTATTTCATATATGTTTTCTCTTTCCCGAAAGGTCTCGATCTTTCGCAAGTATGGTATTTCTGACTGTCTTTTTTATTTCTTTGATATCATCCTCAATACCCACAGCATCGGTGGTGATAATATAATCCGCTTCGTCCAAATCAGCAATATGAGTAAAAGCTGTCCTTCCGATTTTTGTGGAATCCGCAACAATTATTTTCATTGCCGAGTGCTCAAGCATAAGTCTGTCAACCTCCGCCTCTCTGTCATAAAAGGTGGTAAATCCCGTCTGGGTTGTTATACCGTCCACCGACAAAAACAGCTTGTTTGCGTGGTAACGTTCAAGCTGAAGATTTGCATCATCACCATAAACAAACCGATACTTCCCATTCACCAGTCCGCCAAGAAGAATAACATTAAAGTTTGGATTTGCTCCGGCTTCTGATGCAATTTCCAGGGAATTTGTAACAATGCTCAGGCTCATCCGCGGAGGTATTGCGCGAAAAACCGAGAGTGTTGTTGTGCCTGAATTGAACATAACCGTGTCGTTTTCTTCAATCATCTCCACAGCCCGTTTTGCTATACACTGTTTCAGCTCCTGATTAGAGGACAACCTTTGTTGAAGACTCATACTGTAATAGCTTTTATACGAGCTTATGGCTCCGCCATGGACCCTTGACAAGGCATCCTGCGCCTCAAGGTCCGCAAGGTCCATACGTATTGTAACCTCTGACACGCCAAAAATCCGGCTCAGTTCGCTAACTTTCACTCGTCCGTCCCGGTTGAGCAGTTCAAGAATTTTTTGTTTTCTTTCATATGTATCCATTTTATTATATTCCTTTCAGGGCATAATTCACCCTATATAAAATTTATTATACCAAACTTTTTATCGGGTTTCAAGCCTTAATCTTTTAAATATTTCTCATTTTCTATCGACTTTTCTGTTGATTTATGATAAAATTAAGATAGCAATTTAAAGGAAAGGACTGATTCTTGTGAAAATTGTTGTTCTTGACGGGAACGCACTTAATCCGGGCGATTTGGATTGGAGTGAGATAAAGTCTCTTGGAGATTTCACCCTTTATCCAAGAACAAGTCCCGAAGATATGATAAAGCGCATTGGCGATGCTGAAATAGTCATCACCAACAAGACCTTTATAACTGCTGAAATTATGGACAGCTGCAAAAATATGAAATACATTGGTGTTCTTGCCACCGGATATAACACAATTGATGTGAAAGCAGCAAAAGAACGTGGGATTGTTGTGTGCAATATCCCTTCTTACAGCACAGACTCGGTTGCTCAGTTTGTGTTTGCCCACATTCTCAATGTTTTCTGTGATGTCTCAGGGCATAATGAACACGTGAAAGACGGCGGATGGACCAACTGCCCCGATTTTTGTTATTGGCTTCATCCCCTTTGGGAGCTTAAGGGCAAAACTCTTGGTATAATCGGATATGGCCAGATTGGTCAGGCTGTTGCCAAAATAGCTGATGCCTTTGGTATGAAAGTTCTTGCCTGTGCCGCTCATCCAAAAGAGGGCTGCTGTGACATTGACACTGTTTTTGAAAACTCTGATATAATTTCTCTCCATTGTCCTCTTACTGCTGACAATGCCAACCTCATAAATCACAAGAGCATAAACAAAATGAAAGACGGCGTGGTTATTATAAACACCGCCCGGGGTGGTCTTGTTTGCGAAGCCGACCTGGCTGATGCGCTGAATTCAGGCAAGGTTCTGGCAGCAGGTGTAGACGTTCTTTCATCCGAGCCTCCAAAGGCAGATAATCCCCTGCTTTCAGCAAAAAACTGTTATATAACCCCCCATATCGCCTGGGCTCCCCGTGAAACCCGGCAAAGGCTTATGGATATTGCTGTATCAAGTCTTAAAGCATTTCTTGAGGGACACCCAATAAACACAGTAAACTAAAAAAGGTGGCAAAAGCCACCTTTTTCTTTATTTTCTTCCGCGATTATCGTCCCAAAGTACGATTTTACCTTCTTTGAAGGTTTTCGGCAAATCAATAATACGTTGATTTTCAGAACCCCTGAATCTAAGTGTTATATTCTTCTTTTCCTTTTCAAACTTTCCGTCCACAAGAACATCAATCATGCTCAAAAGCTCATCAGTCGCCTCGCACCTTGGGTGAGGTTCATCCTCTCTCAATCGTTCAAGAGTGAACCCCGAAAACGCCCAGATGGTTTTTTCGGGAAATCTTTCTTTAACCCTTTTTACAAAAGGCAGAAGCGCCCGTTGGTTTTCAGGTTCAAAAGGCTCACCGCCAAGAAGCGTCAATCCATTTATGAAGCCCGGTTCAAGCATCCCCAAAAGTTTGTCCTCGGTTTCCTTGGTGAATGGCTCTCCATAACCAAAATCCCAGGTTTCGGGCTGAAAGCAGCCTTCACAACAATTCGTGCATCCCGAAACGAAAAGGGTGACTCGCACCCCTTCGCCGTTGGCAATATCGCAATTCTTAATTTGACCGTAATTCATTTTTCTGCCTCTTTTTTTACAGGTGAAGAACCCTTTCCTTTATTTCCTGAGTTCTGCCCTGATTCCAGTATTGTGTGCCAATATATCCACAGGTACGACGTGCTACATTCATTTTGTCCTGGTCACGGTTTCCGCAATTGGGACACTCCCAGAGCAGTTTTCCGTCCTCTTCAACAATAAGTATCTCGCCGTCATAACCACATTCCTGACAATAGTCCGATTTTGTGTTCAGTTCTGCGTAGATAATGTTGTCATAAATGAACTTCATAACCTGAAGAACCGCCTCAATGTTATCCTGCATATCGGGAACTTCAATATAACTTATTGCACCGCCGGGTGACAAATGCTGGAACTGTGCCTCAAAACGAAGCTTTTCAAAGGCATCAATTTCCTCACCCACGTGAACATGATAACTGTTTGTGATATAACCCTTGTCTGTTACGTCCTTGATAACGCCAAATCTCTTCTGCAAACACTTTGCAAACTTGTAGGTTGTTGACTCAAGGGGTGTACCGTAGAGACTAAAGTCAATGTTATGTTCAGCCTTCCAACCACGACAAGCCTCATTCATTTTTTCCATAACATCAAGGGCAAAGGGTGTTGCCGACGGGTCTGTATGACTCTTTCCGGTCATGTATTTAACACACTCATAAAGACCTGCATACCCAAGAGAAATTGTTGAGTAACCGCCAAAGAGCAGCTTATCAATGGGTTCTCCCTTTTTGAGACGAGCCAGTGCACCATACTGCCAAAGTATGGGAGCCGCATCCGAAAGTGTGCCTTTGAGTCTTTCGTGACGACACATAAGCGCACGATGGCAAAGCTCAAGTCTCTCGTCAAAAATCTTCCAGAACTTCTCCTTGTCACCACCTGAAGACAATGCCACATCAACGAGGTTTATGGTAACAACGCCCTGGTTAAATCTTCCATAGTACTTTGGATTTCCGTTTTCATCCACATAGGTGGTAAGGAAGCTTCGGCAACCCATACAGGTATAGCATTGTCCGTTGCCGTTTTTGTCCACCTTGAGTTCAAGCATTTTCTTTTCAGAAATATAGTCGGGAACCATACGCTTTGCGGTACATTTTGCCGCAAGCTCGGTCAGGTACCAATATTTTGAATCCTCGTGAATATTATCTTCTTCAAGAACGTATATGAGCTTCGGGAATGCAGGTGTAACCCAAATTCCTTTTTCGTTTTTAACGCCCTGGCATCTTTGGTGCAAAACCTCTTCAATAATCATCGCAAGGTCGTGCTTTGTCTGTTCATCCTTTGCCTCGCCAAGATACATAAACACCGTAATGAACGGAGCCTGACCATTTGTGGTAAGCAATGTAACAACCTGATACTGAATGGTCTGAACACCACGGCGAATTTCTTCACGCACACGCTGTTCAGCCATTTCAGCAAGTTGCTCTTCCGAGATTTCAATGCCAAGATTTTTCATCTCTTCGATAATGGAGTTGCGGAATTTTTCACGTGACACCTGAACAAAGGGAGCAAGATGTGTAAGTGAAATAGACTGTCCGCCGTACTGATTTGATGCAACCTGAGCTATAATCTGGGTTGCAATATTACAAGCAATAGAAAAGCTATGAGGACGTTCAATAAGAGTGCCTGTAATAACAGTTCCGTTCTGGAGCATATCCTCAAGGTTAACCAAATCACAGTTATGCATATGCTGAGCAAAATAGTCCGAATCGTGGAAATGGATAATACCCTCGTTGTGGGCATCAACAATATCTTTAGGAAGCAAAATTCGATTTGTTATGTCTCGTGAAACCTCACCTGCCATATAGTCTCTTTGTGTTGAGTTAACAACAGGATTCTTGTTTGCATTCTCCTGCTTTGCCTCCTCATTACAGCACTCAATAAGAGACAGAATTTTGTTATCCGTTGTGTTGCTCTTACGTGCCAAGGAACGGGTATAGCGATATGTTATGTAGCTTTTTGCAACCTCAAACGCTCCGTGAGCCATAATCTTTCGTTCAACAAGGTCCTGAATTTCTTCAACTGAGGGAGCACGACCCAGCGCCTCACAGGCAATAACCACCGACTCAGTAATTCTTTTTATCTGAAGTTCGGTCATTCTCACATCCTCGGGCACAGACTCGTTTGCCTTTGTAATAGCAACGAGAATTTTCTCCTCGTTAAAGTTCTCTTCGGCTCCATTTCTCTTAATAATCTTCATTTTTCGCTTCCTCCTTGCGTATATATCCAAACCCATATATTGTGTTTATTTTAAGACGTAACACCATTATATAGTAAAAAATCGGGTTTGTCAATACAAAAAAACACAATATATGTATTTTTTTGTTTAATCTTTCAAAATGTGCAGATACTAAGGAAAAACGAAAGGATTGATAATATGAAATATACCAAATCAGAATATAAAAAATACATTGAAAAGAAATCTCCCAACAGTCCAATCTGGAAGAACATTCTTTTTGCGTTTGTGGTTGGCGGTATAATCTGTACAATCGGTCAGGCCTTTTCAGAGCTTTATAAAAATGTTTTTAATCTTTCGGAAGAGCTGGTCAAAACCGCAGTTCCCATAACTATGGTATTTCTTGGCGCACTTTTAACCGCACTTAATCTTTATCATAAAATTGCAAAATTTGCGGGAGCAGGTACACTTGTTCCCATAACGGGCTTTGCTAACGCAGTTGTTTCTCCCGCCATGGAATTTCGCCGGGAGGGACTTATCCTTGGTCTTGCTTCAAAGATGTTTGTTGTGGCAGGGCCCGTCCTCGTCTATGGAATAAACACTTCAATTATCCTTGGACTTATTTATTATTTCATTAAGATACTCTAAGCCTTTAAAAATCGTGGCAAGTGCCGAAATCAAGCTCATATTTCATAAAAATCTTCACAATTTCATCAACTATCAAAAAATCGTCTTTCTCATCCTTTGCCAAAACCTCTTGTATTTCTCTCAAAGCACAAACAGCACGTGTGTCCGCCACCTTACTCTCATCAATTTCAAAATCTGTCATTTGACTCAAAACTACGTCTTTTATATGTCCTTTTATCAGTTCGGTTTTAATTTTCATAACTCCTCCATCTACATTCAAATGAATGTTGTTTTAAATTATTATATTATAATCGTGTTAAACTGTCAATACATTTAAACGAATGTATTGGGGTGTTAATATGGCATATTATCCAAGATTAAGAGATTTGCGCGAAGATAATGACAAAACGCAAAAGCAAATAGCAGAAATACTTTTCATTACACAACAGCAATACTCTTTGTACGAAAAAGGCTACCGGGAAATACCTTCCTCTGCACTTATTACCCTTGCCAAGTTTTACAATGTCTCGACCGACTATATTCTTGGTCTTACTGACAGTCCAAAAAAATAAGTTGAAACAAAACTTTTAAACAAAAACATATCTTAAACTGATAAATACTGTGGGGTGAACGGGATTGCTTTTTAGAAGGCTAAAAGATCTAAGGGAAGACCACGACTTGAAACAGTCGGACGTTGCAGAATTTCTAGGTATACAGCAAACCGTATATTCACGCTATGAAAGGGGTTTTCAAAATATACCCCTGGAGCATTTAATAAAACTGGCTGAAAAATATAACGTCAGCACCGATTATATTTTAGGCATCACTGATAACCCCAGCAAGATTTAGCACAGAGGTGAACTCCCTTGTATCTTAAAAGACTTCGTGACCTAAGAGAAGACCACGACCTGAAACAAAAAGATGTTGCTGATATTCTCAATACAACACAACAAGTATATTCTCGCTACGAAAGCGGCTTGAACCAGCTCCCCATACACCATCTTATAACTCTGTCGAAATTTTATAAAGTTTCGACCGACTACATCCTTGGACTTACCGATGATCCAAAAGAAAATTAAAAACCGCCCCGGTGAGAAGCATCACCGGGGCGTTAATTTTTAAATTTCGACTATTTTATCGCTTCGAAGCCACCACGTTTTCAGCTAATTATTCTTCCTTGTAGCCATTATTTGAAAACAGCTGACGACATCATTTCCTTTACCTGATTTCTTGCAAATTCAGAATACGCAAGTTCACTATAGGATATTTCAAAAATATATGCAGCACCATTTGATACTGTTAAATATATTTCAACATATCCGGTCTTATCGTCCTCAGTGCCCTTATATGCCAATTTTACATATTTATTTTTGCCAAGAGTTATCTCTGATACCGGCTGAATAATAGAATATCCCTCTGTCTTCTTTTGAGCGTTCTCATAGGTTTTTGCTACATTCTTAATCTTGCTGTATGTATATTCTTCATCCATCAATACCAGCCCACACAAAACAATATTCCCATCGCTGTATATAATGGTACTCTTGGATGCCTGAATTTCTTCATAATCATTAGGAATTGTTATTTTGCATTTATTTAACTTTTCACAAACAAATGTGCCCTCTTTTTCTTCAAAATTATAAAGAATTTCGCCCACTGTTGAAAAATCCAGCTTCTCCGCTTTTATACTATTCAATATGGCATCAACAAAAGCTTCCTTGTTGGCATTCGGCAACTTTACACTTACATGAATATTATAAACATAATCACCTATTTCAAAAAACACATCTCTGTCATATTCACTGTATAATGCAGCATTAATTTCATAGCTGTACTCAAAAGCATTAAAGTTGGTATAAGTATTCTGGGTTATATTGCTGTCAAATTTAGCAAGTTCTTCATTACAATACCTTTTATTGTGTATAAAATCCTTATTTGCCAAAGCTTCTGCGCCGTCTACGCTGCTTTTGGAATATACATTCATTATTATCCCCGACGAATCGTCATTTGCATCACCGCTGAGAAACACAAAGCGGTTCTCAGCATCCTCATCAGACAACATCAGAAAGTTTTCAGGAACATCAAATGACAGTTTCATTGCAGCTGATTCAAATTTGCGGACGCCATTTTTGACATTTGACAAATCGTATGTGTTCTTACCACTGAACGTCAAATTAAAGCTTTCCATCAATTTCAAGCCTTCATTTTTTATTTCTGCTTTTTCGTTTTCAAAGATGCCTGTTAATACGTATGCATATTTATCTGTTACAATCTCATAAATATCCATGACATGTTCTTTATCTTTTGCCTGCAAATGCATTGTCTTTTTGGATGCATCCTTGTCTGCTTTTACGAGCGTAAATGATTGCAAAATATCTTTCCATCCGGAAAAGCTCTTCTCGAAATCATAATCCTCGCTTAAATATTTAACATTAATTTGAATACCGTTATTTTCATCGTATTCAAAGAAGGTATAAGTGCCATCAAAATATCTTTCCGTCATTTGCATATCCGCAGGATTTTCCATGGACCATCCATAATAGCTGTCGCCAATATATTTGCTATCGACTGTACCGGATATGGTTATTTCTGAATTCGATGATGCCTCTTTGACAACAGTAATTCTCTCTGTAGCATTATCATAGGAAACATCTGCTCCAAAATTTTCTGATATAAATCTCAACGGAACCATTGTTGAACCGCCTGTCAGTTCCGGCGCAGCAAGAAGTGTTTCCGCCCTGCCGTTAATCTCAGCTACAGAATTTCCAATTTGAAGAACAATCTTTACATCAGGATATGTAAGCTTTACAGTTTGCGTCTCATTTACCCAGTCAACCTTTGCCCCAAACGCCTCTGTGATAACTCTGACAGGAACCAGTGTAACACCTTCACCTACAACATAAGGTTTTACAACCTTAACTGCTTCGCCGTTTATATTAAGGGTATCATCTCCTACGCAGAAATCAATTTCAACTCGACTATCTTCTGCATATACAGCAACATTCATAAATGCTGTAAGAGCTAACACTATCGCCGTCAATAAAACCATTACTTTTTTCATAAATCTTTCTACCCCTTTTTATTTTATATTTTTTTCAGCAGTTACGCCATTATGTGTATATCTGACATTTAGCGTAGTGCCGTTATATGTGTCTTTTATTGCCTCGTTCCAATCTGCAACGCTGTGAACCGGCACACCATTGACAGAAATTATCACATCCCCATCTGCCAGGCCGGAACCGGAAGAGTTTTTAACGGTTAACCCCTTGGCGGTTGGCAACCCTATCTTCGCTTCCCATGATTCCTCCAGAGCAAAATCCAACTTTGGGCGAAGAATATAGCCATATTTTTCGAATTGTTCAATGGCGAACTTTACCGTCCCAACAGGTATAGCAAATCCAATATTATCTATGTCCTCACTTACAAACTTTGAAGAATTTATACCTATAAGTTCACCTTTTGTATTTATCAATGCCCCACCACTATTTCCCGGGTTTATTGCTGCATCTGTCTGCAGCAATTTGTAATATGAGCCCGAAATAGGAACATCGCAACCGCTGACAATGCCTTTAGTAACCGTATTCCTCATAGATAACGAAATTGGGGTTCCAACTGCTATAGCAGTTTTCCCCGACAAAATTGTTTTCTCATCTGCCATTGCAACAGGCTTTAATCCAAGCTTGTCAATCTTTACAACTGCGAGGTCAGTTTTTTCATCAGAATAAAGCACCTTCCCCGGAAAACACGATCCATCATTAAGAACAACTGTCAGATTTTTTATGTTCTCTACAACATGTGCATTGGTAATAATATATCCATTACTTTTATATATTACTCCGCTTCCGTGTACAGTAGGGTTGTTGTATTTATATGTATCACCACTCTTATCGTAGTTCCCCACAATTGTTACTACACTTGGGCTGATATCTTCAACCAATTGAGCAATAGCATCATCTTCTGTGAATGAAACATAAACACTGTTTGACTTTCCATCCCAGCTGACATTTGCACCCAGCGCCTCGCTTACCGCACGTACCGGAATGTATGTGGTATCGTTGCTCATAATAATCTTTTCATTGAGTCTCATACCATTAACATATACCTTCACATCATTATTGGCAAAAACGGAACAACTTAAGCTCAGAAAGACTATCATCATTCCGGCAATCATCCTAATATGTTTCATTTGCATCAGTCCTTCCATTGAAGATTTCTTAAATTTTACCACATTTTACTTAAACTTGCAACACTTATACTGCAGAATTTATCACTCAACTCCCCAATATTAACACAAAACATCCCCTTTCGGGACTTACGCCTTTTACCAATATAACGAGCAAATTTGTGTATATGCCTTCAACTCTTGACTAATTTTTAAGATTTTTCTTATTATAACACCGTGTGGTGTTATTTGTCAACACCGCATGGTGTTATAATATATGATAATTGTAAATATAATTACTTTATAGGTGATGCCAAGTGTATGTATACAAACGAGTTCGTGACCTAAGAGAAGATAATGATAAAACGCAAAAGGAAATAGCCCAACTTTTAAACATGCAACTAACAGTTTACCAACGCTACGAACGAGGTGAAAGGGAATTGCCCCTTTGGGCAGCCATAAAACTTGCTGAATATTATAATGTTTCCCTTGATTATCTGGTAGATCGAGAAAAAAAATAAGACACATCCAAAGGAAAACCTTTGAGATGTGTCTTTTTTCTGAATAACTATTTATTCATCGCTTCTTCAATAGCAACTGCAACTGCAACAGTCATACCAACCATGGGGTTGTTACCTGCGCCGAGGAGTCCCATCATTTCAACGTGAGCAGGAACTGATGAAGAACCTGCGAACTGAGCGTCACTGTGCATACGACCCATTGTATCAGTCATACCGTATGATGCAGGACCTGCAGCCATATTGTCGGGGTGAAGTGTACGGCCTGTACCACCACCTGATGCAACAGAGAAGTATTTCTTGCCCTGTTCGATACATTCCTTTTTGTATGTGCCTGCAACAGGATGCTGGAATCTTGTGGGGTTGGTTGAGTTACCTGTGATGGAAACGTCAACACCCTCAAGGTGCATGATTGCAACGCCTTCACGAACATCGTCACTACCATAGCAGCGAACCTTTGATCTTTCACCGTCTGAATATGCCTTTTCGCGAACAATCTTAACTTCGCCTGTTGCATAATCAAATTCGGTCTGAACGTATGTGAAACCATTTATTCTTGAAATAATAAGCGCTGCGTCCTTACCAAGACCGTTAAGGATAACACGGAGAGGTTCTTTACGAACTTTGTTTGCGCTACGTGCAATACCGATAGCACCCTCTGCTGCTGCAAATGATTCGTGACCTGCAAGGAATGCAAAGCACTTTGTATCTTCGCTGAGAAGCATAGCGCCAAGATTACCGTGACCAAGACCAACCTTTCTGTCATCAGCAACCGAGCCGGGGATACAAAAAGCCTGAAGACCTTCGCCGATAACCTTTGCAGCTTCTGCAGCTGTCTTTACGCCTCTCTTAATAGCAAGAGCCGCACCAACAACATAAGCCCAACCTGCATTTTCAAAGGCGATTGGCTGAATACCCTTAACGATTGCGTATGGGTCAATGCCCTTTTCATCACAAATAGCTTTTGCTTCGTCGATTGATGCAATGCCGTTTGCGTTCAATACTTTGTTTATTGTATCAATTCTTCTTTCGTAACTTTCAAATAAAGCCATTGTCAAATACCTCCCTCTTATTCGTGTCTGGGGTCAATCATCTTGACCGCATCCTGAACTCTGCCGTATGTACCCATAGCCTTCTTCATAGCTTCATTTGCGTCCATACCGCCCTTAATCATATCCATCATCTTGCCCATGTGAACAAACTCATAACCAATGATTTCATCGTCCTGGTCAAGAGCAATCTTTGTTACATAACCTTCTGCCATTTCAAGGTATCTTGAACCCTTGCTGAGAGTTCCGTACATTGTACCAACCTGGCTTCTGAGACCTTTACCAAGGTCCTCAAGACCTGCACCGATGGGAAGTCCGCCCTCAGGGAAAGCAGTCTGGGTTCTTCCGTATACAATCTGGAGGAAGAGTTCACGCATAGCAGTATTGATAGCATCACAAACAAGGTCTGTGTTGAGAGCTTCGAGGATTGTTTTTCCGGGAAGAATTTCAGATGCCATAGCAGCTGAATGTGTCATGCCCGAACAACCCAAGGTTTCAACAAGAGCTTCCTGAATGATACCGTCTTTTACATTAAGTGTAAGCTTACAAGCGCCCTGCTGAGGTGCACACCAGCCAACACCATGTGTAAGACCTGAGATATCAGTAACTTCCTTTGATTTTACCCATTTTCCTTCTTCCGGGATGGGTGCCGGACCGTGATTTGCGCCTTTTTTTACAACGCACATTCTTTCTACTTCTGAAGAATAAATCATTTTGTAACCATTGGCCTTTCCGACTCACAAAATTTTTAAAACCTATGCCTTTACCGTGAGCCGAGATAAGGCGTTAAATCGGTTATTGGCGAATACTCCCTCACAACAAAGGGAAAATCTCACCTAAATTTTTCTTTAGCACTAATTTTCCGTGCAATATATTTTACCATAAAACCCCTTAGCTTTACAAGTAAATTTTGATATTTTTTCGACAAAATTTATATTTTCCCCAATTTTTGTTAAACTTCAACAATTCGCACTTGTTCTCATGCCTTGTATTTAGCCCGGAAAACCCCTTTTGCCAAATCATTGTGCCAAATTTTCTTGACATTTTTCTTTCAATAGTATATTATATAAGTTGTTATCCCTTTTTTGCTTAACATAGCGAATTTTTTTAAAAATCGGGAACAAAATATTTAGTATTAAGTTTGCAAGGTCAGGTGATTTTTATGTTTGGACAGGATATAGGTATTGATTTGGGCACAGCCTCGGTTCTGGTTTATATCAAAGGCAAGGGCATTGTTGCTAAAGAGCCCTCTGTTGTTGCTGTTGACAAAAACACAAACAAGCTCTATGCCGTGGGTGAAGAAGCCCAACGTATGCTCGGAAGAACCCCGGGGAACATTGTGGCTATCCGACCCCTTCGTGATGGAGTTATTTCCGACTACAACATCACCGAACGTATGATAAAATACTTCCTCAACAAGGTCACAAAGCGCAGCTTTTTCAAACCTCGTGTTATAATTTGTGTACCCAGTGGTGTTACCGAAGTTGAAGAACGTGCCGTTATTGATGCAGGTATCCAGGCAGGTGCAAGCAAGGTGCATCTCATTGAGGAGCCTTTGGCTGCGGCTATTGGTGTTGGTATTGATATTTCTCAGCCCTATGGCTCAATGATTGTTGACATGGGCGGCGGAACCTCTGATGTTGCTGTTATCTCTCTTGGCGGCATTGTTACAAGCCGGTCCATAAAGGTAGCCGGTGACAAATTCAACGAAGCAATTGTCAGATACATCCGAAAGAAATACAACGTTCTCATTGGCGAAAGAACCGCCGAGGACCTTAAGATAAACATTGGCTGTGTGTACAGACGTGATGAAAACCTTACTATGGACATCCGTGGTCGAAGCCTGGTTTCCGGTCTTCCCAAAACCATCACTGTTTCTTCATCAGAGATACTTGAGTCTTTGAGTGAGACCTCCGCAGAAATCATTGAGGCTATCAAGTCTGTTCTTGAAAAAACTCCCCCCGAACTTATCGGTGACATAAGTGCACGTGGAATCATCCTCACAGGTGGCGGAGCCCTTGTTTACGGTATGGACAAGCTTATCGAGGCAGAAACCGGAATCCGTACAATTATTGCTGACGAAGCCGAGTCCTGCGTGGCGCTCGGCACAGGTAAGGCTCTCGACAACATTTCAATTCTCCAGAGCTACAACCCCACAGCAAGATACAATGACTAAAACAAAAGGCGGAGCGTTCCGCTCCGCCTTTTATCTTTTCAAAATATAACAGTGTTGACTCGAAATCCCCTCGGTTACACTGTAACTGTACCCTCACAAATGGCTTAACCGTGCGGGTTTAAGCGAGGTTCAAACCTTGTTTTTACACCCTTATCTAGCGGTTTTTCTAGCCATTTCTAACATTTTTCTAACAGAATTTTATAATTTGCTCAGTTTTTTCTCCGTCAAATCGGAGTTCAAACATACACACGGACAGGTATCGAAGTGGTCATAACGGGGCTGACTCGAAATCAGTTTGTCGGTATTCAATCCGGCACGTGGGTTCGAATCCCACCCTGTCCGCCAA
>JAZNSG010000021.1:0-34674 GCA_045591035.1 Clostridia bacterium | reverse complement strand
TGCAGAAGAAAATGATAATGTAATGAAAATAAAAGATGGTATTCGACAAAGGCTTTTGTCTGTTGGGAATGCGTTTAATGAAATGACAAAAACGCTAAAAAAATTATCAGAATATGAAGAAATGGCCTCAAGTGCGGATGTTTCATATGTGCTTGACTCAGCGAGCGACAAGGTATGCAGAAGATGCAGAAAGTCTATGGTTTGTTGGGGCAAGGATTATAACACAGTTCGTGGGGATATGCTCAGACTCCTTGATATACTTAAAGAACGGGGAAAGCTCAGCATAGAGGATATGGGTGAGAGGATGAAAAGAAGCTGTATAAATCTTTCGGAAATGGTGAATGAGCTTAATCACAGATTTGATATTTACAGAGTCCAAAGAGCCTGGAGGAACAAACTTTCTGAAAGCCGTGAAATAGTGGGCGAACAACTTGGAGGGGTATCTGTGATTATGGAGGAACTTGCCAGTGAAATAAAGGATGAGGCAAAAGCGACGTCAGTTCCTGAATGGAAAGTGAGGGCTGCTTTGGAAACGAAGGATATCAACGCGACAGAAGTAAGGGTTTCTGTGGACAGAGATGGACGAAACTATATAGAGTTGCTGCTTAAAAATGAATACTGTGAAGGAAAACCCAGACAGGCGTTGGAGAGAGCAATGAAAACCATACTTAAATGCAGAACATTAAATATGCTTGAGAAAAGGGAGGGTAAAAGATTCACAAGAATTATTTTTTCCGAAGCGGAAAGGTTCGCTGTTGAAGCGTGTCATGCAGAGTGCTCGGCTTCAAAAAGCAGTGGAGACAATATCCGGGCGTTGCACCTGAGTGGGGGTAAGTATGTGATTGCTGTCAGTGATGGAATGGGAACAGGAAGCCGCGCGGCAAAAGAGAGCGAAGCGATTTTAGAACTTCTTGACAGCCTTCTGAGGGCGGGTTTTGATTCAAAAACAGCGATTAAGCTTATCAATTCAGTGATGATAATGAAGTCTGAAGAGAATACTTTTGTTACTATGGATATATGTATAGTAGACCTTTATACCGGGGAGGTGAAATTTGTAAAAACAGGGGCAGAACCCAGCTTCATATTACAAAAGGATGGCAAAGTGGAGACTGTTAAGGCTGCATCCTTGCCTGCGGGTATAGTATCTGAGGCTGAAGCGTCGGTTGTTACGGGCAGAATTTGTGAGGGAGACAGAATAATTATGATAACAGACGGCGTCGAGAACAGAGAAAACGGCAGCCTTTGGCTTGAGAAATTTCTCAAGGAAAGCTGCCGCAATAAAATAGCAAAAGATATGCCCAAATTTATATTGGAACACGCACTAAAAGAAAATGATGGAGAAGTACAAGACGATATGACTGTGCTTACAGTTGAGCTGAAACAGGCTGGTTAAAACTTTTCAAGAAGCTCAAGTTTCAGGAAGTACCCTCTGTTATGGCTGCATACAGGACAATTGGGCGGAACTGATACTCCGCTGTATATATATCCGCAATTTAGACACATCCAGGAGGTTGAAACATCTGACACAAACAGCTTATCCTGTTCAAGAAGTTCAGCAAAACGGGCAAATCTGTCTCCGTGGGTTTTCTCAATTTGAGCAATATTTTTAAATAGGGTAGCTATCTGAGAAAATCCTTCTTTTTCGGCAATCTCGCCGAAGTTTTTATAGACGTCCTCGTACTCTTCATATTCGTTGTGATGAGCAAATTTAAGAAGCTCAGTCACTGAATCGCTGATGTCTATGGGATAAGAACCATCAATAGCAATATTTTCACCTGATGCGGATTTAAGCTGGTTATAAAACAACTCAGCATGTTCTTTTTCCTGACCGGCTGTAAAGTTAAATACTGCCTCAACTACATAAAGATTCTGTTTCCTTGCCTCGGATGCGGCAAAGGTATAACGGTTTCGAGCCTGGCTTTCACCTGCAAATGCACGAAGTAAGTTGATTTTTGTTTCACTGTTTTTAAATTCCAAAGTTTCTTCATCTCCTAATTTATGGATTTGTTTTTATTATGCCGAAAGTTTAAAACAATATGCATAATTGTTGATATTTGAGATGGAAAATGGTATAATTAAAATAGATTATTTGCAAGAGGTGGAGCAAAAATGAAGGAGTTTTTTAAGCGCTTTAAACGGGACTATAAAGAGGAGGTAAAGAACAATAAGGCTGCGTTTGCTGTGTTTGTTGTGCTTCGTCTTTTTGTTGTGGCTGCGTTGGTTTTTTCATGCCTCAGCAGAAATTATGAGAATATATTTTTCTGTACACTAACTCTTGTTCTTTTTGTTATACCGACTTTTGTTGAAAAAAATTTTGGCATTGAGGTCCCCAGTGCACTTGAAATTGTTATATTGTTGTTCATTTTTGCTGCAGAAATTCTTGGCGAAATGGGAAGCTATTACACAAAATACCCATATTGGGACACAGTGCTTCATACAGTCAACGGATTTTTGTGTGCAGCAATAGGCTTTGCACTTACAGATATACTTAATCGTAACGAAAGAGTGAAATTCAAACTATCTCCTGTTTTTCTGGCGATTGGGGCGTTTTGCTTTTCTATGACAATCGGGGTCTTGTGGGAGTTCTTTGAGTTTTTCTGTGATGCTTTTATCGGGACGGATATGCAAAAGGATAAGGTGGTAACAGCTATTCATTCGACCCTTCTCGGCACAAGTACAAAGGACGTTTTTGTGATTGACAAGGTTAATACAACCATGGTCAACGGGCAGGAACTTCTTGATGGAGGTTATCTGGATATTGGTCTTTATGATACAATGAAGGACCTTTTGGTAAACTTTGTAGGAGCTTTTGTTTTTAGTATAATCGGGTATTTTTATGTAAAGACCAGAGGCCGCGGAAAGGTTGCGAAAATGTTCATTCCTTATTTGAAACACGAAAACAGGTCAAAAAAGACGGAGGAGAATAGGTGAAAATAATTGATTTAAAATCCGCTGTTCGAATAGCCCTGTGTTCTGCTTTGATTTCTGTATGCGCTTGGATTTCGGTGCCTACAGCAGTTCCATTTACTCTGCAGACCTTCGCGGTATTTACTTCTGTGGGGATACTGGGAACAAACAGGGGTTGTTTTGCTGTTTTGATTTATATTTTGATGGGCTCTTTGGGGCTGCCGGTGTTTTCAGGCGGAAGAGGAGGCCTGGGGACTGTTTTTGGGCCTACGGGGGGATTCTTAGTTGGATTTTTACCCATGGCTTTTGTTTCTGGGAAGCTTTGGACGACAACAAAAAAAAGACCCTGTATGCTCCTTGTTGCAATGGCAGTGGGCCTTTTGGTTTGTTATGGTTGTGGCATCTTGTGGTATGCATTTGTGTATTTAAAAGGTGGCAATGCCGCCGTTAAAACCGCTATTGGGCAGTGCGTGGCACCATTCATCATACCTGATATATTAAAAATGCTTCTTGCTTTAATAGTGGTAAAGAGATTGAAAAAGCATCTTAATTTGTTTTAATTTTAAAGAATTTTAATGCATTCTCGGTGGTGATTTTTATAACTTCATCCACGGGAATGTTTTTTATTTCAGCAATTTTTTCCGCGACGTGAATTACAAGACTGCTGTCATTCCTTTCACCGCGGTGAGGCTCAGGCGCCATATAAGGACAGTCGGTTTCAATAAAGAGCTTGTCCAGAGGTATGACTTTGAGTGCGTCAATTGCCCGTTTTGCATTTTTGAAGGTTAGCACACCCGTAAAGGAAATGTGAAGCCCCAATGCCAGGATTTCTTTGGCGGTTTCCGCACTGCCTGAATAACAGTGGACAACCCCGTTATGAATTTCTTTTTCCTTCAGTATGGCAAGACATTCGCCTTTTGAGTCACGGTCGTGTATGACTACGGGCATATTTAGTTCTTTTGCCAGGTCAAGCTGTTTTCGGAACCATTTTTTCTGGGATTCGGGGTCGGTGTCGTCGTAGTGATAGTCAAGGCCGATTTCTCCGATGGCAACAACCTTTTCGTGCTTTGACATAGCTCTTAATTCGTCAATATCTGCCTCGGTCATGTTGCCTACCTCGCTTGGATGGACGCCCACCACAGCGTAGATGAAGTCGTTTTCCTCAGAAAGTGCGATACTTGTCCGAGATGAGACCATATCGGCACCGATGTTGTTGAGTCTGCCAACTCCTGCATTTTTGATTTTTTGTATGATTTCAGCCCTGTCCATATCAAATTGTTCATCATCTAAATGGGCGTGGGTATCATAAAGATAGTTCATTGTGTTTTCTTCACCTTTCTCAAAATTTGGGACGATGCAATGCATCGTCCCAAAAACTATTTTATTTCTTTGACAAACGCTTCAATCCGATTGAGTGCCTCACAGATGTTTGCTACTGAATAAGCATAAGAACAACGGATAAAGCCTTCACCTGAATCTCCAAATGCTGTACCGGGAATTACGGCTACCTTGTGGCCAAGGAGCAGCTTTTCACAAAAGTCAGAAGATGAAAGCCCGGTAGATTTTATGCAAGGAAACGCATAAAATGCTCCCTCCGGTTCAAAACAATCAAGTCCCATATCGTTGAAGCCCTTTACAATAAGACGTCTTCTTTCATCATACTCTTCACGCATAACGGAAATATCTTCGTCCCCGTTTCTCAAGGCTTCTATTGCGGCATATTGGGCAGTGGTGGGGGCGGACATAATGCCATATTGATGGATTTTTGTCATAACTGAAATGATATCCGGGTGCCCACAGGCATAGCCAAGTCGCCAACCTGTCATAGCATAGGCCTTTGAAAAACCGCTTACAAGTACGGTTCGTTCGTACATTCCGTCAATTTCTGCAATGGAGCAGTGATGTTCACCGTAGGTAAGTTCGGCATAGATTTCGTCACTTAAAACAAGAATATTCGTGCCACGCAAAACCTCTGCAATTTCCTTAAGGTCACTTTTTGTCATTATGGCACCGGTGGGGTTGTTCGGGAATGGGAGAACTAAAACCTTGGTTTTAGGGGTGATAGCTCCCTTTAGTTCATCGGCAGTAAGTTTGAATTTGTTTTCTGCCTTTGTGGTAATGGTAACCGGAACACCGCCCGCCATGGTTGTTAAAGGCTTGTAACAAACGAAACTTGGCTCAGGGATAAGGACTTCATCTCCCGGCTCTATAACTGCACGAAGAAAAATATCAATTGCTTCACTTCCGCCGACGGTAATAATGGATTGTGTGAGAGGGTCATAGCTCAGGTTGAACTTTCTCAAAAGATATTTTGAAAGCTCTTTGCGAAGTTCAACAAGACCTTTGTTGGCTGTGTAGTGGGTGTGACCATTCTGAAGAGAGTAAATACCTTCGTCTCGGATATGCCAGGGGGTAACGAAGTCAGGTTCACCTACGCCGAGAGAAATAGCATCCTTCATTTCGGCGGCAATATCAAAAAACTTTCTTATGCCGGACGGGGGAATAGACGAAACAACGTGGTTGAGCTGTGATGCAGGGTTAAAACTCATAAGGATTAACCTCCCTGTCATCGTCGCTTTCCTCAAACATTACACCATCGTCTTTGTAGCATTTGAGAACAAAGTGAGTGGCTGTGCTTATGACACTTTCCATTGGAGCAAGATGCTCAGCAACAAAAAGAGATATTTCTTTCATGCCATTGCCTTCGACAAGTACACCAAAGTCATAGTTCCCGCTCATAAGATTCAGACTTTTAACCTCAGGATATTGATAGATTTGCTGTGCAATACGGTTAAATCCGTTATTACGCTGAGGAGTAATCTTGAGTTCTATGTATGCAGTAATTTTTTCTCTGCCGGGAAGTTTGTCCCAGTTCACAACAGCACCATAGCCTAAAATTGTGCCGTTCTTTTCAAGTTCATCAATAGCCTCAGCAGTCTCAGTAACCGTCATATCTGCCATGGCGGCGACTTGCTCCAGTGAAAGTTTACAATTTCTGTGAAGAATTTTTACTAATTTTTCAATTTTGTTATTTTCGCTCATAGCAAGTACCTCCAATAATATTATTTGTTAGAAATATAAATTATCTCATTATAGTATATCATTCAAAGCGTATTTAGTCAATTAAAAATTACATAAAATACAAATGAGCAAGTGTTTGCGGGAAATATGTCATTTTTTGGCTGTTTAAATACAACGGGAAATGGTAAAAGGACTTGATTTTTTTCAAAAAGTATTGTAAAATAAAAAATGATTGTAACAATTTTGTAATATTTGGTTCAGGGTATATTCAAATTTATTTGATACTATATAAAAATGCAGAACAAGTTTGAGAGGTGATTCTTTGAGAAAAACATTAAAAACGGGGAAAGATGCAGAAATTCAGGTTTTTACTCCCCGCGAAATCCTGCGTGGCGAAAGTTCAGGACGAAACTATAAAAAAATTGCAGGAAGAAACAAATTTCCAAAATCAAAAATAATAATTGTTAAAAATAAATATACTCACAGCGTGGGATGTTTGTGGCGGGAGTTCAGGTCTAAAATTATTGGCGGCGTGATTATGGCTTCTGTGATTATAGGGGCTTGTGCTCTTATAAATATGCTTAACTGGCGTCTTGGCTATGAGGTTTTGGTTGACGGCAAGAATATAGGTTTGGTAACTGACAAGTCAGTTGTGTATGAGGCAATTGACAATGTAAACATTCATATGACCGAATATTTGGGCGAGGGCAGTACATACAACAAGGAACCTGCCTTTGTGCGCCGAATTGTTCCAGAAGAGAAGATTTCAGATGTGAATTCTCTCAAGGATTCAATGCTTGCAGGTCTTGATGCTATGGTTGAAGGTTATGCGGTTTATGTTGATGGCAAGGTTGTTTTTGGAGTATCGAGCGAATCAGCAGCCGATTGGGTTTTCACTAAGTATAAGCAAAGGTTTATGACTGATGAAATAACCGATGATATGGTTGTAGATTTTTGCGAAACGACAGAAGTCAAAAAAGAATTTATGCATATAGGTCTTTTGGAAACTCCTGAAGATGCACTTGCAATTTTGTCCGCTGATTCTTCGGAAATCGGGAAATATACCGTTCGTGCCAATGACACCCTTTGGGGAATTGCGAAACTGCATGGCACAAGTGTGAGTGAAATTCTTGCTCTTAACGGTGATATATCCGAGACTATAAAAGAGGGGATGGTTATTCGGGTAGAGAAACCGACCCCATTGTTGTCTGTAAAAAGCATACAGACTGTATCTCTTGAAGAGCCTGTGCCGTATCAGGTAGAAAAGATAAAGGATAGCTCCATTTATGAGGGAAGAACTGTGGTTGCCCAAAAGGGACAAAACGGCAATGCCAAAGTTATGGCACGAATTACAAAAGTGAATGGTATTCAAACGGAAAAAGAAGTTCTTGAGAGTGAGACTTTGGTCGAGCCGGTGAAACAGATTGAGAAAGTCGGAACAAAAAAGCGTCCGCCTACAACTGGTTCGGGGACATTCATCAAACCCACTATGGGTAGTCTTTCGTCACGTTATGGAAATCGTTGGGGAAGAAAACATACCGGAATGGATTTTGCCGGTGCATACAACAGCGATATAAAGGCTGCAGACGGCGGGATTGTTACTTATGCCGGTTGGATGTCGGGATATGGTAATTATGTGATTATAAACCACGAAAATGGATATGAGACTGCTTATGGGCATTGTGCTTCTTTGAGTGTAAGTGTTGGTTCCAGGGTTTCAAAAGGCGATGTAATAGCCAAAATGGGAAATACGGGCAGAAGTACGGGAACACATCTTCACTTTGAGGTTAAAAAGAATGGAAAATATGTTGATCCGAGCAGCTATATAGGTTATTAAACCAACAAAAGTTTACATGGGGGGTACTTTTTATGGAAAAGAAAGTCCTTGTAGTTGATGATGAAAGAAATATAGTTGAAATACTGAAAATAAACCTTCAAAAAGAAGGCTACGTAGTTTTTGAAGCATTTGACGGTGAAGATGCGCTTAATAAGGCTATGACTGTTGAACCTGACCTTATTTTGCTTGATGTGATGCTTCCGAAGCTTGATGGGTTTTCAGTTTGCAAAAAAATACGTGAAAAGTCATCTGTGCCGATTTTGATGCTTACAGCAAGGGAAGAGGAACTTGATAAGGTCCTTGGACTTGAGCTTGGAGCTGATGACTATATAACAAAGCCGTTCAGCGTAAGAGAACTGATGGCAAGGGTAAAGGCTAATATGCGACGTACCCAGGCGGCTCTTCAGGAGGAATCCAAAAAGGATGCTGAGAAGCTCCAGATAGGATGCTTTGTTCTTGATTTTAACAGATATGAGCTTTTCAAAAACGATGAGCTTGTTGACCTTACAATAAGAGAGTTTGATTTGATAAAATTCTTTGCAAGTCAGCCCAATAAGGTGTTCTCAAGACAAAACCTTTTGGAAAGTGTATGGGACTATGAATATTATGGTGATGTAAGAACTGTGGATGTTACTGTCAGACGTTTGCGTGAAAAGGTTGAGGATGACCCTTCCGAGCCCAGGTATATTATGACAAAACGTGGCGTCGGCTACTATTTTCAGCCGTAATGCTCGGGGTAACACTTATTGCTGTGGGTAAGATTAAGGAAAAGTTTTACTCTGCGGCAATGGACGAATATTCGAAAAGACTTTCCGCTTATTGCAAATTTGAAGTCATTGAGGTTAAAGACGAGAAAACGCCTGAAAATATGAGTGAAATTGAACTTGAGGGCATATTATCCCGTGAAGCAGAGAGAATTGAAGCAAAAATACCGAAGAATGCGACAGTGATTTCCCTTTGTGTTGAAGGAAAGCAACTGGCTTCTGAAGAATTTGCGGAAATGGTGTCCGGCTTTGCTCTTGAGGGGAGCAGTCGTTTATGCTTTGTGATTGGCGGGAGCGTCGGGCTTTCAGACAGAATAAAAGGAATCAGCAAATTCAGGCTGAGTTTTTCGAAAATGACCTTTCCTCACATGCTGATGCGTGTGGTTTTTGCGGAGCAGCTTTACCGGGCTTTTACCATAATAGAGGGAAAGCCTTATCATAAATAGAAAGATAATAAAACAAACAGAGCAAATTCTTCGAAAGAAGAATTTGCTCTTTGTGTTTAGAATTTAACGGTTTATAATTTCATCCAAAGCAAGTATATATTGGATTATAATTTTCACTGCATCAAAAAAGCTTTCGATGTCAATCATTTCATCGCACTGATGTGCACCCCCGTGACCGGGAGGCATTTCTAAAATCGGGGTTGTATGGCTGCTTGTTTCGGTAAATGTTCCGACGGAGAAAGCATTTTTGAGTTTCCGTGCATAGGTGCCGCCGCCAAGCTTTATGCTTTTTTTGCGAATGCCGGTTATTCTTTCATAGATGTCCTCGAATATATTTGCCACAGGACTTTTGTCATCAATAGAAAAACCTGCAGAGCTGGATGCGATTTGCATTTCCCAACCAAGCTTTGAAAAGGCGGAGCGGGTTTTCTCTTCCTGAACATCCTTGTCAAGTTTGCTGCTGTAGCGCATATCAAACGACAAGGCGAGTTTCCCTTCGTCAAGTCTTGCCATACCATTTACAAAGGTAAGTCTGCCAAAAAGCTCGTCAGAATATTCAAGCCCCATTGAACTTCCGTAGGGACACGAAAGAATATGCTTTGCATCGGACATTATTTTTCGGTCAGAGGCAGAAATTGCTGAAATATCTGACAGCAGCTCAGCAAGGATAAAGGCTGCATTAACAGACCCATCAGGCTCACAAGCGTGTTTTGCAATACCTTTAGCTTCAACAACAAGGGCATCGTCGTCTGTTGCAACAGAAATGCGATCATTTCCTTTGATTTTTCCTTCGATTTCTGCTTTGATTTCAGGTGTGTTTTTCAGCACAGCTTTTGCCTTGTCTAAAACCACGTTAAATGCCTGACCACCCTCAAAGTCCAGAATATCATTGGCTTTGGTGCTGCACTCGCCCCAGAAATGAAGAATACCCTTTTCGCCGGTGCTGCATGGAAAGTCTGCATCAGGAACAATTGATACGTCGGGCATTGACTGCTCTTTGACAAATGCGTCAATATCTTTCATACCTGTTTCTTCATTTGAACCGATAAAAAGCTGCAAACGTGAAGAAATGGGCACGTTATTTTCCTTAATAAAGTTCAAGGCACAATAGGCTGCCATAATTCCTGATTTGTTGTCTTCTACACCACGACCGATGAGAGCTCCGTCTTTAATGATCGGCTCAAAGGGCTTTGTGTAAAGCCAGTCCTCACCAACGGGCACAACGTCTCCGTGGGAGAAAATGCCAATAGTTTTTTCGCCTTCACCATGGCTTATCAATGCATACCCGCTATCTGAGTATATATTCGTGGGAAAACCTTTGCTTTCGAAAATTTCCGAAGCTTTTTCGAGAACTTTTGCACATTCGTTTCCAAAGGGTGCATTGGATTCGGGAGCACCTTCGATGGATGGGATTTTTGCAAGTTCTATCCAGTTTTCCAATATGCTTTCGCGGTTTTTGTTAATCCATTGGTTTATTTCCTGAGTATATTTTAAATTCACTGTATCAAATCCTTTCTTTGCTTATTATACACCAAAAGCTTTGGAATATCAAGAATAAAAGGGGACTGTTTTCTCTATTCCCTGAAAAGGGGTTGTCTAAAAAGCAAAGCTTTTTAGACAACCCCTTTTAAAAATCTTATGATGTTATTCAGGACGTTCTTCGTTGAGCTTCACAGAGACCTTTTCGGTAAGACCTGTGCTGTATTTATACACTTCAAGTTTCAGAATCTCGCCTGGTTTGTGCTTGTCTTTTATGGTGTTAAGACCCTCAAAGTTCGATACGGTTTTTCCGTCAGCTTTAACAATGATATCGCCTTGCTCAAGCCCTGCAATTTCAGCGCCTGAACCCAGCTGAACGTCCATAATCTGAACGCCAATGGGCCAACCCTGACGAGTTGCCATGTTTTGAGTTACGTCGCGTACTGATATGCCGAGAACAGGTCTGCCTTTGACATATCCATAAGAGATAAGGTCTTCAAGCACAGGCTTTGCAGAAGAAATTGGGATTGCAAAACCCATTCCTTCAACGGAGGATGAGGCTATTTTTACGGCATTTATACCAATAACCTTACCATAAGCGTTTACCAAAGCTCCGCCTGAGTTGCCCTCGTTAATGGCTGCATCTGTCTGGATAACACTCATCGTCCGGTCGTCTACAGTTATTGTGCGGTTTATGGCACTTATAATGCCCTGGGTGGTGCTTCCGAAGAATTCCATTCCCAAGGGGTTGCCTATGGCAATAGCTCTTTCGCCTACCTGAATTTTTGTCGAGTCACCAAGTTCTGCCACAGTGAGAGTTTCTTTGGGGTCTATTTTTATAACAGCAAGGTCGGTTTTTTTGTCTGTGCCTACGATTTTGGCTGTATACTCAGAACCCGTATTCAGTGTGACCTTGACGGCTGATGCACCGCTGATAACATGGGCATTTGTGACAATGTATCCGTCAGAACTTAATATAATGCCTGACCCTGTTCCCTCGGCAGAATAGGATGAGCTGAAAAGACTTGATGTGTTAACCACAGTGCTGGTAACTCCCACAACGGCAGGTCCTACCTTCTGAGAAATTGCAACTGTAGTCAGCTCGTTTCCGTCAGCGAGAGTTTGCTGAAGATAAGGGCTTGATTTGGAAGAATCATCTTGCGTCGAAAGAGCAGATAATACATTGCTTTTGCTGTCAGCATTATATTTTTTTGAGCCAAAAAGATATCCTGCACCAAAAAATCCGCCAAGAATTGCAAGATTCAATACCGAAACAATTACAGCTGCGGCTACATATTTTTTAATGTCAAATTTATGTTTTCGGCCAGATTCATTTTTGTATTCAACAAGTGAAACACAATTTTTTTCCCGCTGATAGTCATCAGCATTCCATACATGAGACGGAACACAGACAATATCTTCTTGTGAAGATGAGTCTTCGGTGTTTTGATTTTCAAAATTATTTAGATTTTCGTATTTTTCAAATTCATTCATAGAAGAGCTTCCTTTCTTTTAGACTTTGTTTATATATAACTTACCACTAATTTATGAAAAAAATATTAATAAATTATAAAATAATAGAAAACTATATTTTCTCTTTGTCAAGGGTAAATGAAAATTCTGCAAAGACACCTTCCTGACTTCTTACGGAAATCTCTTTCCCGTGGCGTGAAATTATATCTTTTGCGATATAAAGACCTATTCCTGTGCCTCTGTGGTTAAATGCCCGGGATTTATCCGCCTTGTAAAACCGTTCAAATATAAATTTCTGCTCATCTTCGGGGATGCCGCATCCTGTGTTGTAAACAGTAATTTTTGCTTCAGAGGGTGTGCTTGAAACAGATATATTTATTGTTCCTTCGGCTTGTGTAAACTTCACTGCATTTTCAATGAGGTTTGTGAGAACCTGTCTTATGGAATTCATATCTGCCCTGACCATACACTTTTCGCTTTCCATAGAAATTCCCACAGAAATATTTTTTTCACTTATACTGTTTTCAAAACCAACCAGAGTACGCCGGATGGTTTCATTGATATCAAAGGCTGAAAACTTAAGGGTGTTTTTATCTGATTGCAGACGGGTTATGTCGAGAAACGAATTAAGAAGAGATGACAGTCTTGAAATTTCTTCTTTAATAATAAGAAGATAATCCCGATGCCGTTCGTGAGGAATGGTATCATCAAGTATTCCGTCAACAAATCCACCGATGGTTGTCATAGGAGTACGAATTTCGTGAGATACATCGGAAATAAAGTTATTTCGTATTTTGTCGGATTGCTCCAGAGTTTCTGCCATATCGTTAAATGACCGGGTAAGTTCATCAATTTCAATTATCCGGTGGCCTTTTTTGCCAGGGTTGACACGACTTGAAAAATCTCCTGATGCAAAGCGTTTTGCTGTAGTACCAATGGCTTTGATTGGCTTTGAAAGACGTCTGGAAATTGCATAAGACAAGATAAGCGAAACAAGAAGCACAGCTAAAAATGAAAAGAGTATTATTTTAAAAAGAGAGTTTTGCATTCGGGACATTTCGGGAACTGTATTGCTTATTAAAATAGCCCCCACAAGACGACTGCCACGAAGTATAGGCATTTGCAATGTAAACATAGGGGTTTTGTATAAATCTCCAAGTGTACCTTTAATTATGTTTTCCTTTCCGGAAAAAACATTGGATAAATAGTTTTCTTCTATATGAGTAACATCTTTGTTCATATAGTTATTTGGCGATGAAGCGAGAAGTATCTCGCCATCATTGTTTGTAATAATAATATTTGTGTTTGTGCTGTGGGAAAAACCATTAAGAAAGTGAAGCACACTTTCAGAGCTTTTCCCGTTTTGAACAAACTTGATTATGGCGTCTGCGTTTTTTTCAAGGGCGTTAACACGTTCGGAGAAAATATATTGGGAGATAAGAAAATATTGAAACACACCCAGGACTAAAACGCTGACGAGAATAATTATAATATTATTAATGAATATTTTGGAAAAAATAGATTTTTTCATACAGGTACCTTTCGCTTATGTTTTTAACCTTTTTGAGAGACTTCAAATTTGTAGCCGACTCCCCAGACCGTTTTAAGCTGCCATGGTTTAGGGATGCCCTCGGGTTCGATCTTTTCGCGGATACGTTTGATGTGGACATCTACAGTTCTTGAGTCGCCTAAAAAATCATAGCCCCAGATGTTGTTTAAAAGCTGGTCGCGGGTAAAAACTTTATTTGCATTTTGTGCAAGAAAATAAAGAAGCTCAAATTCTTTTGGCGGAAGCTCAAGGCGATTATTGTCCATGTATACCTCATAGGTTTCACGGTTTATGGTGAGACCATCGAAACTTATCTCACCTTCAGAAGATGATGAATTTTTAGATTTGTCAAAACGACGAAGCACAGCCTTTATACGGGCTACAAGCTCTTTAGGTTCAAAGGGCTTGACTATATAATCATCGGCTCCCAGTTCAAGACCCAGAACCTTGTCAAAAAGTTCACCTTTAGCTGTGAGCATAATAACCGGAGTGTCAGAAACACCACGGATTTCACGGCAGACCTGCCATCCATCTTTCTTTGGCAGCATAATATCAAGAAGAACAATGTCGGGATTTATAAGACGAAATTGTCTCAAGGCATCTTCTCCGTCATGGGATAAATAAGTGATATAGCCTTCTTTTTCCACATAAAGACGAATAAGCTCACAAATATTAAATTCATCATCGACAATAAGAACAGAATATTTTCCGTCAGCGGTCATAAATAAAATCTCCTTCCTTTAAGGAACAGGTGGGTTAGAGGGTATCCTTTATTTTTAAATATAGTTCATATACACTTCGTTTTGGCATTTTAAGCTCGTCTGCGACTTTATTGGTAAGCTCCTTGCCTCGCATACCTTCAGCTGAGTATTTTTTAAGAAGCTCCTCAGGTGTTGGCAGACTTTGGCGTTCTTCCTCTTCTAAAGTTGCCCTTTCGGCACCTTTTATAATAAGTACAAACTCGCCTTTTGGAGGATTTGCTTCATAATAAGAAATAGCATCAGCGATAGTGGTGCGGTTAAATTCTTCAAATTTTTTTGTCAGCTCACGGGCAAGAACAATGTCACGATTTCCAAAAACTCCAAGCATATCAGCCAGGGTATACATAAGTTTGTGTGGAGCTTCATAGAATATAAGTGTTCGGGTGTCATTTTTTACCTCTGAAAGATGCAATTTCCGATTTCTTTTGTTTGTTGTCAAAAACCCTTCAAAAGAGAATCTTCCCGTAGACATTCCCGAAGCAACCAATGCTGTCGTAAAAGCAGACGCACCGGGAAGAGAGACAATTTCAATTCCTTCGTCTATACAAAGCTTGACTAAGTCTTCGCCGGGGTCAGAAATGGCAGGCATACCTGCGTCAGAAACTAAAGCTATATTTTGCCCTGATTTGAGCTTTTCTATGAGCAATCCGCCTTTTTGTGCTTTGTTGTGTTCGTAATATGAAGTGAGAGGGCAGGTGATGTCAAAATGATTCAGAAGCTTGAGAGTATTTCGCGTATCTTCTGCCGCTATAAGGTCAACGCTTTTTAGAACTTCAAGAGTCCTCAGTGTTATATCCTTTAAATTCCCAATGGGAGTGGGACAAAGAAAGAGTTTTCCGCTATCCAAGTTTGTCGCCTTCTTTCTATATTATACATGTATATATGGAAACTAAATTCTACCGTAAATTTGGTTTATCTCGCTTGTGTAGTTTCCTTGTTCGTCATGAACATAAAGGGGAGCCTCTAAGAATAGCTTTGGCTTTCCGTATTTGGCACCCTCAATAAGAATCATGGTCGCTATTTTTGAGGGAGAGGGGTGAACAAAGCGAAGCCTTTTTGGCTCAATGCGGTATTTTCGCATAAGGCAGATAATATCCGCAAGACGTTCCGGCCTGTGTATAAGGCAAAGTTTTCCGTAAGGCTTGAGACATTTTTCTGCGTTTTCTATTATGTCTTCAAGGGTACAACAAATCTCGTGACGTGCGATTGTTACAGTATCGGTGGCACATATCAGCCCGCCTTTAGATTCTTTGTATGGAGGATTGCAGGTGATAACATCAAATGAGGCCTTTGGATAAAGGTCACAAGCGTCTTTCAGGTCACCTTCGGTAATGGTGATGCGACTTTCAAGTCCATTCAAAAGAACGCTTCGATTCGCCATTTCTGCGACTTGGGACTGTATTTCAAGTCCGACTATCCGGTCTGCATCGGTCTTCTCAGAAAGAAGAAGGGGAACAATCCCATTCCCTGTACACATATCAAGGACACGGCTTTTGGGTTTGACAGCGCTTTTTGCAAAGTCACAAAGAAGAACTGCGTCAACGCCGAAGCAAAACCAGCTTGGATTCTGGATAAGTCTGAGCCCATTTGGAGTTTGAAGGTCGTCGATTCTTTCATTTGGTGATATATATACTGCGGACATATAAAAATCCTCTCTTTAACATTCTAAAACAATATTATTAAAAAAGTATTAACATATTTTTAACATATTTATTTGGATTCAGTATATCAAATTTTGACATTAAATTCAAGTGTGAAATTCTGCAGCAGAACTTTTCAAAACCGAAAAAAAGTGGTAGAGTTGTTCTGTAAACTAAATGGAAAATAATGTAAAAAACTGCGCCGACGAGGAGGAAATAGGAGTATTTAAGAGAAAAACAAAGAAAAACAGAGGTCTTTTTAAATTGAAAAGGTTATTTTCAAAACTGAAACGGATTAAATCCGTTTAATTGGAGATAATCAAGTTTGACTTTCAAGGGAAAAATAGGCTATAATTAAAGTCCGCGTTGCGGAATTAGCGTAGCGCAAAAAAATAAATAAAGAGGTGGTTCGATGTTAAATGGTCTGAAGGATAGAATGCTTAACATATCCTCATCAGCCAAAAAAATCATCCTTATATCAAGTGCATCTGTTCTCGTTTTGATAGCGGTTATTTGTACCGTTTTCGTTTGCGGAAAACAGGTTGTTATCATTGATAGGGATGGTTCAGCTAAAGAAGTTATTACATTTAAAAGATATGTTGGAGATGTCCTTGACGAAGAGAAGATAATTCTCGGTACCTCTGATGAGTTGAATTTTTCAGAGGATACGAAACTTAAGGACAATATGAAAATTGAAATATACAGAGCTTTTCCGATTTTGATTACAGAAAAAGACAGTACCCGTGAAGTAAGAACTGCAAAGCGTACGGTTAATGAAGCGCTTGTGGCGTTAGGTATTAATCTTAAGGATTCGGACATTGTTACTCCGGCTCGTGATGCAAAAATAACTGATTTTTCTGAAATCAAAATTGTCCGTGTGGATGAAAAAGTTGTTGAAGTTGTTGAAGAAATTCCCTATGAGGCTAAAGAACGTGTAAACAACTCAATGGCAAGTGGAACAAAAAAACTTGTTCAGGCCGGTTCTCCCGGTGAAAAAATGGTTTCTTATAAGATTTCATACAGTGATGGCGTTGAGGTATCACGAGAGAAAATAAGTGAAACGGTAACTGTTGAGCCGATAGCTCAGATAAGAGAGGTAGGAGCAAAAAAACCCGCTGCTTCAAATTATCAGATTGCATCAGCAGGAACCATCCAGACATCACGTAGCGGAAACCTTGCATACAGCAAAGTCCTTTCGGTAAATGCAACGGCTTATGATGCTTCAAGCTGTGGAAAAAGTCCGTCGCATCCGGCCTATGGTATAACTGCCACCGGCGCAAGAGCGGGTTATGGCGTTGTGGCTGTTGACCCAAGGGTTATTCCTTTGGGAAGTCGTCTTTATATTGAAAGTGCAGACGGCTCGTATGTATACGGCACAGCGGTGGCTGCGGATACAGGTGGTGCCATAAAGGGAAACAGGATTGACCTTTGCTTCAATACAAGACAAGAGGCACTTAACTTTGGAAGAAGAACCGTTAAGGTTTATGTTTTAAATTAAAATGATTTAAAGCATCTCTCCGTGAATTCGGAGAGATGCTTTTTAGTTAACAATGCCAGTTTGCTTATGGAATAGGGGCTTTGCTGATGTATCCGCATATAAATTGCTGTTGACATTGGAAATTAAATAAGATATAATTATGTTGAGAATATGGGTAACGGCATTCTAGTCGGTTGCTTCATCTCCCAGGGTGGGCCTAAAAATTCACCGAAGGGCATATCGATGAAGTTCCTGGTGCGTGCTTGCGACGCCCAGTCGTGGGCGTGTGCTGGGAGTTAAGGTTTAGGGGCGATCCGCAATGGCATGTGGGCGTTGACCCCTTTTCCGTGGAGGCCTATGACCGTGTGGTAAAAAGACTGTTTTTATCATACGTATTAGGTTAAAACCTGTGTTGCGGTATCAGTTTGGTGCTGTGGACAGCGTAGCCTGCCTTGAGTGGATATGGCGGATATCAGAACAGACTCAAGTTCTGCGGCCACAGAATTTGATGTTATTGCTGTTTGAAACCATACCTGCAAAAGAGGCTAAGGGATGTTTGTGACTGTTGGGGAAATCCCCTAGACCGTTCTCGGACTTTTGTCCGGTGCATATGCAGGATTGCAGTGTGTACTCAGTGGTAATCAGGTAATGCGTAGCAAAATTTTTTGCTTTTTCGGTAACGGCGCATAAAGAATTTTAAAAGGGAACTTCCATTTTGGTGACAATTTGGTAATTCTTTGGGAAATCCAACCTGACCTAAGACACAAGATTTACTGCCTATGTTACCCGCTACATTCTCTTTCTATATATTTGAAATTTGGAGTGATTTTTGAATTGAAAGAAGATATTCCCCGAAAACAAAAGTTTAAGTTCAGACCATCGACCTCAAAGGGCGTGGATAAAAGCTGGATAATAAAGACCATAATTATTACATTCACTATGTCGGCGGTGTTCAATGTTTTGTCGAATACGATTATGGACTCTGCGAGCATTTGGAGTGCTGTTTTGATTCTGCTTTTTATTATTGCAGTGGGAATTGTTTTTGATATTGTTGGCGTGGCTGTAACCACGGCAACGGAAGCGCCTTTCCATTCTATGGCATCAAGGCACATAAAATATGCTGACCGTGCCATAAAGCTCATAAAGGCTAAGGACAGGGTATCAAACTTCTGCAATGATGTTATAGGGGATATTTGTGGTATAATAAGCGGTTCGGCCTCTGCCACAGTGGTGGTTTATATGTCGGCAGTGGCTCCGTCAGTTCATAATGTGATACTTAGCCTTGTTATTACAGCAGCGGCTGCTGCACTTACCGTAGGCGGCAAGGCAATAGGGAAAAGTGTTGCTATAAGACACAGCAACACTATTGTTTATATGACAGCAAGAGTTATTTCATTTTTTAATATAAATCGTTAATAAATCGGGGGCTAACCTAAATGTACAGATTCCTTGAGAATATAAATGCATCTGAGGATGTGAAAAAACTGAATATTCCAGAACTGAAAACGCTCGCCTCTGAGATTCGTGAGTTTTTGATATCAACGGTTTCACAGAATAGCGGACATTTGTCCTCAAACCTTGGTTCGGTTGAGCTAACCCTCGCCTTGCACAAGGTTTTTGATTTTTCAAAAGATAAAATTGTCTGGGATGTGGGGCATCAATCCTATACCCATAAAATAATTACCGGAAGAAGACAAAGCTTCGAAACTCTCCGCCAGAAAGACGGAATAAGCGGATTCCCTAAAACAAGCGAAAATGAAGCAGATGCCTTTAACACAGGGCATAGCTCAACTTCGGTGTCTGCGGCTTTGGGGTTTGCCAAGGCATTTGAATTAAAAGGCGAAAACAGCTTTGCGGTTGCGGTTATCGGTGACGGGGCTTTGACAGGCGGAATGGCTTATGAAGCACTTAACCATGCAGGGAGCGGGAATACTCCTTTGATTGTTGTTCTTAATGACAACGGCATGTCAATTTCACCAAACGTGGGCGGAGTCTCTAAATACCTTGAGAAAATAACAACAAGTGTTCGTTATGTGACCTTAAAGGTCAAAGTGAAAAAGTTCCTGAAAAATCTGCCGGTTATAGGAAAACCATTTGAAATATTCATTCGGAAAAGTCACAGATTTTTGAAGAAGGTTCTTATGCAGAAAAAACTCTTTGAGAATATGGGACTTGAGTATCTTGGCCCCATAGACGGACATGACATAAGGGAGCTTATAACGTTTCTTGAATATGCAAAGTCCCTGAAGAAACCCGTTATTGTCCATGCATCAACCCAAAAGGGAAGAGGCTATTCTCACTCAGAGAAAGATCCTGCTCTTTTTCATGGAGTAGGCAGGTTTGACCCTGATACGGGACAATTGGCAAGGGGTGACAAGCCTTCATATTCGAAAGTATTCGGTCAGGAACTGACAAAACTTGCGAAATCGGATGAAAGGATTGTGGCAATTACAGCTGCCATGCCTGATGGGACCGGACTCAGCGATTTTGCGAAGGAGCTTCCGTCGAGATTTTTTGATGTGGGCATTGCAGAGCAACACGCGGTGACTTTTTCCGCAGGTCTTGCGAAAGGCGGAATGATTCCCGTTTTTGCGGTATATTCAACATTTTTGCAAAGAGGATATGACCAGCTTCTTCATGATGTGGGATTGCAGAATCTTCACTGTGTTTTTGCACTGGACCACTGCGGAGCTGTGGGTAACGACGGCGAAACCCACCAGGGGATATATGACCTTTCATATCTTTCTCATATCCCCAATATGACCATTATGTCTCCATCCTGCGCTGAAGAACTTAAGGAAATGCTCAAGATGGCAATATATGAATGCAAAGGCCCTGTGGCAATACGCTACCCCAAGGGAACTGCAAATGACGGGATAACGGAACTGACTTCTGTTGAGTTTGGTAAAGGTATAAGTATTTGTGACGGCAAGGATGCTTTGATTGTTGCTATAGGTGACGCGGTGAATGATGCGCTTGAGGCCGCTGAACTTTTGAAAGAGAAAAAAATATCTGCTGGGGTAGTAAGTGCAAGATTCCTTAAACCTTTTGATGAAAGGCTCATTCTGGATTCGGCAAAAGGTGTTCGACTTGTTGCAACTGTTGAGGATAATGTTACCTATGGTGGACTTTCAGACAGAGTACGGAAGATATATGGTGGCGAAATCCTTGAGTTTTCGTATGGGGATTTGCCATTGACTCAGGGAACGACAGAAGAACAAAAACGTGCATCAGGACTTGATGGACACAGCATAGCAGAAAAAATAGCAAAGGTTTTGGGTGATTAATTTGTCTAAGATACGACTTGATGTTTATCTGACAGAGAATGGTCTTGCTCCAAGCAGAAGTGCGGCTCAGGCCATGATTATGGCAGGGGACGTGTATATAGATAATCAAAAAGCATTGAAAGCCGGAGAAACTCTTAAAGGAACAGAAAATGTAGAGGTAAGAAGCCGGGGTATTCAGTATGTAAGCAGGGGTGGGTTGAAGCTTGAAAAAGGAATGAAAGTTTTCCCTATAACCCTGACCGACAAGGTATGTATGGATATTGGTGCTTCAACCGGCGGTTTTACGGACTGTATGCTTCAAAACGGAGCATCAAGGGTGTTCTCGGTTGATGTAGGCTATGGGCAACTTGCATGGAAATTGCGTCAGGACCCGAGAGTTGTTAATATGGAAAGGACAAACGCCCGAACTCTTACGGCTGATATGCTTGATGCTGTGCCCCAGTTTTTTTCAGTGGATGTTTCATTTATTTCGCTAAAGCTTATACTTCCTGCAATTTACGAGCTTCTGGCGGAAAATGGTGAGGGAATTTGCCTGATAAAGCCGCAGTTTGAGGCAGGAAGAGAAAAGGTTGGCAAAAAGGGAGTTGTCAGGGAAAAGTCAACTCATATAGAGGTTATTGAAAACGTGCTTATGTTCACGAAAGAAATCGGTTTTTCGGTTCAGGGACTTGATTATTCACCTGTGCGGGGACCCGAGGGGAACATTGAATACTTGATGTATATAAGAAAATCAGCGCAAGACAGTGGAGAGTTTGATATTCCTGCTTTGGTTGATTTATCACATACCATATAGGGCGGTGAGAATTGTGAAATACATAGGAATATTTGTGAATCGTACTCGTGATGTGGATTTGTTTTATACACGAGAAGTGGTACGGGCATTGCAGAGCCGGGGCAAAACGGTTCTTCTTGACGAGGATTATTCCGGAGAGGCCAATTTGGAGGCTGAATTTGTGTCTCATAAAAAAATGCTTGAAACGGCACAAATGATAATTGCCTTAGGCGGTGACGGAACTATTCTTAAGATTATTGGAGATGCAGCAGAGCATAATATCCCCGTTGTGGGAATAAATCTGGGGCATCTTGGATTTTTGACTCAGGCAGAAAAGGACGAGGTTGGTATTTTTGATGAAATAGCAAGCGGAGAGTTTTCGGTAAATCAGGCTATGATGCTTGAGGCTCGTGTTTACAGAGACGGAAAAGTCGTATCAAAACATCTTGCTTTAAACGAAATGGTGGTTAAGGATGATGGCGGGAAGATGCTTTCTATTCAGGTTGAGGTAGACGGAACAGTCACCAACAAATACCTGGCTGATGGAATTATTACTGCAACGTCAACAGGTTCAACGGCGTATTCTTTATCCTGTGGCGGACCGATTGTTCATCATGATATTGACTGTATATTGCTTACCCCTGTGTGCCCTCATACCCTGAAAGCAAGATGTGTAATAATTCCGCCGACCTCTACAGTAGTTTTGAGAGTCGATGCGGCGTATTCGGCAGAGACGAATTTGAAAGCAGACGGCTGCCTTGTGTCGCGTCTTGGAGAGGGAGATTATATTGAAATAGTCCAAGCTGAAAAAACCGCTCCCCTTGTTACTTTAAACAGCAGAAATTATTTCGATGTTATCCGTGAAAAGCTTTCTGATTAGTAGTTTTGGGATACTTGATGAAAGGTAGAGAAGACTATGTTAAGGGAATTGCATATTAAGAATATAGCGGTTATTGATGAAGTATATATCGACTTTTCAAAAGGCTTCAACGCCCTGACGGGCGAAACCGGTGCCGGAAAGTCAATCCTTATTGACTCAATAAATATGGCTCTTGGAAATCGCACAAGCCATGACATTATTCGTCATGGCTGTGATTTTGCGTCGGTTAGTGTTTGTTTTGAGATTGAGTCCTCAAAGCTTTGTGAAAAGCTCTCAGAACTTGGCGTTGAGACAGAGGATAACATGGTCATAATAAGCCGACGTTTGGGAAACGATGGCAAGAGCTCGTATCGAATAAATGGTGCTATTTCTCCGGGAGCAACAGTCAGAGAAGTTGCCTCGCTTCTTATTGATATTCACGGGCAAAGTGACAATCAATCTCTGCTTAACAACAAAAATCACCTTGGTTTGCTTGATGAATACGGACAAATCGGAGAACTTAAAGAGAAATTCGGGGAAAGCTATGACGAGCTTTCGGCAATAGACAGGGAAATAAAAAGTCTTTCCCAGAATGAAGAAGAAAAGCTTCGCAGACTTGAGCTTATTAAATTCCAGATTGACGAAATCCAGGGAGCAAAGCTCAAAAAAGGCGAAGATGAAGAACTTGAAATCCTTCGGGACAAGCTTTACAATATGGAGAGCATTGTCTCAGGTGCGGGGATTGCTTACGGTGCCCTTTATGGCGGTGAAGAAGGGACAGTATACGACCTGCTTCGTCAGGCAGAGAGAGCACTCTCTGATATTTGCCGTTTTGACCCGAAACTTGATGAAAGCTATGAAAGACTGAGTGGGTTAATTGCCGAGACTGAGGATATAGCCTCGGAAATAAATTCATGTCTTTCAAAAACCGATTTCAGTATGGCAGAGCTTGACTCAATTGAGGACAGACTTAACACCATAGGCAATCTTAAACGCAAATACGGAAATTCAATAGAAGAAATTCAAGATTTCCTTGAAACTATATCCAAAGAAGCCCAGACAATCGAAAACAGTGACGAGCGGATTGAGGAGCTTAAAACCCTGAGAAAGACGGTCTTTGATAAGGTTCAGGTTTTGGCTGCAGAGCTTTCAAAACTACGAAAGGCAGCAGCCGAGAAGCTTGAGACAGAAATAGCAACAGAGCTTTCGTTCCTTGATATGCCAAAGGTGAAATTTGCGATTTCCCTTTCCGAAAGAGAAGATGAAAACGGAACTTTGTATACTAAAACCGGCAAGGACATTGCGGAATTTATGATTTCTACGAATCCCGGTGAAGAACTGAAACCCATTTCAAAAATTGCATCGGGCGGTGAGCTTTCAAGAATTATGCTCGGCGTTAAGTCGGTACTTTCGGCAACAGATGATGCGGATACCATGATTTTTGACGAGATAGACACGGGCGTCAGCGGCAGAGCAGCACAAAAAATAGCTGAGAAAATCTGCACACTTTCAAGGGGTAAACAGATTTTTGCCATAACTCACCTTGCACAAATTGCAAGTATGGCAGACAGCCACTATCTGATTGAGAAAGCCCAGGATGATTCAGTTACCAAAACAACGGTAAGACTTCTTGAAAAGGAAGAACGGGTTGAGGAACTTGCACGAATTTTGGGTGGAGTTTCGGTTACTGACCTGACACGCCAAAGTGCCTTGGAAATGCTTGATATGGCTGAGGAGAAAAAGAGGTTGGCAAAGTAATGGAAAAGTCGGGAACAGTAACGAAAATCGACGGAAAGTGCGTAGAAGTCAAAATCAAAAGGGATTCTGCATGTGGTGAAAACTGTGCTGCGTGCGGACTTTGCAAAAATAACGAGATGACACTTAAGCTCGAGACCACCGAAAAGTTTCTGTTGGGTGAGGAAGTGCGACTTTTAACAGACGACAAAACCTTTCTCAAAGGCTCAGCGGTGGGGTATCTTTCGCTGACGGGACTTTTGGTGCTTGGCGGAATTGTGGGTGCTTTGATTGGCAGTGATTTACTTGCATTTGCACTGGCAATTACTTTTTTAGGAGCAGGGGTTGCCACGCTGAAATTGATGAAACCGAAAAGCCTTGAAATAAAGATAGAGAAAATCCAGAGGTAATTATGCTTATAACCATTGACGGTCTCAGCAAAAGCTTTGGCCAGGATGAAATACTGAAAAACATAAAGATGACCATAAACGAAAAATGCCGTTATGGTCTTATTGGCGTTAACGGAGCAGGGAAATCAACCCTGCTTAAGGTTATTCTTGAGGAAATCCCCTTTGATTCGGGGGAACTTGTTAAAAAGCCTGATTTGACTTTCGGATATTTAGCCCAGAATGCAGGGCTTGAACGAAACTCAACAATCAAGGCTGAAATGGAGTCAGTTTTCAAAGATGTTATTTATGCAGAAGCCGAAATGCGTCGCCTTGAGGTAGAAATGGCGGAGATTTCAGATCATACAGGGCTTGAATACAAAAAGATTTCTTCAGAGTACGAACGAAATCGTGCTTTTTTTGATAGCAAGGATGGTTACAATATAAATGTAAAGATAAACACTATCCTGAGCGGTATGGGTTTTTTGGACAGGGATATGAATACGGTTATTTCTACATTGAGTGGTGGAGAGAAAACACGCCTTGCTATGGCAAAGCTTCTTCTTGAAGAACCTGAACTTTTGATTCTTGATGAACCTACAAACCATCTGGATTTCAAAACTCTCAGATGGCTTGAGGAGTATTTATCGAACTATAACGGTGCTATTCTTGTGGTTTCTCATGACAGATATTTTCTTGACAAAACCGTATCCCATATATATGAGGTGGAGCGGAGACGGCTTTATTCATATCCGGGGAATTATTCGAAGTATCTTGTTCAAAAGGCCGAACGCCGAATTCGCGAGGAAAAGGAATATGAAATTCAACAAGCCCAGATTGCACACATGCAGGAGTATGTTGAAAAAAATATGGCACGAGCCTCAACCTCAAATAGCGCAAAGTCAAGGCTTAAGGCACTTGAGTCCATGGAAGTCCTTGAAAAGCCCGATGGCGACCTAAAAACCACGAAACTCCGCTTTGACTATGACAAGGAGCCTTACAAGGATGTTCTTGAAGTTAAAGATCTGGAAATTGCTGTGGGGGATGAGCCGATTTCTCTTTGCACAAATATTAACCTCTCGGTAAAAAGAGGAGAGAAGATTGCAATTATAGGTGACAATGGAATTGGAAAGTCTTCATTCCTTAAAATAATCCAGGGAATTTTGCCAATATATTCGGGCAGTGTGGAATGGGGCAAAAATGTCAGCGTGAGCTATTATGAACAAGAAAATCTTAACCTTGACCAGGATAAAATTGCTCTTGATGAGCTTTGGGACAGATTCCCGAACTGCCCTGAGGCGGAGATCCGCAGAGTTCTTGGGAATGTTTTGTTGACAAAGGATGATGTGTTCAAGCCCGTGAAGATAATCAGCGGTGGAGAAAGGGCAAAACTAGCTTTTTGTATCATTATGCTTGAACGGGCAAATGTTATGATTATGGACGAGCCCACCAACCATCTTGACCTGGTTTCAAAGGAAATACTTGAACAGGCTCTTTGTGATTTTGGCGGAACGCTTATATTCGTATCCCATGACCGTTACCTTCTCAACAAGGTCCCTGACAAAATTGTAGAAATCACCCGAAATGAGGCGAAGCTCTATCACGGGAACTATGACTATTATCGTGAGGTATGTGACAAAGAAGCTAAGCTTAAAGCCGAGGCAGAAATTGCGGAAAAGTTGAATGCAGAACAAAAAAAGAAATCAACCGAAAACGGCGGATTTCGCTCAAAAGAGCAACGCAGACAGGATGCCATGCGGAAAAACCGCATAAAGGAGCTTGAAAACCTTATTGAAACGGCAGAGACAAGACTCGGTGAACTTGAAAAAGAAATGACAATGGAAGATGTTTTTTCGGATTACAAGCTTATGGCAGAAAAATGCGCTGAGGCAGATGCCCTGAAGAAAAGCCTTGATGAATACCTTGACGAATGGGCAGAACTTGGGGAATAAAGATTTAATAATATCAGTTTTTGTGCGTCGACTTCGGTTGGCGCATTTTTTGTATAACGAAAGCGTGGTCTTAAACTGTCCTCAAATATGTTTTGATTTCAAATAATTGAATTGACAACGCACATATTTTGTAGTACAATGTATATACTAAAGTGAGGAGGTAATATATTATGGCAACTGTTAATATGAGTATTCGTATGGATACAGAGTTAAAAAAACAGGCAGAAGCAATGTTTTCTGATATGGGACTTAATATGACAACGGCTATGAATATGTTTTTGAGGCAAGTTGTTCGTCAAGGCAGAATTCCATTTGAAATTGCAACTGATATTCCAAATGCAGAAACTGTTGCTGCAATTAAAGAAATGGATGATATGTTAAGTGGCAAGATACCGGCTAAACGATATTTAAGTACAAAAGAACTTTTTGAGGATTTAGAATCATGAAGTATCAAATAGAGATGTCAACTCGTTTTAAAAAAGATTATAAACTTGCTCAAAAACGTGGTTATAATATGGATTTACTCAGGGAAGTTGTAAATATTTTGGCAAATGGAGAACAACTGCCGGGAAAGTATCTTGATCACCCGCTTTCTGGAGATTACAGAGGTTCACGAGAATGTCATATTGAACCTGATTGGCTTTTGATTTACAGAATTGAGAAGGATTTGCTTGTGTTGGGTTTGACTCGAACGGGAACGCATAGCGATTTGTTTTAAAATAAATGTGCTATACTATACTTGCGACACAATAGAATAGTAAACCTATATTGATAGTGTTTTTTGTTTCGGCAAAAATGCATTCTCTGTTTCATACTATCAAATAGGTTGAAAATTGTGTCGCAACAATTGGAGTTGTGCGTTTTTCGTGCGTCAGCTTCGGTTGGCGCATTTTTTATTTGAAAAGGAGAACTTAAATGATTGCATACGGAACGAGAGAGTTTTATCCTGTTGCAGAGCAGAAAGCCAAAGCCTATTTTGACGAAATAAAGGAATATGTTTTCGAAGATGAAGAAACTCTATGTTGTTTTGCTCATGATGAGGCAGTGGCGTTGTTCACCAACCGAAGGCGTACTGGTGTACGTCGAGAGGCGAAGTTTATTTATAGCAAAAAGGCTTAAAAACAAAAAATCTCGAACAAATCGAGATTTTTTATTATTCTTTAAAAAGTGTGTCATTAAAAGTGATGCTGTTATTTGTTTAATCCTGCCTTTTTTGCGTTCTGGACTATTTTAACATCCCCTTCAATTTTATTTCTTGTAGCTGTCTATGACAGCTTTCATGGTTTCTTTTGCAGGACCCCCAACTAGTTTTCGCATATTCACACAGGTTTCAAGGGATATTGCTTCGTACACGTCCTCTGTGAAAATATCCGAGAAGGTCTTGAATTCTTCCATGGACAGGGCATCAATTACCGTATCCTTGTCCAGACAATAGGCAACCATTTTGCCAACAACGGCGTGGGCGTCACGGAAAGGCAGACCTTTTTTTACAAGGTAATCTGCCACGTCTGTTGCATTGGTGAAGCCACCTTTTGCACCGTTTAGCATATTATCCTTTTTTAGCTTCATTGTTGAAAGCATACCTGAAAATACAGGCAGACACATTTTAACCGTGTCGATTGCATCAAAGATTTGCTCCTTGTCTTCTTGCATATCCTTGTTATAGGCAAGGGGGAGGCCTTTCATCATTGTTAAAAGCCCCAAAAGGTCACCGAATACACGACCTGCTTTGCCACGGGCGAGTTCTGCCACATCAGGATTTTTTTTCTGGGGCATAATGCTTGAGCCTGTGCTGTATGCATCGTCGAGGTCAACGAAAGAAAACTCGTTTGAACTCCAGAGAATGATTTCTTCTGAGAAACGGCTCAGGTGAACCATAACCATTGAAAGGACAAAAGCCATTTCACATACAAAATCACGGTCCGAAACTCCGTCTATACTGTTTTTTGTTATACTGTCAAAGTCAAGCTCCTTTGCAACAAACTCGCGGTCAAGGGGATAGGTTGTCCCTGCCAATGCTCCACTTCCGAGGGGCATAACATTCATACGGGATTTCCAGTCATTAAGCCTTGAAAGGTCACGGGAAAACATTTCATAGTATGCCATAATGTGGTGAGCAAAGGTTATGGGTTGTGCCTTTTGAAGATGGGTGTACCCGGGCATAATCGTGTCAAGGTTTTCCTCGGCAAGTTTAAGGATGGTTTCAAGAAGATCTTTCAGCATAACCGAAAGCTCCTCAGATTCATCCCGAAGATACAGTCTTGCATCAAGAGCAACCTGGTCATTTCGGCTTCTGCCGGTGTGAAGCCTTTTTCCAACATCCCCTATGCGGGATATGAGGATTGTTTCAATATTCATATGAATGTCTTCTGCGTCTATGGTGAATTCCACATTGCCGTTTTCAATATCCAAAAGGATTTCATCCAGAGTTTTTACGATTAAATCGGAATCTTCTTTTGGTATGATACCTTGTTTGCCCAGCATTTTTGCGTGGGCCTTGCTTCCGCGAATGTCCTGAGCGTACATACGGGAATCAAACCGAATTGATGAGTTAAAGTCATCAACAGATTTGTCTGTTGATTTGGAAAATCTTCCGCCCCAAAGTTTCATAATAGTTCTCCTGTATATAGATTGGCGGTATCAGTATCACCTGATACAGATACCGCCGAAAATTTGATTTATTTGTTCTCTTCGTTCTTGGCGTTCATAATGGCTCTAACCTTAAGGGGCAAACCAAAGAGGTTGATAAAGCCCTCAGAATCCTTGTGGCTGTAAAGCTCACGGCTGTCACCAAAACTTGCGATGTCTTCGTTATAGAGTGAGTAGGGTGACTTCGCACCTGCGGGAGTGCAGCTTCCTTTGTAGAGCTTGAGTCTGACTGTTCCGGTAACGGTCTTATCCATTTCGTCATACATAGCAGACATAGCCTCGCGGAGCGGTGTAAACCATTTTCCGTCGTAAACAAGCTGAGAGAACTGTGTTTGGCTCATTCTCTTAAATGCCTGAGTGTCACGGTCAAGACAAAGGTATTCAAGCTCCTGGATAGCAGTGTACAAAATTGTGCCTCCGGGAGTTTCATAAACGCCTCTTGACTTCATACCAACAAGACGGTCTTCGCAGATATCAGCAATCCCAACACCATTTGCACCGCCGAGAGCATTGAGTTTTTCAACCAAAGCAACGGGAGCAAGTTTTTCGCCATCAACAGATACGGGAACACCTGCTTCAAAGCCGATTTCAACATAGGTGGGTTCGTCAGGAGCCTTTTCGGGTGAAACCCCAAGCTTCAAAAGACTTTCAAGCTGAGGCTCGTTCCATGGGTCCTCAAGGTCCATACCCTCATGGCTGATGTGCCAGATATTTCTGTCTCTTGAATAAAGGTCCTTTTTTGTAACGGGAATTTCAATACCGTGAGCTTCTGCATAGTCAACAGCGTCTTCGCGGGATTTGATATCCCAAATTCTCCAGGGTGCGATAATCTTCATTTCAGGTGCAAGAGCCTTTATGGTAAGCTCAAAACGAACCTGGTCATTTCCCTTGCCGGTAGCACCATGACAAATAGCTGTTGCTCCTTCTGCTTTAGCAATCTCAACCAATCTTTTTGCAATAATAGGACGAGCGTGAGAAGTACCGAGAAGATATTTGCCCTCATAAAGTGCGCCGGATTTAACTGTTGGGAATATGTAATCGCGAACATATTCTTCTCTCAAATCTTCAATATAGCATTTTGAAGCACCGCTCTTTATAGCACGTTCTTCAAGACCGTCGGTTTCTTTTCCCTGACCTACGTCACCGCAAACTGCGATAACCTCGTAACCGTAGTTTTCAATCAACCAGTTTATGATGATTGATGTATCCAGACCACCTGAATACGCAAGTACAACTTTTTCTTTTGCCATTGGTATTACCTCCAAGATTATGTAATTATTATAAATAAAAATACTTGTTTTATTTCGCTTTTTATATTATAATAGGTTTGTTCGAAAAATGCAACAGTTTTTTTAAAGTATTTGTATTTTTATGCAAAAAAGTGAATTTTTATGCATAAATAAGTGAGGATATGTATAAAATGCGAAAGGAGAGCCTATGAGAATACTTGGAATAGACCCCGGATTTGCAATTGTGGGAGTTGGAGTTGTTGATTACACGGGTAACCGTTTCAGTGTTGTGGAATACGGAGCCGTGACCACAAAGGCGGGAGAGGATATGTTTGACAGACTCAAACAGGTTTATGACGGGATTTCTGAAATAATGGACAGAACAAAGCCCGATGCTGTTTCAATAGAGGAGCTGTTTTTCACCAACAACCAAAAAACTGCCATAAACGTAGCTCAGGCTCGGGGCGTTTTGATTTTGGCGGCAAAACTTCGGGGGATACCGGTTTTTGAGTACACGCCACTCCAGGTTAAACAGGCAGTAGTGGGATACGGAAGAGCCGAGAAAAATCAGGTTCAGCAAATGACAAAGGCTATCCTGAATCTGGCACAGGTTCCCAAGCCTGATGATACTGCAGACGCATTGGCTCTTGCCATTTGTCATGCTCACACAGGGCAGAATAGACAGTTTAGATAAAAAGTCTGATATTTTTTTGTCAATATTGTTAAAAAATTAACAACTTTCTGAAAAACTATTGCCTTTTTAATGTTCATGTGGTATATTACAGAAGTCGGATAAATGTTAAAAAAATAACAAACTATATTTCATAAGCAAAGGAGATATATAAAATGGCACGTTTTACATTACCTCGTGATTTATACCACGGTGAAGGAGCTCTTGAGGCTCTTAAAGGACTCAAAGGAACAAGAGCAATGGTTTGCGTTGGCGGAGGCTCAATGAAAAAGTTCGGTTTCCTTGACAAGGTTACAGCTTATCTTGAAGAAGCGGGAATGAAGGTTGAACTTTTTGAAGGCATTGAACCGGATCCGTCAGTTGATACCGTTATGCGTGGAGCAAAGGCTATGGAAGCGTTTCAGCCTGACTGGATTGTTGCTATTGGTGGAGGTTCACCTATTGATGCAGCAAAGGCTATGTGGATTAAGTACGAATATCCTGAAATAACATTTGAAGAAATGTGTGTTGTGTTCGGCATTCCCGAGCTTCGTAAAAAGGCAAAGTTCTGTGCCATTCCCTCGACTTCGGGTACAGCCACAGAAGTTACTGCTTTTTCAGTTATTACCGATTACGAAAAGGGAATCAAGTATCCCCTTGCTGACTTTGAAATTACACCTGATGTTGCAATCGTTGACCCGTCACTTGCGGAAACTATGCCTAAGAAGCTCACTGCTCATACAGGTATGGATGCAATGACCCATGCGATTGAAGCTTATGTTTCAACAGCAAATTCAGAGTTTACTGACCCCTTAGCAATTTTTGCGATAAAGATGATCCAGGAAAATCTCACCGATTCATATAATGGCGATATGACCAAACGTGCATCAATGCACAACGCTCAGTGCCTTGCCGGTATGGCTTTCTCTAATGCGCTTCTTGGTATCGTTCATTCAATGGCACATAAGACTGGTGCGGTTTTTGAGGATTTGGGTGCACACATTATCCATGGTGCAGCAAATGCTATGTATCTTCCCAAGGTTATTGCTTTTAACGCAAAGGATGAGACAGCTAAAAAGCGTTATGGTGTTATTGCAGACTTTATGGGACTTGGCGGATCAAACGATGGCGAGAAGGTTGCAAACCTCATTACATATCTCCGTAGCATGAATGATGCTCTCAACATTCCCCAATGTATAAAGAACTATGGTGCTGACAGCTATCCCTGCGAAGCAGGATTTGTTCCAGAAGAAATTTTCCTTGAAAGACTTCCTGAAATTGCAAAGAATGCAGTAGCTGATGCTTGTACCGGATCTAACCCCAGATGCATAAACGAAGAACAGATGGAAAAGCTTTTGAAATGTTGTTACTATGACACAGAGGTTGATTTCTAATAAAAAGAAAAGAAACATATATGCCGACCCAAATTTTTGGGTCGGCAGTTTTTTTATAAATGAAAGGGTGCTTTTACTTGATTTTTTATAAAAAAGATAGTATAATAATACTAACTGTATTTTAAAGTGGGGAAGAATGTAACTTTTTCCTGCTGAAAGATGGGGGAAGCGGAGCTATGTTTTATTATATATCGGGTGCTTTAGCCATGAAAACCGAGAGCTTTGCAGTTGTTGATGCGGGCGGTGTGGGCTATAAGCTTTATGCCAGTACGAGGACACTGGAAAGTCTTGGGGAAGTTGGTGAATTTGTTAAGCTTTTTACCTATTCAAATTTTAAGGCTTCTACGGATATTTTTGATATTTATGGGTTTTCTACCCTTGAAGAGCTTGAGCTTTTTGAAATGATTATCGGAGTTTCAAGGGTGGGGGCAAAAACCGCAATTTCTTTGCTCTCTAACATTTCTCCGTCAAAGTTTGCCCTTTGTATTGTGACCAATGATTTCAAGTATATTGCAAGTAAAACTCCGGGCCTTGGCTCAAAAGGTGCCGAACGCATTGTTCTTGAACTTAAAGACAAGTTTCGTGACGTTGACCTTGGGGGTGTTTCCTCGGATGAAGTGGTTGAGGTTTATCATGGCGGAAACAGTGAAACAGATGAAGCTGTGTCGGCGTTGGTTGTTCTTGGATATTCTGCTCAAGAGGCAAAACGTGCTTTGTCCGGTGCACAGGGCTCTGTGGAGGAGCTTGTAAAGGTCGGACTAAAAAATCTGATGAAAGGTTAAGGCTTTGTTATGGATTTTGAGATTGATGAAAGAATAGTTTCTGCCGGTGAAGTCGGCGGAGACAACGAAATTGAATATAGCCTGAGACCAAAGCTTCTTGAGGATTATATCGGTCAGGAAAAGGTAAAGGAAAACCTGAAAATTTTTATGGAAGCGGCAAAAAAACGAGGCGAATCGCTGGACCATGTTTTGCTTTACGGACCGCCCGGTCTCGGCAAGACGACTCTTGCGGGGATAATTGCAAACGAAATGGGAGTAAACATCAGGATTACCTCGGGGCCTGCAATTGAAAAGCAGGGGGATTTGGCGGCTCTTCTGACCAATCTGTCTGAAAATGATATTTTGTTTATTGATGAAATTCACAGGCTTAACCGAAGCGTTGAAGAAATTCTTTATCCCGCTATGGAGGATGGAGCACTTGATATAATTATCGGCAAGGGCCCATCAGCAAGGTCCATACGTCTTGATTTGCCCAAGTTCACTCTTATCGGCGCTACAACAAAAGCCGGGGCACTCACAGCTCCGCTAAGAGACCGTTTTGGTGTTATAAGCCGACTTGAGATTTATGAGCCAAAGGACCTTGAAAAAATTATAGTGAGAAGTGCAGGGATTTTAGGGATAGAAATAACAAGTGGCGGAGCAGCAGAAATAGCATCCCGTTCACGTGGTACCCCGAGAATTGCGAACCGGCTTTTGAAAAGAGTCAGAGATTTTGCTCAGATAAAGGCAAGTGGAGTCATAACTGACCAGGTTGCAGATTTTGCACTCAAAATGCTTGAGGTTGATAAGCTCGGGCTTGATGCCACAGATAAACGAATGATTCTTTCAATTATCAACAATTATGACGGCGGGCCCGTTGGCCTTGATACCATAGCTGCAACTGTTGGTGAAGAAAGTACAACAATTGAGGATGTTTATGAACCATTTTTGATGCAGATTGGATTTTTGAGCAGAACCCCCAGAGGAAGAATGGTTACCCGCCTTGGCTATGAGCATTTTGGTGTACCTTTTGGCAAAAATAACGAATATATTGATAATATGGAGCCTGACTGTGATTAAAATCACAGAATTCATAAAGAATACTATTTGAAAAGGACAGGATATAAATTATGGAAAAGAAAAAGTTTTATTTGACTACTGCTATTGCATACACTTCACGGAAACCTCACATAGGTAACACCTATGAGGTTGTTCTTGCTGACGCAATTGCACGTTTCAAGAGATACCAGGGATATGATGTGTTTTTCCTTACCGGTACAGATGAACACGGCCAGAAAATCCAGCAACTTGCAGAAGAAAGCGGGATTTCACCACAGACCTATGTTGATGGCGTAGCCGGTGAAATCAAGGATATTTGGAACCTTATGAATGCATCCTATGACAAGTTCATAAGAACTACAGATGACTATCATGTAGCAAGTGTACAAAAGATTTTCAAGAAGCTTTATGAACAGGGCGATATTTACAAAAGCTCATATACCGGCTGGTATTGTACGCCTTGTGAGTCGTTCTGGACCGAGACTCAGCTTGTTGACGGAAAGTGTCCGGATTGTGGCAGAGAGGTTCACAAAGGCAATGAAGAAGCATATTTCTTCAAGATGAGCAA
>JAZNSG010000020.1:0-2764 GCA_045591035.1 Clostridia bacterium | reverse complement strand
GTAGATGAAATTGTAACTGCGTCCAGAGAAGATTTCTTAAATTTGGAAGTGAAGAATGGCGAAGTGTATTTGTCTGCAGTTGTTGATTCGATTCAGGCGTATTACCGGGAGAAATTATCGGTAATTCATATGGATTTTGCGGTGGAGAACTTTGATGAATGTCTGTTAAAAGGCGATCAGAACCGCTTAATTGAAGTTCTTCAAAACATTATGGAGAATGCCATCAAATACGGCGATGGCCGAAGTGTCCGCATTACATTTGAGGATGAAGAAGACTGCAAGTTAATTCATATTGAGAATTCCGGCAATGAGTTAAAAGATGAGGAACTGCCGAACCTTTTTGATTCCTTTTACAGGGGAAGTAACAGTCACGGTGTAAAAGGAAACGGCCTTGGGTTATATATTTGTAAGACATTGATGCGTAAAATGGACGGGGAAGTTTATGCCAAGAGCGGTGAAGAGAGTTTTACGGTGACGGTGGTTGTAAGGAAGGCGTAAATTTGAATTTTCCTCTGTCTTTGAAAGGGAAAAGGCAGGAAAAATAATTAGAAAACCTTGATTTTAAGCGGATGCTACGGAAAGTAGCGTCCGCTTTTGGTATTTGTAAACAGGTGTTGGTGGTGCTACATCTTCGTTTTGTGTAATGTGTGAGTGTAAATCAAAACGCTTACGGAGGTATTAGTATGAGCAACCAAAAAGAAATCATTATCAAAGCAATGAAACTTAAAAAGAGTTTTATCACAGGTGACACAGAGCAGACAATTTTTGAAAATCTGGACCTTAATATATATAAGGGTGACTTCACAGTAATTATGGGTAGTTCAGGTGCAGGCAAATCCACACTTATGTACTCTCTTTCGGGAATGGACAGACCCACCTCTGGCGAGGTTGTTTGGAACGGAAAAACAATTACATCCTTAAATGATGATAAACTTGCTGTTTTTAGACGAAAGAATTGTGGTTTTGTTTTCCAGCAGATTTATCTTCTGGATAAGATGAGCCTTATGGATAACGTGCTTACAGCGAGTGCATTGTCAGAAGCGGGCAAGAAGGAGTCCGTGAAATATGCCAACGAGCTTTTTGCTCTTGTTAATATTCCTGAGATAACACGCAAAAAGTTCCCATCCCAAGTGTCGGGCGGTGAGGCTCAGCGAGCAGGCATTGTAAGGGCGGTTATAAATAAACCCAAGATTCTCTTTGCTGACGAACCAACAGGGGCACTGAACTCAAATAACTCAACAGCAGTTCTTGATGTTTTTACAAAACTTCATGGTGCTGGTCAGAGCATTATAATGGTAACTCACGACAAAAAAACAGCTTTAAGAGGCAATCGCGTGTTGTATGTTAAGGACGGCAAGATATACGGTGAGTGTGATCTGGGTATTTATACAAATGACAGTAAAGAACGAGAAACAAAGCTCAATAACTTTTTAACGGAGATGGGATGGTAATATGAAAAAAATAGCAAATCAGATTTTATACAACTTAAAAAAGGAGAAATCATCCTTTATATCTTTTGGTGTTATCATTCTGATAACTGCTCTAATATTGAACTGTGCGGTGGTTTTATTGTGTCAGGTAGACAGCGCTTATGATGGAAAGTTTGAAGAACTAAGCACTGCAACAATCAATGCAATTGTTCCCGAGATTCAGAGCAACAGTGAACTTGAAAAAGCAATTGATGAAATCGAAAATGTAGAGAAAACTGAAAGCCATACTGCTATCATGACAGAAGCTACTGTCAAGGATTTCAATGGTGCAGATTTTTCAATGAACACAGTGTTTTATAACATTGACAATAAGCGTACTCTTAACAATTTTGAGGTTGTGAGTGAAAGTGAAAATGATGTTGACAATCCAATCTATATTCCGCTTTATGTTTCTAATTTTGGCGGATTTGCTTTGGGTGACGAAATCATTTATGTAATTGAAGGTAAATCCCATAGTTTCACAGTAGCAGGTGTAATTGAAGAAATGCAGTACGGCAACTACGGCTCGGGTTTGTTGTGTGCATATTTACCAGAAGAAGAGTTTGCAGAGCTTGCGGATTCTTATAGTGACAAGGCTGTGGTTGAATATTCAATGAGCGTAAAGGGCGATGCAAGCCTTGATGAAGTGAAAGATGATGTCAGCAAAGCAATTGAGAACAAAGGTGTTATGGCTTTATCAATCCTAGACAGCGAAAGCGTAAAGGGTACACGAACAATGGTTACGGACCTGCTTGTTTTGATTTTAGCTGCGTTTGCACTAATCATCCTTGCAGTCAGCGTGTTCCTTAGTAACTTCAAAGTGAAAAATGCCATTGAGTCCGAAATTACGAATATGAGCGTGCTCAAAGCTCTGGGTTACACAAGTGCTCAGATTGTAGCGAGTATCACACTGCCTTATGCTATTGTTTCGCTATTATTTGCAATCTTCGGCGTTGGTCTGTCTTACGCTTTGCTTCCTGTGCTTTGCTCGGTGCTTACTGTTCAGTCAGGTTTTTCCTTTGCTGTCAGTTTTGATTTGCTGAGTTTTGTATGTGTGGCTTGTATTCTTTGCGGTGTTGTTGCGTTCTTCGCATATATATCTGCACGAAAAATCAAGAAAACTCAGCCTATTGACGGCTTAAGAGGTAACACCAGTTCAAAACACAAAAAGAAAAATTATTTTCCGCTTGAAGAAACCAGAGGCAACACAAAAATCCTGCTTGTCTTAAAGCAGATGATAGCGTCTACAAAACAGAATGTAATGCTCTTTTTGGTGTCTTTTGTACTGACGGTTC
>JAZNSG010000019.1:0-13451 GCA_045591035.1 Clostridia bacterium | reverse complement strand
CCGGAGCCCATCATAGAACCGATCTTGATAAGGTTGTCATAGTCAATGGGAGTGTCGATAAGAGAAGCAGGGATACATCCGCCGGAAGGACCACCGGTCTGAGCAGCCTTGAACTTCTTACCGTTAGGTACGCCACCACCGATTTCTTCGATAACTTCGCGAAGTGTTGTACCCATGGGAATTTCAACGAGACCAGTATTCTTGATCTTACCGCCGAGGGCGAATACCTTTGTACCGGTAGAACCTTCTGTACCGAAGGATCTGAACCAATCGGAACCGTTCAGGATGATCTGAGCGATATTAGCGTATGTTTCAACGTTGTTAACGATAGTAGGCTTGCCCCAGAGACCCTTAACTGCAGGGAACGGAGGACGGGGACGGGGTTCGCCACGATGACCTTCGATTGATGTGATAAGAGCAGTTTCTTCACCACAAACGAATGCACCTGCACCAAGACGAATTTCCAAATCAAAGTCAAAGCCTGTCTCGAAAATATTCTTACCGAGCAGTCCGTATTCTCTTGCCTGAGCGATAGCTATGCCAAGACGCTTAACTGCAATAGGATATTCTGCACGGATGTATATGTAACCCTGATTTGCGCCTACTGCATAGCCTGCGATAGCCATTGCTTCGATAACTGCATGGGGGTCACCTTCGAGGATACTTCTGTCCATGAACGCACCGGGGTCACCCTCGTCGGCGTTACATGCAACATACTTCTGATCGCTCTGTGAATTGTAGGTGAACTGCCACTTCATACCTGTGGGGAAGCCGCCGCCACCACGACCACGGAGACCTGAGTCCTTAATCACATCAATAACTTCCTGAGGAGTCATTTCTGTAAGAACCTTACCAAGAGCCTGATAACCATCGATAGCAATGTATTCTTCAATATCTTCAGGGTTTATAACGCCACAGTTACGAAGAGCTACACGCATCTGCTTTTTGTAGAAATCAACCTCGTTAAGGCTCTTGATGTTATCTTCTTCAACTGTTTCAGCATAAAGAAGTCTCTTAACAACTCTACCTTTAACAAGATGTTCTTCAACGATTTCTTTAACATCCTCAGGAGTAACTCTGCTGTAGAATGCGCCCTCAGGATAAACAATCATAATCGGTCCCAAAGCACAAAGGCCAAAGCAACCCGTCTTTATAACTTTAAACTCTTTTTCCAAATCATGTGCCGCAAGCTGTGCTTCCATCTCTTTGATAATTGCATCACAGCCGGATGAGGTACAGCCTGTACCGCCGCAGCAAAGAATATGACCTCTAACCATATCCATGTTTAAACACCAAACCTTTCTAAGTTTTTATTCTGAGCTGTTTAATTATTCCGCAGCACCAATTGTGTATTTTGTAACTACTCTGCCGTTAACGATATGTTCGCTTACAATTTCAGCAGCTTTTTTAGGATCAACCTTTACATAAGTAACCTTTTCTTCGCCGGGAACCATAACCTCAACGATGGGTTCAAGGCGGCATACGCCGATACAACCTGTCTGCGTAACTGCCACATGCTCAAGGTTTCTCTTTGCAACCTCTTCCATAATCGCAGCCATAACAGGTCTTGCCCCTGCAGCAATACCACAGGTAGCCATACCAACAACCACACGTACAGCATGGTCATCTTTTCTCAAAGTAACAGAGCCTTTAGCTTTGTTTCTTATTGCTTCAAGTTCAGCCAAACTTTTCATTGTTTATACCTCCATTTTATAATTTCAATTCGTTTTCGCCTTCTTTTAAATACTCAGAAAGCCATAAATAAACCTCGGGTGTTGAAAAAGGAACATCTCCAAGCACATTTTTGAGCTCACTTGTATCAACCTCAAATAAATTTCCGTTCAATCCGTGGCGATACAAAAAGTCAATGTTTTCATAGGATGTAAAAAGCCCAAGCATAGTCTCTGCCATATCCCCAAGGGGTTGACGGTCAATGTGACTATGTCCGAAAACGGCTTTAACAACAGTACCTTCGCCAAGCTTTGATTTTATCTCAAAACTTCCTCCAGTGTTTTCTGCCGCCAATTTAAAGAGGGGAATACCAAGTCCAACCTTTCGTGTTGTACGTTTTGTTGTAAATGGGTCAACCACCTTTTTCAAAAATTCCTCCGACATCCCACAGCCATTATCAGTGATAGTCACTGTCAATGTATCATTCGTCGTATCCTCACATATATCAACCCCGATTTTCGTTGCACCTGCAACAACCGAATTCTGGACAATATCCAGAATATGTAGAGATATTTCTCTCATTATTAGTTTTGATATTTCTTAATAATATCGGCAACATCATCAACAACCAAACGACCATAAACATCATCGTTAACTGTCAAAACAGGGGCAAGACCACAAGCACCGATACAACGTGTAGCTTCAATAGAGAAAAGTCCGTCAGGAGTGCACTCTCCAACATCTATTCCCAAAATTTCTTTAATCTTTTCAAGAATGTCTCCTGAACCCTTAACATAACAAGCAGTACCAAGGCACACACCTATATGATACTTGCCCTTAGGATTAAGTGAGAACTGAGTATAGAATGTTACTATACCATAAATCTCTGCAAGGGGAACATCAAGACCCTCAGAAATCATTTCTTGTACCTCAATGGGAAGATACCCGTAAATTTCTTGTGCTTTATGAAGCACGGGTATTACAGCACCTTTCTGATCCTTGTACTCAGCAATAACAGCCATAAGCTGCTGTTCTTGTTCTTTTGTCCCATTGAATGGAAGTGTTTTATTTTCCATTTGCGACTAAACCTCCTACCTTAAATTATGCTTTCAAATCCTGAAAAGGATTTTGATTATTTTTCGTATTTCATATCAAAACCTTAAAAAATATCGGGTTCTGATATTTAGTGTGTTAAATTTTTGACATTATAACGCACATAAACAATTATACCAAATTTTAAATTAAAAATCTACCTTTTAAAGAAATTTCCCTATTAAAAACTGCACAAAAAATTATACAATTTTTCCGTCATATTGTCAGTTTTTTCAACAAAAAAGGTTTTCTCTGAAATATTCTCAAGATAGTGGGCATCCGAACTCGTAAAAATGAAACTATTTGGATACATCTTTGAATATTCCTCAAGACCGCTTTTTGAAATTTCCAACGCATCATATTCTAAATCGGGAGGCATAAACCCGAGATTTGACGTGATGCTGTAGCTGGGCTTGTTTATATGAGCCGGAACAAATATACCGCCTCTCTCCCTCGTAGCTTCAGCAACCTGGTATATATCCAGATTAACACCACTGACAAGCAGCTCATCTTCTTCACCAACAATCTCATCGTTACAATCCATAATCAGCTGTCTTCCAAATATTTCAGGCCGATTTTTTATACCTTGCATATTTTTTTTCAAAAACTCACCCATATCTTCAGCAGAATCTGCATCCGGAAAATAGCAAAGAGTGTGAACTTCCTCTGCCGTTGTGACCTCAATGCCCGGAATCACCCTTATTTTGCCCTCTGCAACCTTCATTGCAGCACGAACATTTAGGGCGGAGTTGTGGTCTGTCAAAGCAATAATATCAAGACCTTGAAGATATGCCATATTTACTATGTTATTAGGCGTCATATCCTCATCGCCACAAGGGGAAAGTGCGGAATGAATATGCAGGTCGTAATAAAGCCTCATATACCCATCTGCGACAATTTCCCCGCCGCCTCATAGGCAGTTATGTCCCCGCCCAGTATGATAATTTCCTGTTCCTGTGCCTTTTCAATGGTAGATTTGTCGGGCATAAATCCGTCTGTTATTAAGATACACGAAGCCTCCGCCAGGGCTGCAACCGCAACTATATTAATGTTTGTTTGTATGGTTATCCATATATTACCCATTTCAACCTTGGACATCACAAGACTCAAAAGGTCTCCTATGTAACAGCCCTCTACATTTCGTTTCTCGGCCAGGTCCTCACAAGTGTAAAAATCAACACCAAGCTTTTCCGCTACATCTTTAACAGTCATCTCTTTCCCCTCTTTCTTTATTCATTTTCTTTTGTAAGCTCACTGAATTTCTCTTTCAGCTTAAAAATACAGTCTGTTTCTTTTGCATAACCGCGAACAATATCCTCAGCCAAAGCCCGACAGCTTGGTGAACCGCAAGAGCCGCAATCAAGCTTTGGAAAGCTCTCGTAAAGCTCTTCAATCAGATTCATCTTCCGCATAGCCTCATTTATATCATCATCAAGATTCATAATAGGCCGATAAACCATTGCGCTGTCCCAGAACATATTCTGTTCGCAAGGGAAGGTTCTTCCGTCTTTCTCAATGCCTTTGCAGATTCTTTGAATTTTTGACCTTGCAGAAAAACTGTTTTCCGTGGTAAGTGGACCGCCTACACAGCCGCCGGGACAAGCAAGTGCCTCAACATATTCAATATCATCAAGTTTGCCGTCTTCAATCTCTTCAAGAACCTTTATAACATTATGTATTCCATCAACTGCAATATGTCGCTGAGCACAACTTGCCTCCGCCTCGCCGCCGCTTGTTGCCCACAATATGCCCTCACTGCCTGATTCGTGAAGGTCCTTTACTTCCTCAATTTTGCTGAACAGTCTCGACATTTTTATGCAAACATCTTTGATTGAAATAACCCCGTCAACATCGGATTTTTTTACCGTGTATCCGCCTTTTATAAATGTAGCCTTTGCTGCACAAGGGCTTATGAAAAATATGCCTATTTCTTTCGGTTTTAATCCGGTCTTTTGAGCCGCCTCAAAACGTGCCTGAGCTGCAGAAACCTCCATAGGCGATTTGAGTGGTACTATATTGTTTATGAGACTTGGAAACTTTATGGCGATAAGCCTGAGCACTGCCGGACATGCAGAGGAAATAGAGGGTTTTAAAAGCTCTCCCGTCTCTAAAAGCTCATTTGTTTTTTGTGTAATCACCTGTGCACCACGAGCCACCTCAAACACATCATCAAACCCAAGGTTGATCAGCGCGGTAAGCATTGTGTCAATATCCTCGGTTCTTGAAAACTGTCCGTAAAATGCCGGTGCAACAAGTGCCACATTATATTTGAACTCATCAAGCATTTCTAGGCTGTCTGTTACGGCTTTTTTTGCCCGATAGGGACAAACCCTTATACATTCACCGCAATCAATACAGCGCTCTTTAAGTATTTTTGCTTTTCCGCCCTGAATACGGATTGCCTGAGTTGGACATCTCTTTAAACAATGAGTGCAGCCGTGGCACAAATCTCTGTCAAGTGTGACAGAATGCCAATATTTTTCCACAACTATCATCCTTTCACTCTTATAATCAACTTAACACAAGTACCTTCCCCTATTTTTGTATCAATTTCCATAGAATCTGAATACTTTTTCATATTCGGAATACCCATACCTGCACCAAAACCAAGTTCACGTACATTCTGGTCAGCCGTGGAATACCCCTCCTGCATAGCCTTTTCAATATCAGGTATCCCCGGGCCTGTATCTTTCATATATATCACTATTTCATCCGGTGAAATATCAACATCAATATCCCCGCCATTTGCGTGAATAACCATATTAATCTCACCCTCATACATAGCAATAGCCACTCGTCTCACAACGTCAGGGCTAAACCCAAGCTGTTTCAGGGTTTTCTTCACCTTGCTTGAGGTTTCACCGGCACGGGTAAAATCATCACCATCTACCGTATAGTGCAATTTCATAATCTCTGCCATAATATCACTTCTCCTTGTCTTCACCCATCAGGCCGTTGCTGTATAATTTTCCACAAGCAACATACATGGTATTTTCAGTAGTCATTATTACCATATCCTTTGATTTTGCAAGTTGAAGAATACTCTCGTCAGGACGTTTGCCCCTGACAAACACTATTGCCGGAATATCCATCATCTCAGCAGTCCTCACAACCTGAGGATTCACAAGCCCCGTAAGAAGTAACACACCTTCGTTCACAAACGCAAGGACATCACTCATAAGGTCGCTTCCAAATGCAGAGGCTGCCTCTTCATCAAGAAATTCTTCTCCCGTCAGGACCTCTGCATCTAAAATTTCTTTAACTTCTGTCAGTTTCATCTTTGTTCTCCGTTCCGCCGCTGTGCGGCATTTATTTTTTTTCAGACTGTGTGATATTTTTACTATGTTTTTTTATTATTTCAAGCTCTTTCCCTGTTTTCACAATGCCCCTGCCATATTTCGTATGAAGAGCATATACTATATCCTCCAAAGCATCAGCTTTTTCGTTCTCTTTCTCATCTGATTCTCCGTCAAACAAGGATAACTGCTTACATTCTTTTCTCTTTTCCTTTTGAAAATGGCTCAACGAAACTCCCACAAGCCTCACCGGCTCTGAAAGTCGCAGTCTTTCAAGCAGTTCTTCTGCACTTTCAAAAATACCTTTTGCAGAATTTGTCGCATGTGTACTCAGAGCACGGGTAATCGTATGCATATCCTTAAATTTGAGCTTGAGAGTAACAGTTCTTCCCCATACGCCTTCTCTTTTTGCACTAAAGCTCACATCCCGAGAAAGCAAAAGCAACGTATCCTTCAAAGTATTAATATCTGTTACATCCTTTTGGAAAGTATGTTCGCGCCCAATAGACTTTGCCTCAGAATATGGTACAACCATTCTTTCGTCTATACCCTCCGCTAAAGACTTTAATTCTCTGCCCACCACACCGAGAATTGACATATTTTCCTCCGGCATATTAATGATATCCGAAACGGTCGCAATCCCCATCATCCGCAGTCTTTTGGCAGTTTTTTCACCTATTCCGGGTATAACCCTCACGCTGCGGTCCTTTATCAAATCCACAAGGGTTTCTTTGTCCGGTATCACAAAAAATCCATCAGGCTTTTTTTCTTCACTGGCAATCTTGGCTCCCATCATTGAATAGGAAATCCCAACCGAACAGGTCAGACCGACTTCTTCAAATATTTCACGTTTCAAGCTTTTCCCAATTTTTTCTGCATCACCAAAAATACGCAACGAATGGGTAACATCCATATAACCCTCATCACATGCAACAAATTCAATAACATCCGTATACTTCAGCATTATTTGGTGGATTTGTTGTGACACCTCAGCATACTTTTTCATATTGCCATGCATATATATCCCGTCTGGGCATCTTCGATAAGCTTCTTTTATGTTCATAGCGGAGTGTACTCCGAAGCGTCTTGCCTCATAGCTGCAGGTCGAAACAACCCCTCGTTCATTTGGCAATGCCCCGATAATCAATGGTTTTCCCGCAAGGCTCGGGTTGTCCCTGACCTCCACCGAAGCAAAAAACGCATCCATGTCCAGATGTATTATTGTTCTTCCCAACTTTATGCCTCTCCCTTTTTCATGCTTTCGATACCTTTATAAACATCAAAGTACGAAGGCTTTATTTCTTCAGGATTGAGAAGCTTTGTGTGAAGCATAACAGAATCTTCAAAAAACAGCCCAACAACAGGGTTCGTCTGTTCAAACAAATTGATAAACTCAGCATATGCTGTTTTTAGTGACTCTTCGGTTTTCTTGCCTTGAATCCCGGATATAACAGAAAACATTTCCTCATTTTCATAGCCAAAAATATTTCCTTCACCAAAAATTCCGGAGAAATTCAAGTCGGGAGAAATTGACATACTGCCAACAAAGGCATCGTATTCACCTTCCGATATTCTTGACAAATACTCCTCATAAGGCAGTTTGGTTACATTGACCTTTATCCCAAAACCACTGAGCTTTGTACTGAGCATATCAGCTATCTGTTCACGAACAGAATTCCCTTCATTGACCAATATTTCAAAGGCAGCAACGCTGCTGTTTTCACCATCAAATTTCCGGTACATTCCTGCTTCAAAAACCCACCCCGCATCTTCAAGAACAGCTTTTGCTTTCTCTGTGTCAACCTTATGGGTATATGCTTGGTTACCATATGCATACCATTCCTTGCGTATGGGGGTATTTGCCGCAGTGGCGTATCCGGTCATAGCCTCCTGAACAAGCGCTTCCCTGTCAATCACCAAAGATATTGCCTCTCGAAGTTCACTGTGTTTAAGAGAGCTGTCTGTATGATTTATGCCCAAAAAGTTGTAAACAGGTGTAGGAAAAGACACATAGGAAGAAATCGCCGGGTCAACAAATTTCCCCCAGTCCAGATTATCCGCAGGTACCAAATCCACGCCGGATGAACTGAATCCATATAGAGCAGTGTCACTGTTTGGCATAATTTTTACATTAATAGTCGACGAAATGGGTCCCCCACCCCACCAGTTATCGTTTGCAGTCAGATGAAGTGTACTACCCTCACCTTCAGCCTCATATTTGTAGGGTCCGGTACCATCCACCTTAAAGTTCTCTGTATTTAGTGCGCCGCCACTTTTTATTATGGGGAAGTACATAAGATTCATAAAATTCACATTTTGTGAATCCAAAGTTATAACAAGCTGATTCTGCCCCTTTGCCGCTATATTTGAAATTCTTGAGACATTATATAAATAGGGAGAGCTTTCAAGGTTCTTTATGCTGTTTACAGTGTAAACTACATCATTTGCCACAAAGGCTTCACCGCTATGCCACTTTACGTCTTTTCTCAAATTAACCGTCCAGCTGAGGCCATCCTGAGAAACACTCCAATCAGTTGCCAGACAAGGATTCGGAATCAAAGACTCATCCAAAGAGACCAATCCCTCATATACAATGTCAAGCATCCTGATATTTGCCTGATTGTTACTGGCAATTGGGCAAAGTGTATCGGGCTTGTATGAAAACAATGTAATTACACCGGCTTCATTTTGCTGAGCGGCATCATCCTTTCCCCAAAAGCTTCCGCTTTTGCCGGAGCAACCACACAAAAGAAATATTCCAATTACAAGTAAAATTGACAGCATTCTTTTCAGCATCAGTTTCACCTCAAATCTTATTTAATCTCTATGAACGCACCCATACGTCCCGTTTGTTCCTTGTGCATCCTATAGGAATAAAGCCTATCCTTCTCACAAACTGTACAGATGCCAAGAATCTCAATGTTTTCTGAAAGCAGACCGCAACTTCTCAATATTCTGCTGTTTGCTTCCCATAAATCGACTTTGAATTTTCCGTCCTTTTGCCTAATAGCTAAATCTTCATCAAATTCAAGGGCAACTTCAGCACCTGTCTCAAAACAGCATTTGCCGATAGACGGTCCGACAGCCGCTTTAATATTCTTTGGCTCACATCCAAATTCTTTAATCATCACTTCAATTGTGTGCTTTGCAATCTTCGCCACCGTTCCTCTCCAGCCCGAATGTACTGCCGCCACTACGCTATGCACCTCATCAACAAGCAAGATTGGTACGCAATCGGCATAAAAAACCGTCAAAGGAACATTTTTGAGGTTTGTAACCAATGAATCCGTCTCAAAAACCTCATCAAGTCTGCTTATACCGCACCCAACCAAGTCTTTCGTTATTACCGTAACGGACGCTGAATGAATTTGCTTGGCACCGGTAATATTTTCAATGGGAAACCCAAAATCCGTGGCAACGAGATTATAGTTTTCACGTACAGCATCTATGTCGTCCCCAACCCGGAATCCCAAATTAAGACCCTCGATTTTGCCCTGACTTACTCCCCCCAATTTGGAAGTAAAGCAATGAGAAATACTTTGGACATTCTCAAGCAGTCCACTTTTAAAATAAACTCTGTCCTCTATTTGTTCAACAAGCACTTTTATGCTCCTTTACAATTTTCAATTTCAGCTAATTGAGCAGCAGAAAAGCTCAGCCTCTCGGGAATAGATTTTTTCCCCGTTTTTTCGTCAATCTCAAAAATTGCACCGTTAAAATATACTTCACCCTCAGCTTTTTCAAACTTTGCTTTCTTTCCGGTGTAGTACATATTCATTATTACCTCTTTTTTCACCCCTAAAACCGAATCCCGAACGCCCGTCATTCCCAGGTCGCTTATATAAGCTGTGCCACCCGGCATAATCCTTTCATCGGCTGTTTGAATGTGTGTATGAGTCCCGAATACAACATCCGCTTTGCCATCGAAATAGTATCCGAATGCCAATTTTTCACTGGTAGTTTCGGAATGGAAGTCAATTATTTTTATGTCTGCTCTGTCTCCGATTTCTTTAAGAGCTCTCTCGGTTGCCCTGAAAGGACAATCCACAGGGTCCATATGCACTCTGCCTATTGCATTTATAACAGCTATGCGAATGGTATCCAGGTCATCAATAAAATATCCAAAGCCCTCAGTTTCCGAAGGGAAATTAACAGGGCGTATAACCCTGGGCATATCCGAAAGAACCTGAGCGTATTCACGATTAGCAAAAGTATGATTTCCAAGGGTAACAACATCTACTCCCGAGTACAGCAGATTACTTGCGATTTCTGTTGTTATTCCATTTGTGTTCGCTGAATTTTCACCATTAGCTATGCAATAGTCAATTTTAAAAATTCTTTTTATTCTTCCAAGATTATTATATATGAACTCACGTCCTTCTGACGCAACAATATCTCCCACAGTTAAAATTCTCATATTCTTTCTCCTTCTGTCCTCAAGCGTCTAAATTGCAGAAAAAGGCTGCAATTAAGCAGCCTTTTTCGTGGAGCAACGGCTCCTTATTTCGCATATTCAACTGTTCTCATTTCACGAATAACGTTAACTTTTATCTGACCGGGATATTCCATAGTTTCTTCAATCTTCTTAACTATATCCCTTGCGAGAATGATTGTCTCATCGTCATTTACCTTGTCAGGTTTAACCATGATACGAACTTCACGACCTGCCTGAATTGCAAATGATTTGTCAACGCCATTAAATGAGTTGGCAATTTCCTCAAGTGCCTCAAGTCTCTTAATATAAGACTCAATATTTTCACGTCTTGCGCCTGTTCTTGCTGCTGAAATAGTGTCAGCCGCCTGAACAAGACACGCCGCAATCGAATTAGGCTCAACATCACCGTGGTGTGCCATGATTGCGTGAATAACTTTTTCGTTTTCCTTGTACTTTTTGGCAACATCTGCACCAATGGTAACATGTGAACCCTCAACTTCATGGTCGATCGCCTTGCCTATATCATGAAGCAAACCGGCTCTCTTTGCAAGAGCAACATCCACCCCGAGTTCAGCCGCCATCAATCCGGCAAGGTGTGAAACCTCAATTGAATGTTTAAGAACATTCTGACCGTAGCTTGTACGATATTTGAGTCGCCCCAAAAGCTTGATGATTTCAGGATGAAGTCCGTGAACCCCAGTATCAAAGGTTGCCTGTTCACCCTCTTGCTTGATGATTGCCTCAACTTCTTTTCTGGCTTTTTCAACTGTTTCTTCAATGCGTCCGGGATGAATTCTTCCGTCAACAATGAGTTTTTCAAGTGAAAGTCTGGCGATTTCACGTCTCACGGGATCAAATCCCGACAAAATAACAGCTTCAGGGGTATCATCAATAATCAAATCAACACCTGTCAATGTTTCAATAGAGCGAATATTTCTTCCCTCTCGACCTATAATTCTGCCCTTCATTTCGTCATTGGGGAGCTGAACAACAGAAACCGTAGTCTCTGCAACCTGGTCAGCAGCACATCTCTGAATAGCACCGGTAATAATATTTTTCGCCTTAGCCTCAGCTTCTTCCCTTGCCTGGTCCTCAATATTTTTCATAAGAATCGCCGCATCGTGACGCGCGTCAATTTCTACTTGTTTAAGAAGCAAATCCTTAGCCTCCGCAACCGAGAGTTCTGAGAGCTTTTCAAGCTGTGACAACTGGAGTTTTTTAACTCTCTCAACTTCCTCTCTCAGTTCGTCAACCTCAGCAAGTTTATTCTGAATCTGTTCTTCTTTTTTCTCCAGAATCTGGGTTTTTTTATCAATCGTATCCTCTTTTTGCTGAACACGACGTTCCTGTCTCTGGAGTTCGTTTCGTCTTTCCTTTATTTCTTTATCCAATTCGTTTCGTTCTCTATGTATTTCTTCTTTTGCTTCGAGAAGTTTTTCTTTTTTTGAGCTTTCTGCATCTTTAACTGCTTTTGATTTTGCATTTTCAATAATTCTTTTAGCTTCTTCTTCAGCATTACCAATCTTTTGCTCTGCTACCTTGCGACGATATGAATAACCAAATCTGAACGCCATAAAAGAAGCAATCAACGCAACTATAATAATGCCTGCAAATAATGCAATCTGTAATCCGTCTATAATTTCTAACACCTCCTCAATAATTTATTTGACGATTAAATCATAAGAATTATAACAAGAACATTTTTCAGGAATAACCAAATCAGGCAAATTCTCTGAAAAGCTTTTAAACATAAAAGTCCGACTGTTTTAAGCTTATATTCGCTTCTCGTCAATCCAAACTGCAATGGAATACGAATATCTCGCCTCGTTATACCAAAGCCCAAAGCTTTGGTCTTAAAATTAACTTCGTAAGCAAAATGCTTTTAAAAGAAATACACTTTAAACGGGTTATATGACTCATAAAAATGCATTTTTTCATGAATACATATACAACTCTAATTTTAATAAATTTGCGTGGTTTTGTCAAGTATTTTTTCAATATTTTTGTGCAATTTTTAGTCGAAAAACAAACAAGGTTGTCAAAAGATAAAGTCCTTCCAACAACCCTTTATTAATGTTCACCTGAGATATATTTTGCAGGATTGAACCTGCAAATTTTTAAATTTATTGTGAAATTACCTCATACAAGGTCTGAGCCTCACTTTTCCCTACTTGTTCGCGAACTTCTGTCACTTTAATCACAAGAGTGCGGCTTCCGAATCTGATTTCCATCTCATCGCCTACCTTGACATCATATGACGCTTTAACCACTTTCCCGTTCACCGAAACTCTTCCCCCGTCACACGCTTCATTCGCCACAGTCCGGCGTTTTATAAGCCGTGACACCTTTAAATATTTATCAAGTCTCATTTTTCTTCTCCTAAAATCACTCTTCGTATTTTGCAAACTCTTTTATAAATGCTTCAATGTAACCATTCAGGGCAGTTTCAGCATCCACCTTTGAGGCCTTTGCTACCGCAACCAATTCAAAAAACATTTTCCCTATATATTTTTCAGCGACCTCCATATCCTCATTATCTGCTAAAATTCCTATCATGTTGGCTAAATTTTCAGCAACAACCATTGGTCCGTTAAACACATACCCGCTTTTTTCAGCCTTCCCTTGTATTTTCCCCGCACGCATAAGTGAAGGGAGAGCCTTTGAAACACCCTCCATATCCTGAGCTACTGTAGTCTGACCTCGGTCATCCCTCTTTATCTGATTCCATTTTTCTAAGACCGCCTCGCTATCTTTCAGCTCAACATCCCCAAAAACATGAGGATGACGGTGAATAAGCTTTTTGCAAACCGCGTCTGTTACGTCGTCAATATCATATTCGCCGTTTTCTTTGCCAATCTGTGCATGAAAAACCACCTGGAGCAACAAATCTCCACTTTCGTCAGCTATCTTTTCAATATCCTTTTCATTCAGGGCTTCAACAAGTTCATAACCCTCTT
>JAZNSG010000018.1:0-43930 GCA_045591035.1 Clostridia bacterium | reverse complement strand
AAAAGCCTCGTAATACTGACGTATTTCGAGGCTTTTTTGCGAAGCATAAACGGAAAATCAGGCTTCAAAACCATTACTTCCTTATCTGGTGGTGGCCTTAAAAAGCTTTGCTTTTTAAACAGCCCTTTTTTCAGGGGATAGGGAAAATGGTCCCTTTGTTTTTACTTATTTTTTGACCTGTCCTTAAGTCTGAGCTGAGTATTTAAAATTCTTTTTCTCAATCTAAGGCTCTTTGGCGTAACCTCCAAAAGCTCGTCATCTGCCAAAAATTCAATACACATTTCAAGACTGAGTTTAATGGGGGGAACAAGCTTAAGTGCTTCATCACTGCCCGAAGCACGGGTGTTTGTAAGTTGCTTTTTCTTGCAAACATTTACCGCCATATCCTCAAGCTTTGGATTCTGGCCAACAATCATTCCCTCATAAACAGGTGTACCCGGTTCAATAAAAAGCGCCCCTCTGTCCTGAATCTTGAAAAGTCCATAACCAACAGCTTCCCCGGTATCAAACGACACAAGTGAACCGGTATATCGTCTGGTAATGTCCCCCTTGTAGGGCTGGTACTCATAAAACACCGAGCTGAGTATTCCTTCACCCTTTGTGTCAGTGAGGAATTCGTTTCTGTATCCCAAAAGGCCTCTTGCAGGAATAAGGTACTCAAGTCTCATACGGTCAGAGCCCTGAGGTGCCATCTGTATGAGTTCACCCTTTCGAGAACCCATTTTCTCCATAACTGCACCCATAGAAGCTTCGGGAACATCAATAAGAAGCTTTTCAATAGGCTCATGGCGAACACCATCAATTTCCTTAAACAAAACCTTTGGTGTGCTTACTGAAAATTCATATCCCTCTCGGCGCATAGTCTCAATAAGAATAGAAATATGCATCTCGCCTCTGCCTGCAACACGGAAGCTGTCTGTTGTTTCCCCGTCACTTACTCTGAGGGAAACATCCTTAAGAAGCTCCTTTTGAAGTCTGTCACGGATTTGTCTTGAGGTAACGAACTTACCCTCTCTTCCGGCAAAGGGGCTGTCGTTTATCGAGAAAGTCATCTCGATTGTGGGCTCACCAATTTTCACAAAAGGAAGTGCCTCTGGAGCGGTCACAGAGGTAATTGTGTCGCCAATTGAAATATCCGTGATACCTGAAACGCAAACAATGTCTCCAACCTTAGCCGTGTCGACAGCCGTCTTGCCAAGTCCGTCAATCTGATAAATATTCACGCACTTCGCCTTGTATGGCTGATGCTTTCCGTGAAAATCACAAACCATAATTTCCTGGTTCTGTTTCAAAACACCCCGTTCAATTCTGCCGATTGCCATTCTTCCAACGTAATCATTATAATCAATTGAAGAAACAAGCATCTGAAGTTCACCCTCGTCATCGCCCTCAGGGGCAGGAATATATTCTTCAATAGTCTTAAACAAAACATCAAGATTCTCACCTGGCTCATATTGACTGTACGAAGCTGTACCTGCACGTCCTGAGCAGAATATAATCGGACTCTCAAGCTGTTCATCATTTGCATCAAGGTCAATAAGAAGCTCAAGCACCTCGTCAGGAATTTCATCAAGCCTTGCATCGGGTTTGTCAATCTTGTTTACCACGATAATAATTCTGTGCTGCATTTCAAGCGCCTTTTTAAGGACAAACCTTGTCTGGGGCATAGGTCCCTCCGCTGCATCAACAAGCAAGATAACACCGTTAACCATCTTGAGAATACGCTCAACCTCACCGCTGAAATCCGCATGTCCCGGCGTGTCGATTATGTTCATTTTTATGTCCTTGTAATACACCGAGGTATTTTTAGCAAGAATAGTAATTCCACGCTCACGTTCAAGGTCTCCGTTATCCATAACACGTTCTTCGACCTGCTGATTTTCACGGTATACACCGCCCTGCTTAAGCATCTCGTCAACCAATGTAGTCTTTCCGTGGTCAACATGGGCAATAATCGCAATGTTTCTCAAATCTTCTCTTTTCATAACTTTCTCCGTTCTGCCAAAATTTCGGCTTCAATATATGAATCAAATCTTCTTTGGAAAACTTTTTTGTCCAAGCATTTATTATACACCAAAATTTTTAGTTTGTCTATGGCAAGTATCACAAATTTCCGACACACATTGACAAAATATTATTTGATTGGTATACTGTATGTATAAATTTACAGGAAAGGTTGTTTTAAAAATGTGGCAAGAATTTAAAAAGTTTGCCTTTAAAGGCAATGTAATTGACATGGCAGTCGGCGTTGTTGTCGGCGGTGCTTTCAGCACAATTGTAAACTCACTGGTTAAGGATATTATTATGCCGGTCTTTGGTTTCATCACCGCAGGTATGGACTTCACAGCACTTAAGCTTGTGCTTTCCGAGGCTGTTGAAGCCGAAGGCAAAGCTGAAGCCGCAATTCTTTACGGAAACTTTATCCAGAACATAATCAGCTTTCTGATTATCGCATTCTCAATCTTTATGATTGTCAAAGGCATCAGCAAGGCAACAAGCCTCAGAAAAGCTCCCGAACCTGAGGTTATCGAGGAAGCTCCCAAAGCTCCCACTCAAGAAGAACTGTTGGCTGAAATCCGCGACCTGCTTAAGGCATCATCTGCTCCGGCACTTGAAGAAGCAAAAGAAGACTAACATAAAATAAAAAAATCCGGTTGGATATTCCAACCGTATTTTTTTATTTTATACTGAAAATTATATCCCCATACGATGGTACCGGCCAGAGACCTCTGTCCGACTCAGCCTCAACCTCATCCACAAGGCTACGAAGCTTTTTCATCCTCGAAACAACCTCATGTCTGTAATATTGGGCAATCTCAAGTGCAGTTCCTTTGGGAACATTCTTAAGAACCTCATCAAGAGAATTGTTCAACTCAAAAATCTCTTCTGCCGCCTTCGAAACCTTCATAAGGCAAGTTTTTTCTGTGTTAAGGGGTATATCGGGGCAAACCTCTCTCTTTGCAATAATAGTATCACAAAGATTTCTTTGAATATCCGAAATAGCAGGGGTGTAGTCCTTTTTCACCATATCAACCATAACCAAGGCTTCAATATTCACGAGCTTTGAATATTCTTCCAGCAGTATTTCATAACGGGCACGCATCTCCGTCTCGTTATAAACCCCGTGGCGTTTGAACAAATCAAGGTTCTCCTGATGAATATAATAGGGAAGAGCCTCAACTGTCGACTCAAGATTCAAAAGCCCACGCCTCTTTGCTTCTTCAACCCAATCCTCCGAGTACCCATTGCCGTCAAATATAACAGCATCATGCTCGGTAACAATCCGCTTAACAAGATTATGTACAGCACCCAAAAAGTCCGCCTTTCCCTCAAGTTCATCAGCAAAAAGCATAAGCTCATCAGCAACCATAGTATTAAGCATAATATTGCTGCAGGCAATTGACGCGCTTGAGCCAAGCATACGGAACTCAAACTTGTTTCCGGTAAATGCAAAAGGTGAAGTTCGATTTCGGTCTGTGGAATCTTTGGGGAATACAGGGAGAGCATTAACGCCAACCCTCATACTCTTTTTCCCCGAAGCTTCATAGTCGCTGTCTGCCTTGATGGCTTTTAAAACCCCGGCAAGTTCTTCACCCAAAAACATTGAGATGATTGCAGGGGGAGCCTCGTGTCCACCAAGACGATGGTCGTTTCCGGCACTGGCAGCCGAAATTCTGAGAAGGTCCTGATGCTTGTGCACCGCACTCAAAACTGCACAAAGGAACACAAGGAACTGTGCATTATCGTGAGGAGATTTCCCCGGCTCAAACAAATTCTCACCCTTGTTCGTCGTGAGTGACCAGTTGTTGTGTTTACCGCTTCCGTTCACGCCCTCAAAGGGCTTTTCATGCAAAAGGCAAGTCATTCCATGTCGGTCAGCCACAACCTTCATAAGCTCCATAGTGAGCTGATTGTGGTCTGTGGCGATGTTTACTGTTGTGAAAATGGGAGCAAGTTCGTGCTGAGCAGGAGCTGCCTCGTTGTGCTTGGTTTTTGCCAATATACCCAGCTTCCAAAGCTCCTCATCAAGCTCTTTCATATATGCCGAAACTCTTGGCTTAAGCTTTCCGAAATAGTGGTCCTCAAGCTCCTGACCTTTTGGGGCAGGCGTACCAAAAAGAGTTCTTCCGCAATAGATAAGGTCCTTGCGTTTTTCAAAAACCTCTTTGTCAATAAGAAAATATTCCTGCTCAGGTCCAACCGTGGGAACAACCCGGGTCACGTCGTCTTTACCAAAAAGCTTCAGTATTCGCACAGCCTGACGACTTACCGCCTCGATTGAACGAAGAAGAGGGGTCTTTTTATCCAGGGACTCGCCACCATAAGAGCAAAACGCCGTGGGTATGCAAAGGGTTCCGTCCTTTATGAAAACATAGGATGTGGGGTCCCAGGCAGTATAGCCACGCGCCTCAAATGTGGCACGAAGTCCGCCCGTGGGAAAGCTCGACGCATCCGGTTCGCCTTTGATAAGCTCTTTCCCCGAAAATTCCATAATAATATTTCCACCGGGAGCAGGGGTAATAAAGCTGTCATGCTTTTCCGCAGTAACACCTGTCATAGGCTGGAACCAATGGGTATAGTGAGTCGCACCCTTTTCAACAGCCCAATCCTTCATTGCTGTTGCAATTATGTCCGCAACGCGGCGGTCAAGACTCGCACCCTCGTGGATTGTCTTTTTAAGGATTTTGTATATTTCTCGTGGAAGTCTTTCTTTCATAACCGTTTCGTTGAAAACAAGACTTCCGAACAGCTCAGGAATATTAGTCACTGCAGTCCCTCCCGTAAGTATATAAAGTTAGCCAAAAATTTGATTATTATATAGAAAATTATACACTTTAGGTCATAATTTGTCAATGAAATAAAAAATTATTGAAAAAATTGAAAAAAAGTATTGCTTTTTTAAAAAACATGTGCTATTATATTAAGTGCTGACTTGCAGAAATAAACAATTATGCTTGAAGTAATATAGAATTTTTTCAGTTGGAGGTGAAATCATGCCTAACATTAAATCCGCAAAAAAGAGAGTTAAGGTTATCGCTACAAAGACTCTTCAGAACCAGATGATCAAATCACAGCTCAAAACTGCTGTTAAAAAGTTTGAAGAAGCTCTTGAAGGGGGCAAAGATAACGCCTCTGTTGCATACGCAAATGTTGTTAAGAAGACTGACCAGGCTGTTGCTAAAGGTATTCTTCACAAAAACACAGCTGCTCGCAGAAAGAGCCAGTATGCTGCTAAGATGAACAGTATTGCGTAAATTAAACTTTAAAAAAGAGTGCTTTTAGGTTTAGAAGCACTCTTTACATAGGGGTATAGTTCAGCTGGTAGAGCGACAGTCTCCAAAACTGTAAGTCGTGGGTTCAAATCCTACTGCCCCTGCCAAAAGTTCCTCATTCGCAAGAATGGGGAACTTTGCTTATACTCTATCTTTTCTCGGATAGGTCTAACAATAAAAACAAATATATATGGGGGATGTTGAAATGAACAGCCTGTACACCGACCACCAGTGCATAAAATGTTTGCTTGACAAATACGCAAACACAAAAGCAATAAACATAGACGACGAGCAGAAAACACTATACGTTAAAGAGCTTCTTAAAATTATTTCCGAGTCACCCATAACTATGACTGCACCCGAAATTATGGAAGAAATAACTGCTCTTCAAAATAAGTACGGCATTGACACCTTTGACTATTCAGCAGTAAAAGCCAAGTATAACCGACTTTTGATGTCTTTCGAAGAAGAAATTGCCGAAGAAATAAAAAAGAGTGAAAACAGCCTTTATTTGGCAATGTGCTATGCTTTCACGGGCAACTACATTGACTTTGGTGCTTTGTCAGATATAAACGAAGAAAAGCTTCGTTCACTTATTGGCGAAACAAAAAATGTTGCCCTTGATATGGCCGAGTTCTCAAATTTTGAAAAAGAGCTCAAGCAATGCAAACGACTGGTATATCTCACCGACAACTGCGGCGAAATTGTTTTTGACAAGCTTCTTATAAGCTTGTTGAAAGAGAAATACCCCGAAATAACCATTAACGTCATAGTAAGAGGTCGTGACGTTCTTAACGATGCAACAATGGACGATGCCCATCAGGTTGGTCTTGATGAAATAGTTTCTGTTACCGCTAACGGAACAGGAATCGCCGGAACAGTCATTGAAAGAATTAACGCCGAAAGTCTGGAGCTTATAAATAATGCTGACATTATCATTTCAAAGGGCATGGGTAATTTTGAGACACTTAAAGGCACAGGCTTGAATATATATTATATGTTTATGTGCAAGTGCGACAAGTTCTGCGAAATGTTTAACGCCCCGCGATATAGTTATATGTTTTTGAATGAAAAAAGGATAAATGTGAATTAGAATAATTTATTAAAATGATTAAAAGAGGCTGTGGGAAATCCCACAGCCTCTTTTTTGTATAGGTAATGTCGAGCACCTATGGCACTTGAATGTTTATCCTGTTGTTATTCTAAACTGCCCCCGCTTGTCATTCTGAACGAAGTGAAGAATCTCAAAGGCTCCCTATGTAGTAAAGGGGCGCAAATTGCCGGTGTCAATTGTTTTGCACCGACCGAGGCGAGAGCCGAGACGGGGGGCAGCATAGCAAACTCGGAGGAATTGTAATGAGATTCCTCGCCGCTGCGCTTCCCTCGGAATGACAATTTCTTTTCCACTTTTTAGAAAAAGTGGAGCAAAAACTGTTGCGCCAAAGGCAGAGCCTGACAGAGACTAGTTCTCTCGTCAAAAATTTCTCCGCCGTCTTCGGTAACCCGATATATATCGGGTTGCTTGACTAAAAATGCCGAAGGTCGGGAACTGAATAATTTTCGGCATTTTTGCGAAAAAATTTCTTCCCACGTTCACAACTCTCTGTATGCCTCCGCCTTTTTAAAAGGCGCTCTTTTTTTCTGCCCGTCTTCGGGGGCATTGTCATTCTGAGCTGCCTCCCCATTGTCATTCTGAATATCCCCCACTGTCATTCTGAATGAAGTGAAGAATCTCGCCTTTTCGGTTGAGATTCCTCGTCGCTATCGCTTCCCTCGGAATGACAGGATTGTGTGAAGAATCTCTTGAGCTTCCTCGTCGCTGTGCTTCCCTCGGAATGACAGGGTAGTGTGAAGAATCTAAACCAACAAAAAAAGAGACGACCGAAGTCGTCTCTTTAATTTCAGCTTAGTTAATCAACAATGATTAGTCAGCGTTAACCTTAACCTTCATGTCAGGACCCTTAACGATAACTACATCTGTAACCTTACCGTCATAAGATCTTACATATACATGGTCAGCAAAAGCCTGAGCTTCAGCAGCTGTCTTGTTGTTTTCGATCTTTGTATCGCCAACATAGATGTCAATCTTGTTGTCGTTAGCTGCATCATAGATAGCTTCAAAGTACTTGAAGTTGCCGTCAGAACCATTCTTGATAACGATGTTCTTACCGGTTGTATCAATTACGTATACGTTAGCAGCCTTTGAAAGCTTGTAAGTGTTGCCACCGATTGTAGCTTCTGTTGAAGATTCTTTGTAGTTTGTTACAACGCCACCAGCGAAGTGCTGTCCAGTTGTGTATGAACCAGCAGAATCAATAAGTGTACCAGGTGTGTTATCAACAGCATCACCATCTACAGCAGCAATCTTAGTGTCTCTAACACCAGTAGCAAAGTTCCAGATAGATGTGAGGTTTGTGATTACGCCTTCAGAACCAACCTTAACCTTAAGAACGTCACCTTCTGTGGGAAGTGTACCAAATGTAGCTACTACGTCAGCAGTTGTATCAGCAGTAACTTCTTCACCATCGATGAGGTAGGTAAGTGTCCAGATAGCCTCGCCATCAGCATTTGTGCTTTCGCCAGCTTCCTTAACAACAGCTATGCTTGAAGTTGTAGATGTTGCAAGTGAGTTGTAAGAAACAACGAGGATGTTGCAATCTTCAGCCTTCTTGTCAGCGTAAGCCTTTGCAAATGCGTAAATGTTTTCATCGTCAAGGTCAGCCATTGAGCCGAGCTTAGCGTTAGAAATGTCAGCACCGTCAGGACCAGCAGAGTCTACGTCAAAGTCAATGATGAATACGAGAGCATCAGCATCAACATAACCGAAGTTATCGAACTTGCCGTTCTCAGCATCATACTTCTTGTCTACGTCAGTTTCATCATCGCCACCAAGGCTGATAGCTTTGAATTCGTCTGTGTCATAGAGAGCGTTTGTGAGCTTTGTGATAGCACCGTTGCTGTTTTCAACATACTGAACAACTTCACCAATCATACCGGTAATGTAGCCGTAATGTGTAGAACCTGTTTCAGGTGTACCATCATCATTAGCATCTGTCCAGCTTGTGAGGTCGATATCAACTCTTGTGTCAGCAGCATATTCGATTCTAGCATTAGACTTGAGGCTCTTAACAACAACACCTTCAGCTGTTACCATCTGGAGCTTAACATCAACACCAGCACCACCAAATGCAGCCTTTTCACAAGCAGCACCAGCAATGTAAGCGTAGTTAGCAGTAGCACCACCAGCAAGAGCAGCATCTTCTACGAATGCAGCAATCTTACCAAATTCGTCAACGTAGAACGTACCACCTTCGCCAACGCCGAGGTCTGCTCTACCGTAAGCGCCTGTAGCTACATCATACCAAGCGTCAGCCACTTTGTAAGCGTAACCGCCAACAGATGTAGCAGAAGCTTTTCTTGAAGTGATTGTGCCAACAACTTCGTTAGCAACAACTTCAGCTACGATAAGGTTAGAAGTTTCGCTAACTGCATAGATTGAGAGAACATCCCATTCAGCGAGTTCGCTAACTTCGATAGCTTCGCCATCCTTAAGGAGCACGAATACCTTTGTTTCATCGTCAGCATCGATTTCGATTTCTTTTGCTACGTTTGTATCGAACCAAGTAACATTGTTGTGGAAGAGGATACCATCATCAGTAACCTTCTTAACTACACCGGTAGAAGCGAGGTCGATGAATGCAACGTTGTAACCCTTAACTTCGTCGTTATCAACAAATGTGATAGCGCCACCGAAGTTTGCAGCATTTGCAAGAACTGTGCCGATTGTAGCAGCACCTGTACCCTGGTAAGCACCATTCAAGATAACAGCGATACCAGCTTCTGTCTTGATTTCAGTTGTGTTGTTAGCGCCATCTTTGTAGTAGTTAACTACGTTTGTGCCAACTGTGTCATACTGGTCAACAGTGATAACGAGTTCTTCGTCTCTTGCTGTGTCAACAGCGATAGAAATGAGTTCGTATTTGTTGTCTACCTTCTTAACGTAAGCGATAACTGAACGGCCAAGATATTCCTCAGCGTCTGTTTCGCCAACAATGTAGTCATAAGAAGAAGCCTTAACCAATGTGTCGAAATCCTTGTTGTTTGTATCGAATGTGTCAAGAACATCGATTTCGATTACAGCGTCAGCTGTTGTATCGATTGTCTTAGCAGCAGCGATATCAGAAACAGTGTTAGATTCAACAACACCACGGATTTTAACGTAACCAAGGTTCTCGCTCATGAGAGTCTTGTAGTCATAGCTCTTGCCGTCAGCGATTACGTATTCAACTTCGCCGTTTGTGTTCCACTTTGACTGAACCATGAGAGGTGTGTCAATAGCGTTAGCAAGAATCTGAGCAACTGTACCACGGTTAGCTTCAGCGCCTACAACAGCGTTAGCAACTGCCAAAGATACATCATATCTCTGAGCTGCTGCGAGGTAACCTGTGGGGTAACCACCGTTCTTTTCAGCGAAAGGTGTGTAACCAAGAGTAGCCATAACCATCTTTACAGCCTGTTCGTAAAGAACCGGATCCTCAGGACCGAATGTTCCGTTGCCATAGCCGTTGATGATGCCCATGCCAGCAGCGTTAGCAATGTAACCTGAAGCCCAGTGAGTTGCAGGAACATCTGTGAAAGATGTAGCAACCTGTGCTTTAGCGGTTTCACCGTAACCCTGGATACGAGCGATAAGAGCAGCCATTTCAGCTCTTGTTACGCCATCTTCAGGCTTGTAAGTGCCGTCTTCGTAACCTGTAACGATTTCGAGTTTGTTGAGTGTTTCAACTGCTTCATAGTAAGCGCTGTCTTCAGCAACGTCAGTATAAGTTGCACCAAAAGCAACTGTGCTGAGTACCATAGCGATAACGCAGATAGAAGCAATCACTTTTTTGAGATTTAACATAGTCTCAAATCCTCCTTGTTTAATAAAATATATTGTTTTAATTTTTTTTACGAAAGTAATGTGTTTTGTTAACAGGCGTCAAATCACACAATAAACCCATTAACTTATACAGATTATATCACCAATACACCGCATATGTCAACACGAATTTGAAAATGTAACAGATTTGTAATACTTTTTCAATTCTTTTGTCAAAAAAGATGCGGTTTTAACTATATATTGATAAAAAAATCCATTCCTATGTCATATATTGTAATACTAAGTTTGTATTATGTCAAGAGTTTTGGATAAATTTTACGAATTTTTTAAATTTTTTCCAATATTTTTACTGAATTAAATTTTCAAGGGCTTTTTTACAGAAATATCGCTTTTCGGATGGCATATTTCAAGTCTGAATTTTTACCCTTTTGTCATTCTGAACACATACCCCACTGTCATTCTGAACGAAGTGAAGAATCTCTTGAGATTCCTCGTCGCTGACGCTTACCTCGGAATGACAAGAGGTCACAGTAAATCTAATTCAATCCCCAAATCGCTCCATTCAGGATTTTGAGATTCTATCAGGCTGATTTTTTTACTTCTCCGCCACCCTTTTATCTGTTTTTCAAAAGCTATTGCCTCATTTACATCATCAGCAAGAGTATAATAAACCAATTTATTTACATTATACTTGCTTGTAAATCCAGCATGAACTTTATTTCTATGCTCATATAGTCGTCTTTCCAAATTATTCGTTATCCCTGTGTACAACACTGTGTTTGTTTTGTTCGTAAGAATGTAAACATAGTACATACTTTATACTCCTTATTATTTTGAGATTCCTCGTCGCTGACGCTTCCCTCGGAATGACAAAGGGTGGAAGGTCATTCTGAACGAAGTGAAGAATCTCGCCTTTCGGTTAAGATTCCTCGTCGTTAGCACTTCCCTCGGAATGACAAGGAAAGTCAGAGTCAGTTCCACATTATAACAAAACATCAATTTCTTCAAGGCTTCGCTGGGCATATTTCATTGCTTTTTCCTTTTTATCCTTTATGCGAACGCCCAGGTCTTCAAAAATACCAAAATTCACATTCATGGGTTGAAAATCTGTTATGGCAGGATTGGAAACATATTTCGCCAAAGCGCCCAGTGCTGTTTTTGCAGAAATAACCGGCGGTTCTTCTCCGTTTATGCGAAAAGCCGCACATATCCCTGCCCAAAGCCCCGATGCTGCTGATTCTATATATCCCTCTACCCCTGTTATCTGTCCGGCAAAGTAGATTTTTTCAAATTCCTTCATGTTATAATTATCCGTCAGACAGCCGGGAGAGTTTATATAGGTATTGCGATGCATAACTCCGTATCTCACAAAATCTGCATTTTCAAGCCCCGGAATCATACTGAACACTCGTTTTTGTTCACCAAATTTCAAGTGGGTCTGGAAACCTACTATATTATACATACTTGCCGAGGCATTATCCTGGCGCAATTGAACAACCGCATAAGGACGGCTTCCGTCATGAGGGCTTGTCAACCCCACAGGCTTCAGCGGTCCAAACCGCATGGTATCTTCGCCACGTTTCGCCATAACCTCAATCGGCATGCAGCCCTCAAAGACCTTCGGGTCTTCAACCCCTTCGTGGACCGGTGCTGTTTCTGCTGACAGAAGTGCATTCCGAAAGGCAATATATTCTTCACGGGTCATAGGACAGTTTATATAATCATCTCCGCCTTTCCCGTAACGGGCAGCCTTAAAAGCCTTTGACATATCAATGCTGTCAAAGGTTATTATGGGAGCTGCTGCATCAAAAAAATGCAGACCCTCTCCACCACACAGCTTTGCAATTGCTTTGGATAGCTCATCTGACGCCAAAGGTCCTGCCGCAACTATAGTATATTCATCGGGGCATATTTCTGTTACTTCTTCCGAGACAACTTCAATATTCGGATTACTTTTTATGCGCTCGGTTACCATTTTTGAAAATCCGTCACGGTCAACCGCCAAAGCACCACCCGCCGGCACACGGGTTGCATCCGCACATTCCATTATGAGCGAGTCCAATTTCCGCATCTCCTCTTTAAGCAGACCCACGGCATTTGCCAAACCGTCGGCGCGAAGAGAATTGCTGCAAACAAGCTCTGCAAAATTTTCAGATTTGTGAGCCGGGCTCATTTTTTGGGGTTTCATTTCATAAAGCTTTACGCCTATTCCCCGTTTTGCAAGTTGCCACGCAGCTTCACAACCTGCAAGTCCTGCCCCGATTATTTTAACTGTTTTTTCTTGTGCCATATTTTTCGTCCTTTCGAAAGAATTCTTTCCTATATAATATAACACAATTTTATTCTATATGCAACCATGAAACACGCAACTATTCTATATTCACCGTCATTGTTCCGAGCATTATGGGCAGAGTTTCTCTGTATATTTTCGGAAGTTGTTCAATGGGCAGCGGATTTTGTCCTTCACCGACCTCGACCGTGTATCCGGGGCGATTGAATTTTTGCACAAACCAATCCTTGTATCCGCCAAAGGACGCTATCCCCTCAGTATCATCCAGGCTGTAAGGCGAAATTTTTGTAAAGGCTTTGGCAATTGCCAGTGAACGATTTGGCTCTTTCCCCAAAAAGCCGTGATAAATTACCTTGCCCTGGCTGTGAAAGGCTATGACAAGCCCAAACTCGTGTTTCCGTGTAAACTCCGCAAGGGCATGGCTTTCGGGTTCTGACTCCGCCCGGTTTCCCGAAAACCGGGTCGGACCGGGGGCATATATTCCATACTCCATTTCCATTGCCTTCGAACGGTTCCATAATGCATCATAATTATGATTCAGGTCTACTCCATTTGCGTTTGCCTGCCATTTTTTAAAGTTATCGCTTCCATTCATACGCAATAGTCTTTGTTTTTCTTCTACAGAAAGCCAACCCGGCAGGCCTGATGCAGAAAGCTGAACCCCGTCGGGGTTTAGCATGGGCACTATATATAATGAAGTTTTTCGCTGGAGAATCTCAAGATTAAACCCGGCAAAGGCCCTGCCTTTTTTTGATTCCGTTTTGAAATCTCTTATGAACTTCATCAGCATCGCAGAGGTAATCCATTCCATTCCGTGATGGGCTCCGCAGTACAGCATTTTTGTTTTCCCCGAACCAAGGCGTATGTAATAAAGCTCATTCCCCCATACAGAACGTCCTATGCTTCCTACTTCAAGGTCAGGAAAAGTTGTCTCAAGCAACCTTATATCATCTTTGAGAATTTTGTAAGTATATGGTTTTAAACTATTCATTTTTTCACCGCTTTCTCTTTAAATCACATATCTAACAAATTATATGACAGATTCCAAAAAGTATTACTTCTTGATGCACGGATTATAAATGATATGTTAAAGGCTGTAAAAAACCAATTTGATTTTTTACAGCCTTTTTTATTTTAATGTATTCAGGAAGTCAGCCATTTCACCGGCGGCAAGTCGAATTCCCCTTAAAGCCTCGTTTAAAGTGTTTCCGCTGCTCCCCACTTCAATTATCATACTCCCGGGTGTAGTATGTCCGTTAAATCTCTCTTTTCTTAAATTTACCCCACGCATAAGAGTGGGGTATTTCTCTGTTATACGGTTTTGAAATTTCAAGGCAAGTTTCATATTCTCACGCCAGTTCGGATGGTCAAGTCCCCCGGCGTTTGTTCCCACCACAAACATCAGCTGGGCAACCTTTTCTCCGTTTATTTCGGTGACAAACTTTGCCTTGCTCCCTTTTTCGTCTACGAATGCATCCCTGTGCAAATCCAGTACAATTGAAATCTCGGGGTGTTTTGCTTTATGCTTTTCTATTGTTTTCAATGAGTTTGCATACGAACCGTTAAAGCTTGGGTGGTCATGCACAGTTTTGTCGTGAATTACCGAAATCCCATTCGCTTCAAAAACCTCTTTCGCAGCTTCACCAATTGCTATCATATTTTTCTGGGCATCAAGGCTTCTGTCGCCGGATGAAGCAGAATAAACCGTTGCTCCCTCGGGAGTATAGCTTTCGGTTGTGTGGGTGTGAATTATAAGAACTTTGGGAGAGCTTCCCTTCATATTAAAACCAAGAGAAGACGAGAGCATCTCCCCGATATTTATTCCGAAGTTTGTTTCATTTCTTATGAGTATTTTGTTTTTTGTTCCCTCTAATGCCTTTGCCTGTCCCGAATCTATTTCCGTTATGGGATATTCCCCGGCAGCGTTTGGTGTTACATCAGGTGAGCCTTCACCCAGATCGGCGTTTTCCGGATTGTACACAAGCACAGCGGAATCATCAAGGCGTTTTGCAAGATAAGTTGAATTTACCACCTTAACAATAGGAAGTGCCCCCAAAACTGCTGTGCGATTATCCCACGGGTCAAATGTCAAAAGAAATGTAAATCCCTTTTTTATTCCCAAGGATAATTGTTCCTTTGGGCCAATTCTTGGTCCTGAAATCGTCTCGGGTGCGGGTATTATTTCGTTAAGGGCGTTTTTCACGCCAATGCTGTCTGTTATATGAATTTCGGGTTGGACAATGCTTATGTTAATCAGGCTGAGAGTTATAATAATGGCACATATCCCGGTTATGGTCAATGACCTCAATACCTTTTTCCCATCAATAACCACAGCTTTGTATTTTCTCATTTGAATTCATTCCTCCTCAGCGGCAGTCTCGGTTTATTTATATTTATTAAGGAGGATTGTCTTTTATGCAAATAAAAAAGAGACTGCTTTGAGTCTCTTTTTAAATAAACTATCTTTTTGCAATTTCTGCAATTTCCATAACATCTGATGTTATAACGTCAGCTCCCGCAGCGCGAAGTTCATCTTCTCCGCGGAAACCCCAAAGTACGCCGACTGAATAGAGCCCTGCATTTTTTGCGGTTTGGATATCTGTAGCAGTATCTCCTATGTAAAGACACTCCTGCTTTGTCACCCCAAAATGCTTCATTATTTCAAAAACTGCATCAGGCTCAGGCTTCAAAGGAACACCCGGTCTTGCACCGAGGCACAAGTCCACAAGGCCTTCTTCAAAGAGAACGTCTGAAACTTTTTTTGCAGTGCTGTCATCCTTGTTTGAAAGGATTGCCGTTTGTATGCCGTTTTTCTTCAGTTCTTTGAGCATATCAATCACTCCATCATATGGAGCAGTAAGATACATAAAATCATTATCATATATCCCGGTGTAATATTTGTGGATTTCCTTTTTGTTCTCAACTTTCGCACCCAATTCATTTAACATCCGGTCTATCAAGACTTCTGAGCCATTCCCTACCATAATCTTGTATTTTTCAGTTTCAATTTCAGAAAGCCCAAATTTTTTCAGAGCTGTGTTCGCAAAATATGCGATGGTATCAATGGTATTCACCAGTGTTCCATCCATATCAAAAATACATAGTTTTTTCATCAATAGCTTCTCCTTTTCAAAAAAATAGCGGCTCGTAAACGAGCCGCTAAAATTTTAATACTGAATTACACGAGCTCCAAAATTGAAATCTCAGCTGCGTCACCGCGTCTGGGTCCAACCTTTATTACTCTTGTATAACCACCGTTTCTTTCAGCATACTTGGGAGCGATTTCACCAAACAGCTTTGTAACAACATCTTCCTTTGTGATAAAAGCAAGTGCCTGTCTTCTTGTGTGGAGAGTATTCTTCTTGCCAAGGGTAATCATCTTTTCAGCCAACTTCTGAACTTCCTTAGCACGAGTAGTTGTTGTTTCAATTCTACCAGCTTCAAGGAATGAAGTGGTCATGCTTCTGAGCATTGCAATTCTCTGGTCAGTGGGTCTGCCCAACTTTCTCTGGTGTGCCATACTATCACCTCTTTCAAATTTATCATTCCGAAGGAAATGACTTCGGGATTAGTCCTCGTTCGCACTAAGCGAAAGGCCCATACTTTCAAGTTTTGCTGTAACCTCTTCAAGCGATTTGCGACCAAGGTTTCTTACCTTCATCATTTCGTTTTCACTGCGGTTAGTCAAATCCTGAACAGTATTGATTCCGGCACGTTTCAAGCAATTGTATGAACGAACCGAAAGGTCAAGCTCTTCAATAGTGGTTTCGAGAACTCTTTCTTTCTTGCTCTCTTCTTTTTCAATCATTATTTCAGCGTTCTTCGCACTCTCTGAAAGGTCAATGAACAAATTAAGATGTTCATTAAGAATCTTTGCGCCAAGACTTACTGCGTCTGACGGGTCAATTGTACCATTTGTCCAAACTTCAAGTGTAAGCTTGTCAAAATCCGTAATCTGACCAACTCTTGTGTTTTCTACGGTGTAGTTAACCTTAGATACCGGAGTGTAGATTGAGTCTACGGGAATAACACCGATAACCGGCTGCATAAGCTGCTTGTTTCTGTCTGCAGAAACATAGCCGCGGCCTTTGTCAATAACAATTTCCATAAACAGCTTTGCATCGTCGTTGAGCTTTGCGATGTGTAAGTCGCCGTTTATAATTTCTACATCAGAGTCGCACTTGATGTCCCGGGCACAAATGTCTCCGGCACCTTCGTGGTTGATATAGATTGTTTTGGGGCCGTCCGAATGAAGCTTAACAGCAAGTTTCTTAATGTTAAGAATAATTTCTGTAACATCTTCAGATACACCCGGAATAGTTGAAAATTCATGTAAAACGCCGTCAATCTTGACAGAGTTTACAGCCACGCCCGGCAGTGAAGAAAGCAAAATTCTTCTGAGCGAATTACCCAAGGTTGTGCCATAGCCTCTTTCAAGCGGTTCAACAACAAACTTTCCGTAGCTGCCGTCGCCGGAAAGCTCAACACATTCAACTCTTGGTTTTTCTATTTCTATCATATTTAGCCCTCCTACTCATTTTTTTAACACAAGGATTGGCGTCTTTGCCTATCCCACAAATCGGAAATACGATTTGTTTCACTTTCCGGTGAAAAATTATTCACCATCAGGGCTGTGTAAATAATGTAGATTCCGCCGCATCCTATGCGGCAAAAATTCCGATAGCGTTTATTACTTGCTGTAGTACTCAACGATTAAGTGTTCTTCAATGGGAAGATCAATATCCTCTCTCTCAGCAAAAGCAACCACTCTGCCTTCGAGAGTTTCCTTATTCATATCAAGCCATTTTGGAACAAGTCTTGATTCTGTTGAAGCCAGAATTGTGTCAAACTTAGCACTCTTGCGGCTTGTCTCACAAACAGTGATAACATCCCCAACCTTAACAAGGTATGAAGGAATATTAACCTTTTTGCCGTTTACCAAAAAGTGTGCGTGTGAAACGAGCTGTCTAGCCTCAGGTCTTGAAACAGCGAGACCAAGTCTGAAAATAACGTTGTCAAGACGTCTTTCGATAAGAGTTAAAAGGTTTTCACCTGTAACACCCTTTGCTTTGTTTGCAAGCTCGAAGTAATGAGCGAACTGACCTTCGAGGATGCCGTATGCACGTCTTACCTTCTGCTTTTCTCTGAGCTGAGTTCCGTACTCAGAAAGCTTACGTCTTCCTTGACCGTGCTGACCGGGAGCATAAGCTCTGCGGGTTATAGCACATTTATCTGTATAACATCTGTCGCCCTTCAAGAACAACTTCTGTCCTTCGCGTCTGCATATTCTGCAAACAGATTCTGTATATCTTGCCATGCTTTAATTCACCTCCTGCAATTACACTCTTCTTCTCTTGGGTGGTCTACAACCGTTGTGGGGAATAGGTGTAACATCCTTAATCATATTAACCTCAAGTCCTGCAACCTGAAGTGCACGAATAGCAGCTTCTCTGCCGCTTCCGGGACCTTTTACGTAAACCTCAACATATTTGTGGCCATGCTCCATAGCAGCTTTTGCAGCTGTTTCTGCTGCCATCTGCGCAGCAAATGGAGTACTTTTCTTTGAGCCTCTAAAGCCCAATCCACCTGCTGATGCCCATGAAATAGCATTTCCTGCAACATCAGTGATAGTAACTATTGTATTGTTAAAGGTTGACTTGATATGAGCCGCACCTCGTTCAATATTCTTCTTTTCTCTACGACGTCTGGTCTTCTTGACTGCCTTTGCCATAGTAAATTTCACCTCCTGATTTTAGCGGACTTTACGCAATGCGTAAAAACACAGCTTCAAAACCTTCATTATTTCTTTTTGTTGGCCATAGTCTTTCTTGGGCCTTTTCTCGTTCTTGCATTTGTCTTTGAACGCTGTCCTCTAACAGGAAGACTCTTCCTGTGGCGAAGACCTCTGTAACAGTTGATTTCCATGAGACGCTTAATGTCAAGAGCAATGTCGCGACGAAGGTCGCCTTCAACATTGTAATTGTCAATCTCAGCTCTGAGAGCGGAAACCTCATCCTCTGTCAAATCGCGAACTCTTGTGTCGGGATTTACACCTGTAGCAGCCAGGATTTTTTTGGATGTTGAAAGTCCTATACCGAAAATATAGGTAAGGCCTATCTCAACTCTCTTCTCATTTGGTAAGTCAACACCTGCAATACGTGCCATACTTTAATTCACCTCCGAATAATTTTTTCTGAAAAGTGTTATGCGGAGCAGAATTTCACTTATCACGAAAAATGAATTTTCGCTTTCATCAGCTTAAACAAATTGGTGAGTAAGCCTGACTCTGCTCATACATAAAGGAAAACCGATTAATTCTGATTAGCCCTGCTTCTGCTTGTGGCGGGGGTTTTCACAAATAACCATTACCTTACCTTTCCTCTTTATGATTTTACACTTTTCGCAAATAGGTTTAACTGAAGGTTGTACTTTCATTCCTTCACCTCCTAAAAAAGTTACGTTGGCCCCATTTGAGCACAGGGCTAACCATATCATTATAACACCAACATAATACTATGTCAAGTATTTTCACAACCTTAACTTCGGGTATTTTCAACAAATATTCCGAAATTTCATAGGATTTTTGCAGTGTTTTCGTATAAATTGGGTCTGATACCCGTCTTTTTCATTTTCGATACTCTGTATCTCTTGCAAAACTATTTCGCACGCCATGTTATTCTGCCTTTAGTCAGGTCATAGGGAGAAATCTCAACAGTAACCTTGTCCCCGGGCAAAATTCTTATATAGTGCATTCTCAGCTTACCTGAAATATGAGCAAGAATCTTGTGCCCATTCTCAAGCTCTACCTGGAACATCGCGTTAGGCAACGCCTCAAGGACTGTACCTTCAACTTCCAAAACATCTTCCTTTGCCAATTCGCTCACCTCTCTTTCTAAATATTTTATTTATGTTTAAATATTTGTTTCTTCAAATTCCGAAATCGCTCTGCGAAGCTCTGTGTTTGTAACCTTCAAATTTTCTTCAAGCTTCGAGGCAATGTACTGTGTGTTGCCGTTTGCAGGTCTTATATGCTTTATTTTCTTCTTTTTGGGTTTATCAATCTTGTGAACATCCCCATCACAAATGTACGCATATAACCCATCGCAGAAAACAATGACAAAAAGCCCACCGCGGTCTCGTCCCGCCACAGACAAAACTATATCTCCGGGATTATAACTTATATCTTCCATTTTATGAATCCTTCCTGTGAAAAATCCTATGTTTTTTAATCGACCAGTGTTAAAATACAAGGCTCCCCATTGGTAACTAGCACTGTGTTTTCGTAATGCGCCGAAAGTTTCCCGTCCTCGGTATAAACTGTCCAGTCATCATCGCCAACAAAAATTTCTTTAGTGCCCTCATTTACCATGGGTTCGATTGCCAGACACATTCCGGGACGAAGTCTTATGCCCCTTCTCCCATTCTCAAAGTAATTTGGAATTTCCGGGTCCTCATGGAGATTCTTTCCTATCCCATGACCACAATATTCACGAAGAACGCTGTATCCGTTTTCTTCAGCTACTCTCTGGATTTCCGCTGAAATATCGCTGATGCGATAGCCTTCCTTTGCAAACCTGATTCCGGCAAAAAAGCTTTCCTTAGTCACTTCAATCAGTCTTTTTGCCTCAGGCGAAATGTTTCCTACTCCAAAAGTTCTTGCCGCATCGCCGTTATAGCCTTTGAAACACGCTCCCACATCAAAGCTCACAATATCGCCATCTTTGAGAGTTCTTTTTCCGGGAATACCGTGGATAACCTCATCATTCACGCTTATACAAACGCTCCCCGGAAACCCACCATAGCCCTTAAAGGTTGGTGTGCAGCCCTGACTTCTGATATATTTCTCCGCTTCGCGGTCAAGCTCAATGGTGGAAATGCCGGGCTTTACCAAAGAACCCAACAGTTTAAGGGTTTCTCCGGTAACTCTTCCCGCCTCTTTCATATATTCAATTTCTGTCTTTGATTTGATTGTAACCATAATGAACTTTCCTAAACTTTGGTTTTAGTTTTCCAGAGCCTTCAGAACCTCTTTTGTTGTATCGTCTATCCCTTCCTGCCCTACTGCAGTCCTGAGAAGACCTCTCTCGGAATAAAACTCCTTCAGGGGTTCAGTTTGCTCGTGGTAGGTTTTGAGCCTTTGCTGTATTATTTCCGGCTTATCATCTGCTCGGGTGACAAGCTTACCTCCGCATTTATCACAAATACCACACTTTTTAGGTTTTTTATATTCTTTGTGGTACGTGCTTCCGCAGTCCTTACATTCCAGTCTGCCGGAAAGTCTTGAAATAATATTTTCGTCCTCAACCTCAATTGTAAGAACATTATCTATATCTATATCGGACCTATCCAAGGCTTCTGCCTGTTTAATGGTTCTCGGGAAGCCATCAAGGATAAATCCTCCTTTGCAGTCATCTTCATTCAATCTGTCCTGAACGATATCTATCATCACATCGTCAGGAACAAACTTTCCCTCATCAATATACTTCTTTGCAATTGCACCCAAAGGTGTTTCGTCCGCAATGTTTTTTCTGAGAATTGCTCCCGTTGAAATCGTAGGAATTGAAAAATGCTTTGAAAGTATCTCTGCCTGTGTTCCTTTTCCTGCACCCGGAGCTGCTAAAAGAATAAGTTTCATATATACCAACACTGCCTTTCTGTCATTTTGGGTTTGTTTTTATTCCATTCTGTACCCTTTGGGAAAGTGTATTTTCCTCTAAGGCAACAAAAACTCCACAAGGGGTGTTTCAAACGCATACGCGCACAAAACAACCCCTGCAAAGTCCGAGGCAAAACCGCCTCTTTAAAATCTTAATCTAAAAAGCCCTTATAATGTCTCATAAGCATCTGAGATTCGAGCTGATTTACTGTCTCAAGTGCAACACCAACAACGATAAGAAGTGATGTTCCGCCAATTGAGAAGTTCTGGATGTTAAGTCCAAGGTTCATGAAAATCGGAATTACCGCAACAAAGCCCAGGAAGATTGCTCCCGCAAGAGTAATCTTGGAAAGAACTCTGCTTATATATTCCGAAGTGGGACGTCCCGGACGAATACCAGGAACAAATCCACTGTTGTTTTTCATGTTATTAGCCATTTCAATAGGATTGAACTGGATTGCGCTGTAGAAATACGTAAAGAAAATTATAAGGATAAAGTACAGCACTGCGTACATCCAATGATTTGGAGAGAACACCTTGAGGAATCCGCCCCAGAATCCGCCGGAAGTAGCCGACACATTCCAGAAGGAAGCTATTGTTCCCGGGAATGACATAATTGACATAGCAAAAATGATCGGCATAACACCAACAGCTGCAACTTTAATGGGAATATGTGAGCTTTGACCGCCATACATTTTTCTTCCCACAACTCTCTTTGCGTACTGAACCGGAATTCTTCTCTCTGCTTCGTTCATCATAACAACCAATGTCACAACAGCCAAAGCAACAATCAAAAGAGCCACAACTCCAACAATGTTCATCGCACCATTTCTCATATAGTTGACAAGACTTACGCCCATAGAGGGAATACCGGATACGATACCCGCAAAGATTATAAGCGAAATACCGTTACCAACACCCTTCTCGGTAATCTGCTCACCAAGCCACATAAGGAACGCAGTACCTGCAGAGAATGTAATAACTATTACCAATCCTGCCCAGAAACCTGTCATAGTAACAGCGCCCCAGGACTTAAGCAAGAAATAAAGACCTGTCGCTTGGATTAAAGCTAAGACAACTGTGCCCAGTCTTTGAATCTGTGCTATCTTTTTTCTGCCATCTTCGCCCTGTTTCTGCAATCTTTCAAGTGCAGGAATAGCAACACACAAAAGCTGCATAATAATCGACGCGTTGATATATGGTGTGATACTCATTGCGAATACCGTTGCATTTTGGAATGCGCCACCTGATACAATATCAATAAACCCAAAAAGGGAATTGTCATTGTTCTTGAATATTTCTTGCAACAAGGTCGGGTCAAGAAGGGGAACAGGAATGCAGGAACCAAGACGGAAAACTATGATCATACCTAAGGTGTAAAGAATTTTTATTCTCAGGTCCTTAATCTTCCATGCGTTTCTGATTGTTTCCAACATTTATACCACCTCAACCTTTCCACCGGCAGCAATAATCTTTTCTTCCGCTGTTTTGCTGAAACGCTTAGCCTTAACAGTAAACGCTTTTTCTACTTCGCCACGGCCAAGAATAACAACACCGTCACAAATCTTTGAAATGATGCCGTTTTCCTTCAAAATTTCAGCTGTAACTTCACCGGCTTCCAGTTTGTTAAGAGCTTCAACATTTACTGAAACATATTCCTTTGCAAAAATGTTGGTAAAGCCACGTTTGGGAAGTCGTCTGTAAATAGGCATCTGTCCACCTTCAAAGCCGGGACGTACACCGCCGCCACTGCGGGCATTCTGACCCTTGTGACCCTTACCAGCTGTTTTTCCGTTACCACTTCCGTGACCTCTACCTACTCTGAATCTATCTTTCTTAGAGCCTTCGCTCGGAGACAATTCATGAAGTTTCATCGAGTACACCTCCTCTTTGTATTTTAAAAATCATTTAGTGAAGCGAATATCTTACGCTTCTTCAACTGAAACCAAATGTGAAACCTTGAAAATCATACCTCTTATCTGAGGATTGTCGGGTTTCTCTACACACATATGAAGCTTTCTGAGTCCAAGTGCTTCAACAGTGGCTATCTGGTCCTTCTTGCATCCAATTGTACTTTTTACAAGTGTTACCTTTAATTTGTTAGCCAAGGAAAAAACCTCCTATCTCTCTTGGTAGTATCTTTGATTAGCCCAAAAGTTCTTCGGGCTTCTTGCCTCTGAGCTTAGCAACCTCTTCAGCGCTCTTAAGAGCAGCCAAAGCCTGAACTGTTGCGGATACAACGTTCTTAGGATTATTACTTCTGAGGCACTTAGTTCTGATGTCTCTGATACCTGCAAGCTCCAAAACTGCACGAGCCGCACCACCGGCAATAACACCGGTACCTTCAGCAGCAGGTTTCAAAAGAACTCTGCCGGCACCATATTCGCCGATAACGTCGTGAGGGATAGTTGTATTTACTCTCGGTACAGTAATCATATTCTTCTTAGCTTCGTCAATTCCTTTGCGGATAGCGTCCGGAACTTCGGCAGCCTTACCCATACCATAGCCAACATGACCGTTCTCGTCACCTACAACAACCAGGGCACTGAATCTGCTTGTTCTACCACCCTTTACTGTCTTGGATACACGATTAAGAGAAACAACTTTTTCTTTTATATCAAGCGTACTTGCATCAATACGCTCCTGCTTTTTTGTTATCTCAACTCTTTCTGCCATTGTTTGTTTTCACCTCTTTCAATGTAATTGACAATATACTTAAAACTTTAATACAATTTGAACTTTTCAGCAAAGGGAAAATTAGAATTCCAATCCGCCTTCACGAGCACCTGCTGCAACTTCTGCTACTCTGCCGTGGTAAACATATCCGCCTCTGTCAAAAACAACTGTTTTAATGTTTGCCTCTAAAGCTTTCTTTGCAACAGCCAGGCCAACAGCCTTTGCTGCTTCCTTGTTTCCGCCGTAGTTCGCTTTCAGGTCAGCGTCAAGAGTTGATGCTGAAACTAAAGTCTTGCCGGTTGTATCGTCAATAATCTGTGCATATATATTTTTAAGACTTCTGTATACGCAAAGTCTGGGAGTTTCGGTTGTGCCGGAAATCTTTTTGCGTACTCTTGCATGTCTTGCACGTCTAGCTTCTTCGCTATTCGCTTTTTTAATCATTTTACTCGCACCTCCTTGCGGTTTAGTATAAAATCTGTTCGCGGATGAGTCATCCGAAGAATTTGTCAGGCAGCTACCTCGCAGAAGTTATTACTTCTTCTTAGCACCTGTTTTACCTTCTTTTCTTCTGATGTATTCATCAACATATTTAATACCTTTACCCTTGTACGGTTCAGGCGGTCTCTTTTCTCTTACCTGTGCGGCAAACTGACCAACCTTCTGCTTGTCGTAACCGGAAATTATAATCTGGTTAGGCTGAGGAACATCAATTTTAATGCCCTCGATTTCTTCCATTTCAACCGGATGTGAATAACCCAAGGTCAAAACCAGCTTGTTGCCCTGTTTTGCAGCACGGTAACCAACACCGTTGATTTCAAGCTGCTTTGTGTATCCTTCTGATACACCAATAACCATATTCGCAATCAATGTGCGTGTGAGACCATGAAGAGCTCTATGTTCTTTCATATCTGAGGGACGTTCAACGATAACGCTGTCGCCTTCTTTTCTGATAATCATATCAGCAGACATTGTCTCTGTGAGGGTTCCCTTTGCACCCTTGACTGTAATTTCGTTGTTTTCACCTATTTTAACATCAACACCCGCAGGTATTGTAATAGGCATTTTTCCTATACGAGACATTTTTGTCTTCCTCCTTTCCTTACCAAATAAATGCCAAAACTTCTCCGCCTACATTCTGACGGCGAGCTTCCTTGTCTGTCATTATTCCCTTAGATGTGGAAATAATAGCAATACCCAAACCTTTGAGAACCTGTGGCAATTCTTCCTTTGAAGCATAAATTCTAAGACCCGGCTTTGAAACTCTCTTAAGTCCGGTCAAAACCTTCTGCTTGTTTTCAGCATACTTAAGAGTAACACGGATTACGCCCTGAGTGTTATCTTCGATGTATTCAACATTCTTTACATAACCCTCATCAAGCAAAATCTTAGCAATAGCCTTTTTCATATTTGATGCAGGAATATCAACTGTCGCATGTCTCTGATTGTTTGCGTTTCTGATTCTTGTTAACATATCTGCTATCGGATCTGTGATGTGCATATTTCATCCTCCTTTTTATCGGATTTTGTGAGTCAGTTTGGTTATCCGTATCTAAATTTAATTAACCACTTGACTCTCCTTTTTAAAGTTATTTTTTATTTTGTTCTCAGCAGAAAACCTTTGACGGTTTACCAAGAAGCCTTCTTCACTCCGGGGATCTGACCCTTGTAAGCAAGTTCGCGGAAGCAGATTCTGCAAATACCGAACTTACGCAAATACGCATGGGGTCTTCCGCAGATTTTACATCTGTTGTATTCACGTGTTGAATACTTCTGTTCTTTCTGCTGTTTTAAAATCATAGCTTTTTTTGCCATAATCTTTAATTTCCTCCATTTCTAAAGATTAAACGGGTAAATCCTTATTATCAGCCTTGCTTACCTTGAAAAGGGAGCACCCATCAATGTAAGAAGTTCACGAGATTCCTCGTCTGTTTTAGCTGTTGTAACAAAAATTATATCCATACCACGGATTTTGTCAATCTTATCGTAATCTATTTCAGGGAAAATAAGCTGTTCCTTAATACCCAGTGAATAGTTACCTCTGCCATCGAAGGAATTGGGGTTGATACCTCTGAAGTCACGAACACGGGGGAGTGCAGCGTTGAAAAGTCTGTCAACGAACTCATACATCTTCGCACCTCTCAAAGTAACTTTACAACCGATGTTCATTCCCTCTCTGACTTTAAATGAAGCCACAGACTTCTTCGCCTTTGTAACAACAGGCTTCTGACCTGTAATCAAAGCGAGGTCGTTCATAGCATAATCAATAGCTTTGGAATTTTCCTTTGCTTCACCCAAACCAATGTTTATAACAACTTTGTCAAGCTTGGGAATCTGCATAACGCTTTTGTATGAGAATTTCTTCATCAAAGCGTCCTTAATTTCTTTTGTATAGCGTTCTTCAAGTCGCATTAAAGATTACCTCCTTTCAAGTAATTATTCACCAAATGTTTCTCCGCACTTCTTGCAGTACCGAACATGAGTTCCGTCCTCCAGAACCTTTCTGCCTACTCTTGTGGGAGCACCACACTTTCCGCAAATGTTCATAACCTTACTTGCGTAAATTGGAGTTTCCTGGTTAATAATTCCACCAGCTTCGCCCATACGACGAGGCTTTTTGTGCTTTGTAGCCATAGAAACGCCTTCAACAATAACAGTGCGCTTTGCAGGGTTTACTGACAACACCTTGCCTTTTTTACCCTTATCTTTACCGGAAAGAACGATTACCTTGTCTCCGGTTTTAACATGCATTTTAAGCATCTCTTTTCCTCCTTTCGAGTCTAATCGGAAATTATAAATTCCTTACCAAAACGGGTAGATTCCGCGTATCCGGGCGTTTCGTCCGAAACTCAAAACCCTAAACCCGAAGTTTAAAATCCTCTTACAGAACCTCCGGAGCAAGAGACAAAATCTTCATGTACTCTTTTTCACGAAGCTCTCTGGCGATTGGGCCAAATATACGGGTTCCTCTGGGAGTTTTGTCGTCCTTGATGATAACTGCTGCGTTTTCATCAAATCTAACCTTTGAACCATCTGCTCTCTTAACACCCTGAACACTGCGAACGATAACCGCCTTAACAACGTCACCCTTCTTAACAGCACCGCCGGGGATGGCTTTCTTTACTGATGCAACAATAACATCACCGATGTTACCATAACGTCTGTATGAACCACCAAGAACACGAATGCACATAAGCTCCTTTGCACCGCTATTGTCCGCAACCTTCAACAAACTCTGTTGCTGTATCATAATGGATTCCTCCTATCTTTTAAGATAAATATCGAAATATATGCGTTTGCCGGCTTATTATTTAGCCTTTTCAACTATCTCAACCAGTCTCCATCTCTTGTCCTTTGACAAAGCTCTGGTCTCCATAACTTTTACCTTATCACCTACACGGCACTCATTGTTTTCATCATGAGCTTTAAGTCTGTAAGTGTTTTTCATAACCTTATCATAAACCGGGTGCTTAACGCTGTCTTTTACAGCAACAACGATGGTTTTGTCCATCTTATCGCTTACAACCTCGCCTACACGAGTTTTACGGTAGTTGCGTTTTTCTTCCATCCGTTACACCTCCTACGCATTTATGTTGGCATTAAGGCCAAGCTCTTGTTCTTTCAAAACTGTCTTAAGTCTCGCAATATCCTTTTTCACAGCGGCAATTCTGATAGGATTGTCCAGCTGGTTTGTTGCGTTCTGAAAACGGAGATTGAAAAGTTCTTCTTTTAAGTCCTGAATCTTATCTGTGATTTCCTGTACTGAAAGGTCTCTTATTTCATTAATTTTCATTACATTTCACCTTCCATTTCCTGGTCAGCTTTTCTCACGAACTTACACTTGAGTGGAAGCTTGTGCATAGCAAGACGCATAGCCTCACGAGCTACCTCTTCGCTAACGCCGCCAATTTCAAATAATATTCTACCGGGCTTAACAACTGCTACCCAGTATTCCGGTGAACCCTTACCACTACCCATACGAGTTTCAGCAGGTTTCTCGGTTACGGGCTTGTCAGGGAATATCTTAATCCAAACCTGACCGCCTCTCTTTGTATAACGAGTCATTGCAATACGGGCAGCCTCAATCTGGTTGCTTGTAATCCAAGCAGGAGACTGAGCCTGAAGACCAAAATCACCGTAAGTAACTTTGTTACCACGAGATGCCTTACCCTTCATTCTACCACGCATAACTCTTCTAAACTTAACTCTTTTTGGTGATAACATTATTTGTCTCCTCCTTCCCTTTTTCTGGCAGGAGCTTTTGCTTCTGTAACTTTCTTGCCTTCTGCAAGAACTTCACCCTTGTAGATCCAAACCTTAACACCAAGCTTACCGTAGGTTGTATTAGCCTCAGCAAAGCCGTAGTCAATGTCTGCTCTAAGAGTCTGTAGGGGGATTGTACCCTCATGATACTGCTCTGTACGAGCTATTTCTGCGCCGCCTACACGACCAGAAACCGAAGTCTTGATACCCTTTGCGCCCATCTTCATGGTTCTTGTCATGCACTGCTTCATAGCTTTTCTGAAAGAAATTCTTCTTTCGAGCTGTGCAGCGATGTTCTCAGCAACGAGCTGTGCGCTCATATCGGGAGCCTTAACCTCGATTACGTTAAGGATAACAGACTTACCTGTCAAGTTTTCAACGTCCTTCTTGAGCTTATCGATTTCGCTTCCGCCCTTACCGATAACGATACCGGGTTTTGCGGCGTGGATAGAAAGACGAATTTTGTTAGCAAATTTTTCGATTTCGATTTTAGCAACTCCGGCTAGGAAGAGCTTTTTCTTAAGGAAAACTCTGAGCTTGTAGTCTTCTACAAGGTTTTCACCGTAGTTCTTTTTGTCAGCGTACCAACGCGAATCCCAGTCTTTAATTATACCAACTCGGATACCGTGGGGATTAACTTTCTGACCCATGCTATATACCTCCTTTTTGAAAGATTATTCCTTTTCCTTTAATTTCAAAGTAATGTGACTTGTCTTTTTGTTAATTCTGAACGCACGTCCCTGTGCTCTTGCCTGAACTCTCTTAAGAGTTGGGCCCTGATCAGCAAATACCTCTGAAATATAAAGGTCTTCAACGTTCATATTGTAGTTGTTTTCAGCATTAGCCATTGCCGACTTTAAAAGCTTCTCAACAACCGGGCTTGCAGCCTTTGGTGTGTTCTTAAGGATACCAAGAGCAACGCCAACGGGCTTATTTCTTATTAAATCTATAACTATACGTACCTTTCTGGGAGCGATACGTACATGAGTAACCTTTGCTACTGCTTCCATTGTTATTTAACTCCTTTCCTATTTAATATCTGTAACCAAACTCTTGTTTACAGGAATTATTTAGAAGTTTTAGCACCTGCATGACCTCTGTATGTTCTGGTGGGAGCAAACTCACCCAGCTTATGACCAACCATATCCTCGGTTACATATACCGGAACATGCTTTCTTCCGTCGTAAACTGCAATTGTATGTCCAACCATTTCAGGGAATATAGTAGATGCTCTTGACCATGTTTTAACAACGACTTTTTCGTTTTTCTCGTTCATTGAAACGATTTTAGCCATCAATTTGGCTTCCACGAAAGGTCCTTTTTTAATACTACGACCCATGAAGTGACCTCCTTAATCAAATTTTTCTAAAATAATCACTTTTATTTAGCGTTACGTCTCTTTACGATGAACTTGTCAGACTTGTTCTTCTTGTTTCTGGTCTTGTAACCAAGAGCAGGTTTACCCCAAGGAGTAACAGGTGACGGTCTACCGATAGGTGACTTACCTTCACCACCACCGTGAGGATGGTCGTTCGGGTTCATTACAACGCCCCTGACTGTAGGTCTGAAGCCCATGTGCCGTTTTCTACCAGCTTTACCAATGTTGATGTTTTCGTAATCTGTGTTACCAACCTGGCCGATAGTTGCACGGCAGTCAAGACGAACCATTCTAACTTCGCCGGATGGAAGTCTAACCTGTGCGTAACCGTTTTCTTTAGCCATAAGCTGTGCAAATGTACCTGCGCTACGAACCATCTGGCCACCTTTTCCGGGATAAAGCTCGATGTTGTAAATCAAAGTACCAACAGGGATATCTTCGATCATAAGAGCGTTACCAGGCTTAATGTCTGCGCCCTTACCTGATACAACCACGTCGCCTTTTTTAAGGCTAACAGGTGCGATGATGTAGGTCTTTACGCCGTCTTCGTACTGAAGAAGTGCGATATTTGCGCTACGGTTAGGATCGTATTCGATCGAGAGAACTGTTGCAGGCATATTGTCCTTGTTTCTCTTAAAATCGATTACTCTGTATTTTCTCTTTGTGCCGCCTCCGCGGTGTCTAACTGTTATTCTGCCGTATGAGTTACGACCTGCTTTGCTCTTAAGGGGACGAAGAAGTGACTTCTCAGGAGCCACCTTGTCGATTTCTGCAAAATCAGAAACAGTCATCTGACGTAGCGAAGGTGTTGTAGGATTATATTTTCTAATTCCCATTTTTACATCTCCTTATCTACTTTCAATTACGGTAAAATTAGTTCTCAAAAAGTTCGATGGTCTTGCTGTCAGCTGTAAGCTTAACAACAGCCTTCTTCCAATCTGCTCTTTTACCGAGGTGAACACCCATTCTCTTGTTTTTGCCAAGATAGTTGATGGTTGTAACACTCTGAACCTTTACCTTGAAAATTTCTTCAACAGCTTTCTTAATCTGGATTTTGTTTGCGGACTTAGCAACTTCAAAAGTGTACTTCTTATCTGCAACTTGCTCCATGCTCTGTTCTGTTATGATAGGTCTTTTAATAATATCGTGAGATGTCAAATTCATTATGCGTACACCTCCTCAAGTTTGAGTGCTGCATCTTTTGTGATGATGCACTTTGTGTGTCCAAGCACCTCGTATGTGTTGATTGCTCCCACGAATGTTGTATCTACACCTCTTAGGTTTCTAGCTGAAAGAACAACATTTTTGTCGTTTTCGGGAAGTACGATAAGTGCCTTTTCTGTTACGCCAAGATTTGCTAAGATTTCAGCCATCTTGCTTGTCTTGATTTCGTCCATTGTAAGACTTTCGAGAACGATAAGCTCGTTTTCCAAAACCTTAGAAGAAAGTGCCGACTTAAGTGCGAGTCTTCTAACTTTCTTGTTGAGGGCGTATCTATAATCTCTTGGCTTAGGACCAAGAGCAACACCGCCGCCTACCCACTGTGGAGCGCGGATACTACCCTGTCTTGCACGGCCTGTGCCCTTCTGTCTCCAGGGCTTGATTCCGCCGCCGCTAACTTCTGTGCGGGTCTTGGTGCTCTGTGTGCCCTGTCTCTGGTTTGCGAGGTAGTTTACTACTACTTCGTGCATAACGTCATTTCTAACCTCTGCGCCAAACACATTGTCATTTAATTCTATATCACCGACTTTTTTGCCGTCTGTGTTATATAATGCTACTTTTGGCATATCTTATATCCTCCTCTCTGTAGGTTTAGGCATTTGCCTTAACTGCGTTTTTAACTATAAGCAATCCGCCCTTAGGTCCGGGAACACTACCCTTAACAAGGAGCAAATTGCGCTCTGTATCTATCTTCACAAGGCTGAGGTTCTGGATTGTAACCTTGTCCACACCATAGTGACCAGGAAGCTTCTTACCCTTGAATACACGTGATGGTGAAGAACAAGCGCCCAAAGAACCGGGGCCTCTGTGGTAATGGCTACCGTGAGTCATAGGACCTCTGTGTGTGCCCCATCTCTTGATTGTGCCGGCATAACCATGACCTTTGCTTGTACCTGTAACATCGATAATCTCGCCTTCAGCGAATACGTCAACTTTGATTTCGTCACCGACGTTTAACTCAGCGCTGTTTTCAAGCTTTAGCTCTCTGAGGTATCGTTTCGGTGTAACATTTGCTTTTGCAAAGTGACCCTTCATAGGCTTGTTAACGTTCTTTTCTTTTTTGTCTTCAAAACCAACCTGAACAGCCTCATAGCCGTCAACTTCTGTGGTTTTCTTCTGGATTACACTGCAAGGACCTGCCTGGATAACAGTAACAGGAATGAGTGTACCGTCTTCTGCAAAAATCTGAGTCATACCCAGCTTCTTGCCCAAGATTGCTTTTTTCATTTCTTTTCCTCCTATAATACATATGCATTGGTTCATTTTTGAACTTACATACGGGCCAGCGGTTGAAGTTTCAACATAACCAAATTTTTTTGTTGCCGATTAATTTATATCGAAACTAGATTTTAAGTTCGATATCAACACCTGCCGGCAAGTCAAGGTGCTTAAGTGCGTCGATTGTCTTGGCATTGGGCGCCAATACATCGATCAATCTCTTGTGAGTTCTCAGTTCAAACTGCTCACGGCTGTCCTTGTACTTGTGAACAGCTCTAAGGATAGTAACTACTTCCTTCTTTGTGGGAAGCGGAATAGGTCCTGAAACCTTTGCTCCCGTTCTCTTGGCTGTTTCAACAATCTTCTCGGCACTCTGGTCGATGAGGTTGTGATCATAAGCCTTGAGTCTGATTCTGATTTTCTCTGTTGCCATTTTGTACCCTCCTTCAAAATTTACTTTTGATAGTTACACTGCGCCGGGCGTTTCGCGCAGCCATATAATAAAACCCGAACCTTTTTCTTTCTTTCAAAATCGGTTTCGGGGACAACAGCGCAAAACATTCCTCGATGTGACAGCATACCACACCGGCAAAATTTCGCTCTGTATTAAAATAGAAGTGTGACCTTCCGCCCGCTTTTGAAAACCGGACAATCTCCTCCGAAATTTCCAAACCCCAGTGAGATAAGGGGCTTGCTACCTCCGGAATCATCGTATGTCTTTGTCACGCCTAAATATTATACTATAACCCTTTTCAAAAAGTCAAGTACTTTTTTAAATTTTTTTGAATTTTTATTTTGGGGAATTTTTTTGAAAAATTCTTTCCTTATTATATATATTATATAAGCACTATGTTTTTTCGCTGTGGCCGCTGCCATTGTTGTTTTTTTGCAAAACAAAAAGGCATCTGGCTTTCGTCAAATGCCTTGGTCGGAGTGACTGGATTCGAACCAGCGCCGCAGCGTTAAGCTGATATGCCGGTGGCATATCGGTAGCGCAGGTTTGCAAAATGCGAAAGCATTTTGGTATACAGGAAAACACCATGTGTTTTCTCACCGTGGCCGCTGCTAGTCTTATTCTTTTCAAAACAAAAAAGGCATCTGACTTTCGTCAAATGCCTTGGTCGGAGTGACTGGATTCGAACCAGCGGCCACTTGAACCCCATTCAAGTACTCTACCAAACTGAGCCACACCCCGAAATCACTATGACAGTATACACTACTTTTCCGCAATTGTCAATACTTTTTTCAATTTAACCGGCAAGTTTTTAGCCTATTCAAAATTTTTTACATTTTCTCTTGTACTTTAACAATTCTTTATGTTATACTATATGGAAGAAAATCATACTATATTATAGATGCAACCATGTTGAGTCAATTTTATTTTTTATTGGCGGAGGGTGAAAAATGAAAAAAGCTCTGAAAATATCCCTTGTTTATTTAGGTCTGGTAATTGGAGCAGGCTTTGCTTCGGGAAGAGAAATTTTTGAGTACTTCAACATACCTTCTCAAACCGACTTCACCGGCATTATTCTTGCCTCTATATGTTTTGCCGGTCTTTCGTACATAGTTATGTCCCTTGCAAGATATATGGAAGCAACAACTTTTGACGAGTTTATCTTTAAAATCTCGCCAAGGCTTTCGCCCATTTTTAAATTATTTATGACCGTATTTATGTTTTGCGGTTATTTTGTGATGCTTTCGGCAGGCGGAACTCTTTTTGAAATAGCTCTGTCACTTCCATCAGGACTTGGGATCCTCGCCGTAAGCATTTTTTGCTTTGTCGTTTTTGTATTTGATATCTCGGGTATTGTAGCTATCAGCACCATTTTGGTCCCCATTATGATAGCAGGAATGTTGGTTCTATGTGTTCTTTCAAGCGTCTTGGGAATGCCTGCATTTTCGTTCCTCGAGAGTATGAAGTCAAATTCCTTTACCTCGGTTCTTTGTTATGTAAGCTACAACACCATAACTGCAGGGGCCGTGCTTGTTCCCCTGTCAAAAACCGCAACGCCTCGCAACCTTAAAGACTCTGCCGTATTCAGTGGCATTATTTTGGGTTGCCTTATTTTTGCGGTCTGGTTTGCTCTTAATATTTACTACGATGTGCTCTTCAGCGCCGAAATGCCTCTTTTAGAGCTTGCCGACCTCTACGGCGGTGCTCTTAAAAAAATCTATGCTTTGATACTATTTATGTCGCTTTGCACCACTGCAATAGGCCACGGATTTGGAATTCTTTCGAAGTTTTCGTTCGAAACAAAAGCTGACCGGGTTGTTGTAACTGCGCTGCTTTGTCTTTTAGCTATGCCATTTGCCAAAATAGGTTTTTCAGAACTCATCTCTAAGCTTTATGGCATGTTTGGGATACTTGGCCTTTTCTGGACAGGGCTTTTGGTGTTTAAGTTTCTTAACCGTGAATAAATTCCCCCATCACTACGCGGTCTATTCCGCTTAAGTCCTTGATTAACTTTACTTCTTGGAATCGCTCTTCCATAAGCCCAGCGACATCGTGGGCTTGGTTTATTCCAACCTCAAAGGCAAGGATACCACCAGGGTTCAACATAACATTTTTTGAAATGTACCTGTAAAAATCAAGCCCGTCCTCTCCGCCATCAAGAGCAGAGCACGGTTCGAAATCCCTGACCTTTTTGTCTAAAGCGAGAATATCTTGACTTGGTATGTACGGTGGGTTTGAAACCACTACATCAGGCAAATACTCTAGATCGGGAAAGCCCTTCAGTATGTCGCATTTGATAAATGTCGTCCTGTCTTGGACGCCATTTTTTTTTGCATTTTTTTGTGCCAGTTTAAGCGCTTCGTCAGAAATATCAACCGATACCACTTTGACATTTGGCAACATATAAGCAAGGCTTATGGCAATACATCCACTGCCGCTGCCTATCTCCAGAATTTTTATATCGTCCTTACCGCTGCAAAAATCTATTACCGCCTCGACAAGTATTTCGGTATCATTTCTGGGAATAAGTGTTGCTGGATTTACGTCAAACTCAAGCGAAAAAAATTCGCACCTACCCACGATATACTGCACCGGCTCGCCATTTTTAAGGCGCCCTATTCCACTTTCAAATTTTTCAAACTGTCTTTCGTCAAGCGTTTTTTCGCCCAGCAAAATGTCATTTTTATCAAAACCAAGTCCGCCCAGGATGTAATCTACATCTGCAAGAGGGCTGTCATTTTCTGTTTTTGTAATTTCTTCTGCCGCTTTTCGTCTGATTTCTTTAATTTTTACCATCTGTCCTCGTTTTTATCCTCCGGAATAACCGCCGAAAGTGCGGCAATTGCAACCTCAATCTGACCGTCATCAGGCTCGTTTGTGGTAATATACTGAAGCCACTTCCCGGGGGCACTGATTGCTGCTGTTAACCAATTGTCGTGTCGTCCTGCAAACTTTATTATTTCGTAAGAAATGCCTGCAACTACAGGTAAAAGAAGCAATCTTAGTCCAAGCCTTATAAGTGGGCTGTTCCACGAAATAAATGAAAACACAATTACGCTTATCAGCATTACAATAAGCAAGAAGCTTGTTCCGCATCTTGGGTGAAGTCTTGACTGAGTCTTTACATTTTCAACCGTTAGCTCGAGTCCCTGCTCGTAACAATGGATGGTCTTATGCTCGGCTCCATGGTACATAAACACCCGCTTTATATCCTGCATTCTAGCAACCAGCGCAAGATAAGTTAAAAAGATTAAAATCCTGACAGCGCCTTCGGCGAGCGTCAGCAAAATATCATTTTCAATTATGTCCTTCAAAAATCCCACAACAACCGTTGGAAGAAGTATAAAAAGCCCTACGCTCATAAAAAGGGACAAAACTACCGAAAAATAAATTACTGCATTCAACGCTTTCTCCGAACCAAGTTTCTCCTCAAGCCACTTTTCAAATTTGCTCTGCTCGGCTTTTTGAGGGTCTTCATCCTCTACATCAAAAAACTTTGCCGAGTACATAAGCGCCTTAACACCCAGTATCATAGAGTCAAAAAAGCCTATACAGCCGCGGATAATGGGGAGCTTTAAAATCCAACTTTTACAAGCCTTTCCAAGGGATTTTTCATCTATAACAATCTCACCGTCGGGCTTTCTTACCGCTGTTGCAATTTTTTCAGGGCCTTTCATCATTACACCCTCAATAACCGCCTGCCCACCTATTGATGTTCTGTGTATATTGCAATCTTTTTTATCCTTCATATCAATTATCCTACCTTTCGCAAGAAAAGGCGGCCGCACCGCCTTAAGGATAATTGTATCACATCTCGATAGTTTTTACAATATATATTTTTATTTGTATCTGTTTATATCACTAAGTGTTATGCCATCGTGAAGCGCTATATTTATTCCGTTTGCAATTATTTTTGAAATATTTTCTACTGCCGAATCAACCTCCTTTGGCGTAACTACAAAATCATGGCAGTCTGGGCTAAGCACCTCTTTTATTACGCTGTATTTGTCCTCGTCCGCGACGGTCGTAAGCAGTTTAAAAATCGGACTTTCTTCTTTTGCCGAAGCTTTCATTTCCTCAATAAGCCTGTCAATGGTGTCGCCTGCAATTGTTGCGGCATCAACAACCGTTGGCACACCCACCGCAATCACGGGTATTCCCAGGCTTTCCTCGTTTATAGCCATCCGGCGGTTTCCTATTCCTGCTCCCGGAACAATCCCCGTGTCTGCAAGCTGAATGGTGTTATTTACCCGTTCCATTCGTCTTGAGCAAAGGGCATCAATTGCGATCACCATACGAGGCTTTACCCTCTCGCAAATGCCTTTTACAATCTCACCCGTTTCAACGCCCGTTATCCCAAGCACACCCGGGGATATAGCGCAAACCGACCTCAGCCTTTCATCTATTTCTTCTGGCATATATTCTAAAAGATGCCGCGTCACCAAAACCGAGTCCACCGCTTTTGGTCCAAGAGCATCCGCCGTTATTCCGCGGTTTCCAAGTCCCAAAACCAGCACTGTCCCCTCAGGCTTATCTGTAATAACTCCACACAGCTCTTTAGCTAAAACCCGACAGGCTTCTTCAAAGGTCTCCTGACTAAACTCGGTATCTTTTGGAAGTTCAATGGTTACATAAGTTCCCTGACCTTTTCCCAAAGCGTCTTCGCCATTTTTGTTTGTTATCCGCACTCTGCTTATTTTTATGCTGTATTCTCCATTTTCCTCTTGGGCAATTACCCCGTCTATATCTTCTCGAAGCTTTGACGTTTCAAAATAAAGCTCCCTTGCCTCAAGCGCGAGGTCGGTCCTTTTGCTAAATGGCATCTCGCTCTCCCTTTCTTTACATTTTTCTTTCAAATTTTCGTCTTGCTTGACACTAAAACCACTTTGTGCTAAAATACAAGCGAGGAGCCTAGCTTGTATAATCTTCGATAAAACTAGTGAGTTCAGCATGGTTTTGCAGTCTTACACCTGATGTAAGCAGCCTTATATCCTCGGCCGAAAGGTTCGTTCTATAGATTTCGGCGTTATACAAAAAATCCTCTCTTTCTGAGAAGGCGGCATATACCCCCAAGGTTTCGCCTTCAAGCCTTACTGTATAATAGTCAGGCACCAAGGCTTTTGCCTCCAAAGCCTCTTTTTCTGCCGCTTGTGCGGCATCAACCGGGGCATGTGTCCCTTGTTTAACTGCATCATCGCCTGAATTTATTACTTTTTTGGTTACAATATAAGCAGTACTCGTCGCACATATCGCCATAAGTGCAGTCAGAATAAAAACTATCGAAAACTTAACTACTGATTTAATCATAAATATTCTCCTTCTTAAGCATTCTGGGCGAAATAACCCATATGTAAAAGGCTTTTATATCAAGTTTTCCCCAAAATTTGGGTTTTATACCATTTATATTACTAATGTAACCTTTGTCTGCAAAGGCTAAAATTTTTAATCTGCCACTTACCTGCCCATGGATAAGTGTGTAACCTTTGTTTAATAATTGTGGGTAGAAAGGCTATGGAGTCTATGAAAAACAATCCATATATCAAAATATTCGCTAAGGTTTTTTCTGTTACCATAGGGTTTGGCATCGCTGTTTTGTTGGTTCTTGCAGTATGCTCATTTTTTGGTCTTTTTGGTCTTGCAAATGACTTGGATATCGAATCTTTGACCCTTGATAGTTCGTCTTTGGTATGCTACATTGATGACCAGGGCAACGAGAAAACTTACACAACCCTGTCTTCCGAGCAAAACCGGATTTGGGTTGATTTTAAAGACATCCCCGAGAATATGAAAAACGCAATGGTGGCTATCGAGGACGAAAGATTCTATTCTCACAATGGTTTTGATTTAAGGCGTACGGCAAAAGCATTTTTTGTATTTATTAAAAATAAGCTCACCGGTCAGCCAACCTCCTTTGGTGGAAGCACCATTACCCAACAGCTTGTAAAAAACATCACCAACCAAAGAGAGCGTACAGCAGCCCGCAAATTCCGCGAGATTTCTACTGCTATAAGCTTAGAGCGCAAAATCGAAAAGGACAAAATCTTAGAGCTTTATTTAAATTCTATCTACCTTTCGCAAGGCTGTTATGGTGTTCAGGCGGCTTCGCACAACTTTTTCGGAAGACCTGTTTCCAAGCTTAATCTTGCCGAGTGTGCATCAATCGCAGGTATAACTCAGTACCCATCACTCTATGATCCGCTTACAAACCCCGAAAAGAACAAGGAAAAACAAGAGATTGTACTTTCGAAGATGCTTGATTTAGGGTTTATCACTCAGGAAGAACACGACGAAGCCAAGGCGTTTAAGCTAAGCTTCTCTGAATTTGACCCCGAAACAATAGAGACCGGACGTATAGATTCGTATTTTACCGACTATCTTATAAATGAAGTTATCGACGGCCTTATGGAAAAAGGCTACTCAAAAACTCTGGCAAACAAAATGCTGTATTCCGGGGGGCTTCGTATAGTTTCTACCGTTGACCCTGGCGTTCAGGCAGCGGCAGAAGAGGTTTTTGAAAATCCTGATAACTTCCCAAATGCTACCGGTGACAAGCCGGCTCAGGCATCCATCGCAATTTTAGACCCCAAGACCGGGCAGATAAAAGGCCTTGTGGGCGGCATCGGCAAAAAGCCGGGCAATCTTGTTCTTAACCGTGCAGCACAGACTCTTCGTCAACCCGGCTCTACCATAAAGCCAATCGGAGTTTATGCCCCTGCATTTGAAAAAGGGATTATAACCCCCGGTGATATCTACGAGGACAAAGCTATTTCTTACGGCGACTGGACTCCCCGAAACTATGACCATAAATTTAATAGTGATGTTTCGGTGCGAGTAGCGCTCAGGCGTTCTCTTAACACTATACCGGTACAGATTTTAAACGAAATGGGCGCTGACTATTCCTTTGATTTCCTTACCAGAAAGCTTGGTATAACCTCGCTTGTAAAGCACGAGACAGGCGCAGACGGCAAAGTTTATTCAGACATAGGACTTTCACAGTTGGCGCTTGGTGGCGTTACACACGGCATATCGGTGCTTGAGCTTACAGCTGCTTATGTACCTTTTGCAAACCGTGGTATATATTCAAAACCATATTGCTACACAGCGGTTTATGACGCCCAGGACAACCTGATTCTTACCGACGAAACACATTCAAAGATAGCTATGAGCGAAGAAACTGCATTCGTCACCTCCATGCTTCTTAAAGAAGTTGTAACAAGTGGTACAGGTGGCGGTGCACAGCTTGCATCAGGTATGTTTACGGCAGGAAAAACCGGTACAACCTCGGACAATCACGACCGTTTGTTTGTAGGCTATACCCCACATTATGTGGCGTCGGTATGGTATGGCTATGACCAGCCCCGGCCCATTACGGCTTCCGGCAACCCTTGCATCCCTGTTTGGAGGGCAGTTATGACAAAAATAAACCAGGGCAAAGCAAATATTACCCCTAAAGCGCCTGTTGGTACAAAGTATATTTCTTACTGCACCCTTACGGGTCTCCTTCCGGGTGAGCATTGCGGCGAAGATGTTTCTTCCTGCTGGTTCATTTCAAAGAACGCCCCGACAAAGACTTGCAAGGACCCCCACCTCTCTGAAGAGGAGCTTGCTGCACAAAAAAATGCAGCAGATGTACCTGACGAAATCACAGTCCCCGGTGAAGAGATTGCCGAAGCACCTGAAGATACTCAAACAATAGTCAAGCCTGCTGCTTAGAAAGGATAATCCTTATGAAGTTTGTATCTTGGAATGTAAATGGTCTTAGGGCCTGCCTTAACAAAGGATTTTTAGATATTTTTAAAGCTTTTGATGCAGATATCTTTGCCTTGCAGGAAACAAAAATGCACCCATCTCAGGCCGAAGTTTTGGCAGACGGTTACCACCAATACTGGAACAGTGCCGATAAAAAAGGTTATTCGGGCACAGCAGTTTTTACTAAAAAAGAACCCCTTTCGGTAAGCTATGGCATAGGAATCCCCGAGCACGACCACGAGGGAAGAGTTATAACTTTGGAATTTGAAGATTTCTTTTTTGTGACTTGCTACACTCCCAATTCGCAAAACGAACTTGCAAGACTTCCCTATCGCATGGAATGGGAAGATGCATTTTTAAGCTATCTCAAATCCCTTGACAGCACCAAGCCGGTTGTCCTTTGTGGCGACCTTAATGTTGCTCACAAGGAGATTGACCTGAAAAACCCCAAAACCAATTGCAAAAATGCAGGTTTTACTGACGAGGAACGCGAAAAAATGACCCGGCTTTTATCTTCCGGCTTTTGCGACAGTTTCCGTCATCTTTATCCTGATTTAAAGGATGCATATTCCTGGTGGAGCTATCGGTTCCATGCCAGAGAAAAAAATGCAGGTTGGCGTATAGACTATTTTATTGTGTCAGATTCATTAAAAGACAAGATTTCGGACTCAAAAATACACTCTGATATCTTCGGCTCAGACCATTGTCCGGTGTCAATAGAGTTCGAATTTTAGTATTTAAATTTTCAATTCTTGCGCAAAAGCCCCAATGATGGGGCTTTTGCTTTTTTTGTAAAAATTTTTTTTATTTTTCGACAAAATTTCCCCGAATCCACTTGACACCTCTAGTTTTTTACTATATAATGGTATTACACTTTTAAAAAAACACAAGATATTGTGTTCCTTTAAAAGAACGGAAAGAGAGGAAAAAGCCATGAAAATCATAAAAAGAAACGGAGCAGAAGAAACCTTTAATGAGGAAAAAATACTTATTGCTATAACAAAAGCTAATGAATCTGTAGACGAAAACGACCGTATGACCGAGCTTCAGATAAAGCGTATTACCGAGTCGGTTGTTATCGCCTGCGAGGCACTCGGCAGAGCTCCCTCTGTTGAAGAAATTCAGGACCTTGTGGAAAAAAAGATTATGGCTCATGGCGCTTTTGAAGTAGCAAAAAACTACATTACTTACCGTTATGTCCGTTCGTTAGCTCGTAAAAGCAACACTACTGACAACAAAATTCTCTCTTTGATTGAGTGCTGCAACGAAGAAGCAAAACAGGAAAATGCCAACAAAAACCCAGTGGTTAACTCTACCCAGCGTGACTATATGGCGGGCGAGGTTTCGAAGGACATAACAAATCGTATCCTTTTGCCTAAAGATATAGTAGACGCCCACAACGAAGGTATTATCCACTTCCACGATTCTGACTACTTCGCTCAGCATATGCATAACTGTGACTTGGTTAACCTTGAAGATATGCTTCAAAACGGCACCGTTATCACCGGAACTTTAATCGAAAGACCTCACAGCTTTTCAATCGCCTGCAATATTGCAACACAAATTATTGCACAGGTTGCATCAAATCAGTATGGTGGTCAGTCAATTTCGCTTACTCACCTTGCGCCATTCGTGCAGGTTTCGCGCGAAAAGTTCCGTCGTGCAATAAAAGAAGAAATGGCAAACCTGGGCATCGAAATTTCTGAGGAGCAACTTGCCGAGATGGCCGAAAAACGTGTCCGCGAAGAAATCCGCAAGGGCGTACAGACCATTCAGTATCAGGTTGTGACACTTCTTACCACAAATGGCCAGGCACCATTTATTACCGTATTTATGTATCTTGGCGAGGCAAAAGACGAGCAGACCCGCAACGACCTTGCGATGATTATTGAAGAAGTACTTATCCAAAGATATCAGGGCGTTAAAAATGAAAAGGGCATCTGGGTTACACCAGCATTCCCAAAGCTTATATATGTGCTGGAAGAAGACAACATCCACGAGAACTCAAAGTACTGGTATCTTACCGAGCTTGCGGCTAAATGTACCGCAAAACGTATGGTTCCTGACTATATTTCAGAAAAGAAGATGCTCGAACTAAAGGTAGACAAAAACGGCAACGGTCAGTGCTATACCTGTATGGGCTGCCGCAGCTTCCTTACAACTTATGTTGATGAAAACGGAAATCCCAAGTATTACGGTCGCTTCAATCAGGGCGTTGTTACCATCAACCTTGTTGACGTAGCGCTTTCATCAGGCGGCGACAAAGAGAAATTCTGGAAGATTTTTGACGAAAGGCTTGAGCTTTGCCATCGTGCGCTTATGTGCCGCCACGAAAGACTAAAAGGCACACTCTCTGATGCTGCTCCTATCCTTTGGCAGTATGGTGCACTCGCACGTCTTAAAAAGGGCGAGCCTATAGACAAGCTTCTTTTTGGTGGCTACTCCACCATTTCCCTTGGTTATGCAGGACTTTATGAATGTGTAAAATACATGACCGGCAAGAGCCATACTGACCCTGAAGCTACGCCTTTTGCCCTTGATGTAATGGAAAAGATGAATGCCGCTTGCCGCGAATGGAAGGCAGAGCACAACATTGACTTCAGTCTCTACGGCACACCGCTTGAGTCTACTACTTATAAATTTGCAAAGTGTCTTCAGAAGAGGTTTGGTATCATCAAAGGTGTTACCGACAAGGGTTATATCACCAACAGCTATCACGTTCATGTTACCGAAGAAATTGATGCGTTTGAAAAGCTTAAGTTCGAAGCGCAGTTCCAGCATCTTTCACCGGGAGGTGCAATCAGTTATGTGGAAGTCCCCAATATGCAGAATAATATCCCTGCTGTACTTGAAGTTATGAAGTTTATCTACGACAACATCATTTATGCCGAGCTTAACACAAAGTCCGATTACTGCCAGATATGTGGTTATGACGGTGAAATCCAGATTGTCGAAAAAGACGGCAAGCTCACCTGGGAATGCCCAAACTGTGGCAACAACGACCAGGACAAGATGAATGTTGCACGCCGCACCTGCGGTTATATTGGCACTCAGTACTGGAATCAGGGCAGAACTCAGGAAATAAGAGAAAGGGTGCTCCATTTATAAAATGTATTACGCAGAGATAAAAAACTGTGATATTGCCAATGGCGAGGGGGTGCGTGTCACCCTTTTCGTTTCGGGCTGCACAAATCGGTGCGAGGGTTGCTTTCAGCCTCAGACCTGGGACTTTTGTTATGGCGAGCCATTCACCAAAGAAGTAGAGGATAAAATTCTCAAAATGCTCGGGGCCAGCTACATCCATGGTTTGACGCTTCTTGGAGGAGAGCCCTTTGAGCCGGAAAACCAAAGAGCGCTTTTGCCGTTTGTCAAAAGAGTCCGTGAGGCCTATCCGGAGAAAAACATCTGGGCGTTTACCGGCTTTACAATCGAAAGACTGTGGAACGATGAGCCTCATCCAAGATGCGAAGCAACCGACGAGCTTTTAAGTCTTATCGACGTGCTTGTGGATGGTAAGTTTGACCTGTCAAAAAAGAACATTCGATTAAAATTCCGCGGTTCTGAAAACCAACGTGTTTTAAATCTGCCCAAAACTTTAAAAGCAAAAACGCCGGTCCTTTGGCTGGAATAAAGCTAAGACACCGACCTGAAAACAAAGGTCGGTGTCTTTTTTGTAAAAAAATAGGGTGAGTAAATTTACTCACCCCGTTAAATTTTATTCTCTATTCCTCTTCCTCGGGCATATCCCAGGTGTGGTAAACGTTTTGGACGTCGTCATTATCTTCGAGTGCGTCAATAAGCTTTTCAAGGTTCTTAACAGCCTCTGGGTCAGTTACCTCGGTAAGAGTTGTTGGAACATAGCTGATTTCA
>JAZNSG010000017.1:0-73146 GCA_045591035.1 Clostridia bacterium | reverse complement strand
AAAATCAATTTTGGCAAGGGTTTTTTTAAAAAAATTTTAAATTTATTCAAAATATGCGTTAAATTTTATTTTTATGTTGCAAAACTTTTAAAAATGATGTATATTTAAATAGCGGGTTTATGTAGTGCTTTATGTAAGCTTCTTATTTGTAGGAAATTTTTCTGTGCATATTGTGTGGAGGTAAAACATGAAAAAAACTACTTTGGTTGTTATGGCTGCCGGCATGGGAAGCCGTTTTGGAGGACTTAAACAGATAGAGCCTATTGGTCCGAATGGTGAAGTGATTTTGGACTTTTCGGTATACGATGCGGTTAAAGCTGGTTTTGATAAGGTGGTATTTATTATCCGCAGGGATATTGAAACTGATTTCAGGGAAATTACCAAGAAAAGAATTGAAAAGATTGTTGACTGTGAATTTGTATTTCAGGATATGAACGAACTTCCAACAGGTTTTTCGGTTCCGGTTGACAGAACAAAGCCCTGGGGTACCGGACATGCAATTTATTGTACAAGAAATATTGTTAACTCTCCATTTGCCATTATAAATGCAGACGATTATTATGGTCAAAAATCCTACAAAATTATAAACGAACAATTATCAACCAACGATGGAATGTGTATGGTTGGTTTTGAACTCGGAAAAACATTGACTGAAAACGGGACCGTTGCCCGAGGCATTTGTGAAACAGAAGGAGATTATCTCAAGAGTATAACAGAGCATACTTCGATTGATAAAAATTCCGGGATTCCCCTTGATACAACTGTTTCAATGAATATGTGGGGGCTTCAGCCCGACATCTTCGGTTTTCTTGAGGAAGATTTTGTGAAATTTTTGGGAAATATAAAAAATCCTCTTAAGGATGAATTTTATATTCCGTTTGTAATTGACAATATAATTAAGACAACCGATGAAAAGGTAAGAGTTTTAAATACAGATGAAAAATGGTATGGAGTTACATATAAAGAGGACAAGGAACTTGTTGTCGATGCCATGAAAAAGCTTATTGCGGAGGGCTATTATAATGAGCTATAATTTCAACGATATATGCATACATTTTGATATTGCACCTAAGCTTGACTCTTACGGAAATGGCCACATAAATGATACCTTTATTTGCGACAATACTCCAAAGTATTTACTGCAAAGAATAAACCACCACGTGTTTAAGAGACCTGAGAATGTTATGGAAAATATCTATAATGTCACAAATCATCTTAAAGGGAAAATTCTGCAAATGGGTGGAGACCCTGATCGTGAGACCTTGACAGTTATACCTACACGTAACGGTGACTTGTATTACAAGGACAAAGACGGAAACTATTTCAGAATGTATAAGTTTATTGATAATGCTAACAGCTATGATGTCGTTGAAAATCCGATTCAACTCTATTTAACAGGTAAGGCGTTTGGCAAGTTTCAGAATATGCTTAATGATTTTCCCGTAGAAAAGTTGCATGAAACAATAAAAGATTTTCATTGCACTCCCGCACGTGTGAATCAATTGAAAACTGCTATAAACGACAATGATTCCGGCAGACTTGATCTTGTTAAATATGAAGTTGATTTTGCCATTAAATACAGCAAATATGCGGACATGATAACAAGTGCTATGGCAGAGGGTAGTGTTCCCCTTCGTGTTACGCATAATGACACAAAGCTTAACAATATTTTGTTTGATTCTGAGACAGATGAGGCTGTTTGTGTAGTTGATCTTGATACTGTAATGCCCGGTTCAATGCTTTATGACTTTGGTGATGCACTTCGGTTTGGGGCTTCAAGTGGAGCTGAGGATGAACAGGACCTTGATAAAATCTGGTTTGATATGGAGAAGTTTGAGCAGTTTACAAAAGGTTTTCTTGAAGAAATGAATCCATCAATTACCCCCAAAGAAGTTGAACTATTACCTATTTCGGCACTTCTTATGACTTATGAGTGCGGAATAAGATTTTTGGCTGACCATCTGAATGGGGATGTATATTTCAAGGTGCATAGGGGGAACCACAATCTCGACAGAGCACGTACGCAGTTTAAACTTGTCAAAGACATAGAAAATAAAATGGGAGAGATGAAAGAAGTTATTGCTAAATATGCAAAAATAAAGTAAATATATTCTTTGGGACAGAAAACTGTCCCAATTTTTTATATTTTTTTAGAAAAACACTTGAAATAAAAATAAATATATGCTATAATAATTTGCGTTGAGTATGTGCCGGTGTGGTGGAATTGGCAGACGCGCTGGACTCAAAATCCTGTGGTAGTGATACCGTATCGGTTCGACCCCGATCACCGGCACCAAAAAACGAAGCATACAATATTGTGTGCTTCGTTTTTTTTGTTATGATTGAAAACTGAGGAGCCACGATAAAAAAAGTTCTTTTATGTAATATCCAATAGTATTTGTTTCTTTGAAAATAGTTTGTTTTTCGCTTATGTCTTCATTTGCTACAAGGGGATATTCACCGCATGGAGTATCATTTATTTTTATAGTCAGAGTGCCTAAAATATCACCTTTTTTTATTGGAGCATAGATTTCCTCAAAGGCAACACTGTTTGTGGATAGCATATTTTCTTCGCCGGTCTCTATTGGGATAAATATATCGCTGTTTGTAACAAGTGTTATTTTGTCTTTTCTACCATTTTTTAAATTTGCAACGATTACCTCTGAATTGGAAGGAAGTACTTTATAATTGTGAAACCGCGAAAAAACTTCATTATACAAGAGGGTATGGTCATTCCAATCGTCTGATGCATTCAAAGTTACACAAATAAGGCGCATGCCGTTTTTTTCTACCGAGGTAACAAGACATCGTCCTGTGGCTTTTGTAAAGCCTGTTTTTACGCCAATACACCCCTCATACATAGATAAAAACTTATTGTGATTGACAAGTGTTCTTGCTATGCCTCCCTCGTTTGCAGGGAGGGTTTTCTTTTTTGTTGCAGCTATTTCGCAAAATATTGGGTTTTGCATTGCATAAGCAGTTATTTTTGCTAAATCATGTGCGGTGGTGTAGTGGCTTTCGTCAGACAATCCGTGGGGATTGGTGAAGTGTGTGTTGTAACACCCTATTTCTTCGGCTTTCTTGTTCATCAGCTCGGCAAATTTTTCAACACTTCCCGAAATTGTTTCTGCAATTGCCGTTGCCGAATCATTTCCCGAAACAAGCATAAGACCATAAACTAAATCGGACATACTGATTTTTTCGCCTTTTGCTAAATACATAGACGAACCCTCAACACCCGATGCGGTGGGTGATATGGTTACCATTTTGTTCATATCGCCATATTCAAGGGCACAAAGTGCGGTCATAATTTTCGTTGTACTTGCCATGCCACGTTTTTCGTCCTTGTTGTGTTCATATAAAACTCTGCCTGAATTGGCATCGATAATTACCGCACTGCGAGCGGATATTGCGTATGTATCTTGCGGAAAGAACCCAATAAAGACAGTGAGAACCAAAAATAATATTAGCTTTTTCAAAAAATTCACCCCGTAAACATAATATATTCACAAAGTATTTGAGTTATGTGGAGAAATTAGGGGAGAATGTGTATTTCTTTTCCTTAAATAAGCATAATAAAATCATCTCATGATTTTTCAAAGAACATTTGAAGATGAAAAAGTTTGAATATTAAAACAAATATTTGCAATTTTCGAAGAAAAGTGATATAATAAATTTTAAAAAGGAGGTATTAATTATGGGAATTGTATTAGCGATTGTTATAGTTTTAATTGTAATTATTATATCAAATATCAAGATTGTACCACAGGCTCAGGAATTTGTTGTTGAGCTTCTTGGAAAATATAAAGCAACATGGTCAGCAGGAATTCATATCAAGATACCATTTTTAGAACGAATTTCAAAGAGAGTCACACTGAAAGAACAAGTTCTTGATTCACCGCCTCAGCCGGTAATCACGAAAGATAATGTCACAATGCAGATAGATACGGTGATATACTATGCAATTTATGATGCAAAACTATATGCATACGGGGCTGTGAATCCTATCTCTGCTTTATCAAATCTTGCGGCAACAACCTTGAGAAATATTGTAGGCGAGTTGGAGCTTGATGGAACTCTCACTTCAAGAGATACCATCAATGCAAAGATGACTTCTATATTGGATGATGCAACGGATAAATGGGGAATCAAGGTAAACAGAGTTGAATTGAAAAACATTATTCCACCTGCAGAAATCCAAAACGCAATGGAAAAGCAAATGAAAGCTGAACGCGACAGAAGAGAAACTATGCTTCAGGCAGAGGGACATAAGGCTGCGGCAATAACCCGTGCAGAAGGCGATAAACAAGCGATGATACTTGAAGCCGAAGGTGAAAGAGATGCAAGAATTGCAAGGGCAGAGGGTGAAGCCAGAGCAATCTATTTATCAAAAAAAGCAGAGGCGGATGGTCTTGCTGCATTAAAAGAGGCATATGTTGATTCAGCAGTTCTTGAACTTAAAAAGTATGAGGCATTGGTTGCTATGGCAGATGGCAAAGCTGCAAAAATAATAATTCCTACAGATGCAGTAGAAATGACAAAATCAAATGTCGTATTTTCGGAAACAACCGGTCTGGGGGACAAAACAAACCCGGATAATACTAAAGAGCCGGTTGAAAAGAAAGCAGACCCTTGTTGCGAATAGTAAATAATTAAAAAGACATCCCTCGGGATGTCTTTTTGTTTTGCACATAATATTCAGGTAATATCGGTTATGTATTAAAATATCTTTAGTCTTCCAAAAAGTTTAACAAGGATTAAACCAATAATAAGTCCTGCAATACCTTGCATACCGTTTGCGGGAATATTCACAGCAGAGGGCGCAAAGCCATAAATAAATCCTTCAAATACAAAATATCCAAGAATCATTGCAATCTCTGCTAATATACCGCCAATAATTCTTGAAAGAGTATGGTGCTTTCCCTTAAAGCAAAAATGTGCGATGATTGCCATAATACCTTTGATTAAAAAGGTTGCGGGAGCATATATAACATAGCCTAAAAAAATATCAGCAAGAGCAGACCCAATACCTGCAGCCAAAAAGCCGTATCCGGGCGCCAAAAGCCATCCCGAAAGAAGAACAACGCAGTCACCAAGGTTTAAGTAACCTTTTAGCGGAGAGGGAATTTTGATAATCATTGTGGATATGCAGCAAAGCGCTGCAAACATTGAAGCTGTTGAGAGTTTTTGTATGTTTGTTTTCATGAGTTTCTCCAACCATTATTATAATAATTCATCATCATATATTGCTCTTACACCGCCAATAAATTTTGGTCGGGTTCGTGCTGCAAACACCATTGCTTCACCAATTCTGTTGTTTTCAAGTCTTAATGGAACAGCAACCTTTTTTAAATGCATCCCAATAAGAGTAGAACCAATATCAATCCCTGCATCAGCTTTAATTTCTTCAACCACAACCGGATTCTTAAAATGTGCATACGCTTGTGTTGCCATAGAACCTCCGGCTTTAGGTTGAGGTACCACATTCACTGTTTCAGCAAAAGGAACAGTATCCTTTTCAATAACAATAGCCCTGTTTAAGTGTTCACAGCATTGTATTGCAAGTTTTATGCCGTTTTGAACAGCGTAATCATAAATTGCCTCAAATACAATTTTTGCTGTTTCGGGATTGGAGTTGGTTCCAATTTTTGAGCCAATTATTTCACTTGTTGAGCATCCAACCACAACAATATCCCCTGGCTTTAGCTTTGCTTTTTGCTTTAGCTCTTCCATAACGGCTGTTGCCTGCAACGTAATATTATTCATTTTACATTCTCCTATTGAAAAATCTTTATTATTAGTATATAATAAATCTGACTATATCACAATTACCAAATGAGGAGTTTTTAATATAACCAGATGAAGTATTCAATAAATTTTAGTTTAAAGAAAAAAGCATATATGCAGCTATACGAACAACTCAGAACAGACATAATAAATTCTGTTTATAAATACGGAGACAGGCTTCCATCAAAACGTCTTCTTGCTGATGAAACATTGACAAGCGTTATTACTGTGGAGCATGCATACAGTATATTATGCGATGAGGGATATATCGAATCAAGAGAACGCAGCGGATATTATGTTACATACCGAAGAGATGATTTTGTTCCCGTTGCAGAACGCGAACCGCACGATATAACTGCTGAACCTATTAATTATCACGAAACCGAAGCGTTTCCGTTTTCTGTTTTTGCCAAAACAATGCGTAATGTCATTTCGAAATACGGTGAACAAATCCTGATTAAATCCCCCAATTCAGGATGCTATGAGTTGAGAAAATCAATAGCTGATTACCTTGCCAGAGGAAAAGGGATAGCTGTTAAGCCGGAACAAATTGTAGTCGGCTCCGGTGCAGAATACCTATACGGACTTATCGTACAATTTTTAGGAAGAGAAAAGATTTTTGGAATTGAAAATCCATCTTATGAAAAGATACTCTCTGTATATAAATCTAACGGTGCAGAATGTGACTTACTTAATTTAGCAAAAGACGGAATACTCACCTCGCATCTTAACAGGACTCAGGCAACTGTCCTTCATGTAACTCCATTCAGAAGCTTTCCAAGTGGTGTTACGGCAAGTGCTTCTAAAAGAAATGAGTATATTAAGTGGGCTGCAGACCGAAACGGAATCATTATTGAAGATGATTTCGATTCTGAATTTACAGTTTCAACTAAGAACGAAGACACTTTGTTCTCACTCGAACCAACTCATAGTGTGATATATGTAAATACCTTTACTAAAACTGTTGCTCCGTCAATGCGTATCGGATATATGGTTTTGCCGGAAAAACTTGTTAATTCATTTTTTAACAAGATGGGTTTTTATTCTTGTACTGTGCCTATATTTGAGCAGTATGTACTTGCCGAATTTATAAACAACGGAGATTTTGAAAGACATATAAACAGAACTAGAAGAAAACGCCGTCAGGCATTAAAGGATAAGTAAAGCGTAGCAAAATCTGCTACGCTTTAACTTTTACAAAGAGCCAATTGGGAGAGCCAATTGGGGACGTACATTTTTTGGTGCAAAGTTTTTGCTTTTTATTTTATTAAAAAATCACCTGGGTTGTGAGTTTGGGCATTTTCTACTGTAAAGCCAAATGTTTCATTGAAAAAAGCATCGACATAAGTCGATGCTTTTTTCTGGCTCCCCCTGCCGGGCTTGAACCAGCGACATCATGATTAACAGTCATGCGCTCTACCGACTGAGCTAAGGAGGAATATTTTAACCAACAGATAATATTATAACCAATTTTAGAAAAAAGTCAATAGGAAATATAAAAAAATCAGGCAAAATCTCAAAAATTTGATTTTGCCTGAAAACAATTTACTTTATTTAAAAACTTTATTCCATAACAGCGCCATTTCTTGCGGTTGATACCGACTTCGCATAACGATTTAGATAACTTTTTTCGTTTATTGGTCTTGATGTTGAATTTTTCTTTCTTTCGTTTAATGTTTCATCTGAAACCTCAAGACGTAATATTCTTTCTGCAAGGTCAACAAAAATTTCGTCACCATTTTCAACGTAAGCAATAGGACCACCATCTGCAGCTTCAGGACAAAGACAACCTATACTGAGACCTCCACTTGCCCCGGAAAATCTACCATCTGTAATAACCGCTGTGTTGGGGATACCTTTTAAAATTTCTGTTACACGATGCAATTCACGCATTCCCGGACCACCCTTTGGTCCCTCATAACGAATAACAAGTGCATCACCCGGAACGATTTCTTTGTTTTCAAATGCTTCATAACATGCGTCTTCGCTTTCGAAAACTTTTGCTTTGCCTTTGAAGATTCTTAATTCCTCAGGCACAGCCGATGTTTTAACAAGAGCTCCGTCGGGAGCTAGATTGCCATAAAGAACCTGAATACCGTCTGCTTTTGCGATTGGGTTTTCCATTGTGTAAATGATGTTTCTGTCGCCATCCGGAACGGAGTCTAATATGTCGCCAAGCTTTTCTCCTGAAACAGTGAGCTCATCGGTATGAAGCAAGTCTCTTAATTCTTTTAAAACTGCGGGAATACCGCCTGCTTTATACAAATCAACCACTGTGCTGTTGCCGTTGGGAACAATAGCGGTAAGCTGTGGGGTTTTTTCGGTAATTTTTGATATATCTTCCCATGTAAGGCTGAAACCAAGCTCAAGTGCAAGTGCAGGGAGATGTACAAGTGCATTTAAAGAACCACTGATTGCACTGAGAAGAGTAACAGTATTTTCTACAGCGTTTCTTGTCATAATATCAGAAGGCTTTATGTCTTTTTTTACAAGCTCCATAAGTGCTGCGCCTGATTTCCGTGCACTGAAACGACGCATACTTGTACTTGAGGGGATTAAGCTTCCTCCTGAAAGCATCATTCCGAGAGACTCACAAAGGCATCCCATTGTATTTGCTGTGCCCAAAAACGGACATATACCGGGACCTGTGTAATAACGCAAAGTACCTTCAATTAACTCGTTTTCGGTTATTTCGCCTCTCAAGAATTTCTGGCGGAGTTCTTTTGATTCGTTTGGCTTAATTTCTGCGTAGCAAGGACCTGCAGTCACGATAATTGATGGAAGATTTATTCTTGCTGCAGCATTGAGCATAGCGGGAATAATTTTATCACAGGACGCCATAAATACAATGCCGTCAAAAATACCTTCTCCCAAAACCATAGCTTCAATTGAATCGGTTATGATTTCTCTGTGGGGAAGACAGTATTTCATTCCCGAATGCCCTTGTGCAATGCCGTCACACATAGCAATTGTGTTAAACTCAATAGGTTCGCCACCTGCTTCTATAATACCTTTTTTAACTTCTTCGGCAAGCTTACGAAGAGGTTCATGCCCGGGGCAAACCTCGTTCCAGCTGTTAGCTACAGCGATAAGGGGTTTTGAATTCAACGAGTCAATACTGATACCCGCAGACGCTAAATGCGCTTTTGATATTGCTTTTTGGAATGGTTCTAATTTATCAATGGCTCTCATATTTTATGCTCCTTTTCGAATTATAAACAATTTAATTTACAGATAGGTCTATTCAGCGAATTCATCTCTCCAATATGCTCGTGTATTGGCTGTTCTGCCAAATTTATCTGTAACAGTGAACCTGAGATATTTGTCGGTTTCCAGGATTTCGAATGTGGCACTGTTGATGGGTGAGTCTGCTCCGACACGGACAGCATTGTCTCTTCTGCTGCCACAGGATAAAGTAATTACTTCTGCATCGCTGAAGGATATGTGCGCAACATTATCTTCGACATAAAGCTCATGGATGATTGGACCTCTTGACGCGTAAAAGTCTCCACACTCCAAGGCTTTTATGATTGTGTCATAGTCCAGGGAGTCGGCGGCTATCATTGTGAATCCGCCAAAGGAATCATAAAGCTTTGGTATACCACTCAGACCGCGATTATGATTGTCATCTGCGGCTATGCAGGAAATACGTTGACCATCACGAAGCATTTCGTCATAAACTGTGGGACAATAAGCATCGTGTCCGTCCAGCATACATGTATGATTATATATTTCCATTGCAAAAAGACCTTCAAGACCGCAATAGTGACGCCTGTCATTAAATGACCATGTAGGATGATTCAAACACACTATAAATCCGTTCTCTTTTGCTTCACGAATTATATCATTGATACCATCGGGAGTAAGCACACGATTTTTTTGATAAGTTTCAGTAACCTGAAACTCAGGCTTTCGATTAGGGTCGCCCTCATAATAGAGCTTTGGGTCGTAATAGATTAATTTTGTATTTGACGGGTCTTTTGCATAAAAATTCAGATGCATAACATCCCGTTGCACACGAATCAGGTCTGTTCTGTCATCTAATATTTGCATTTCGTAGCCACTTAAAGGCAAAAACTCAGCATCTGCTAAATTTGTGTGGGAGAATATGTAGTCATGGTCGGTAAATGCCACAATTGAATATCCTTTTTCTTTGTATATAGCTTTTAGTTCTTCAGGAGAAAAAAGACCATCCGAAAGCGTTGAATGACAATGTAGATTTGCTTTATAATAATTTTTTTTGGGTAAAAGATTTTTCATCACCATTATCTCCTATAAGATATCTTGGTTTAAGTTCAAATTTTACAAAAATAATTATATCATAATATAAAAAAAAGTCAAGGAAACAACAACCGCGGTTTATCGTTAGAATGCAGTGGATTAGCAAAAATTTTGTATAAATATTAGACTAAAATAGAAAATTTTTCAATGTGTATTTATTGAATATAAGGTTAAAATATTAGCGTAGACAGACAAACAGTTTGAAATTGTTTCTCTGAAAAAAGAGGGAGGTGAATTTAAATGTCTAATAACAACAATTCTAACAAGACCATGGTTCCTGAAGCTAAGGCTGCTATGAACAGATTTAAGATGGAAGCTGCTAACGAAGTAGGCGTTCAGCTTAAGGACGGTTATAATGGTGATTTAACATCAAGACAGGCAGGTTCTATCGGCGGTCAGATGGTTAAGAAAATGATTAAGAAGTACGAACAGGACTTAGCTAACGGTCAGTAAGCTAAATGCGTACAAAGTTTTCTATATTTTGAAAAATCCGCAAATCAATTCAGGTTGATTTGCGGATTTTGTTGTATAGGGGTATATATGGAACTGAGTTTAAAGAAAATAAAAGGCTTCAAGGTTTATGAGGATGATGCAAGTGAGCCATGGGGGATAATTGTGGACGCTGTGTTTGATGAGAGTAAAATGTCAATTGTGGCACTTAAGGCTGATACTTTAAGCCTGATTCCTTTGTCAAAAATAATCCCCCTTGATAATATCTCTATAATCGCAGGTGAAAAGGTTATAGTTAAAGAGTGTAAGAATTTTATTAAATCAAAAGAAAATTGCACCTGTGAGCTTTCTGAATTAAAGGTTTCAAAAAACAAAAAACTTCGGGATGTTTTGTTTCTTGCAGAAACAGGTGAAATGACAGACGTTATAATTTCAAAGAATATATTCTCATCTAAAGCTCAGGTTTCTGTAAATAAAATTTTTGTCAGGGACAATACTATTTATATAAAACAGAAAGGAGGCTGATTGTATGTGTAATTTTTCACTTGGAGTTGTTTTGGGAACTATTGTGGGAGCAAGTTTGATGTTGGCAGTGCATCCTATGAACAGAAGAGATGTCCGTCGTGCATATCATAAAGCTGAAAAAATGATGAACAGAATGGGGAACACAATCAGAGAATTGGCATAATAAGTTTTCACACAAAAAAATGGTGCAATTTGCACCATTTTTTTGTGTTTACTTGGCGTTGCTGAGCATATCCTCGACAAAAATACCATAGCCTCGGGTTGGACTGTTCACAAAAACATGAGTTACAGCGCCGACAATTTTTCCGTCTTGAATAATCGGGCTACCGCTCATGCCCTGAACAATGCCCCCGGTTTTTTCAATAAGCTTTTTGTCTGTAATTTCAATAACCATTCCCTTTTGAAATGAGTCGGATTTAGGCAATACTTTTTTGATTTCAATATCAAACTTTTCAGTTTTCTTTCCTTCAATGTTGGACAAAATATAAGCTGTACCCGTTTTTGTGGTCTGGCGTGTTCCTATTTCTTTTTCAGTATTGTCACAAGAGAATTCATCTGAGATTTTGCCAAATACACCACATGGCGTATTCTTTGTTATCTTGCCTATAACTGTACTTTCTTCTGAAATAACTCCGTTCAGTTCTCCCGGTATTCCTTTTTCGCCTTTATTAACAGAAACAATGGTTGCATTCATAATTTCACCATCGGTTGCAGATATTATATCTCCTGTTTCCGGGTCGCAAATTCCGTGCCCGAGAGCAGCAAATGTTTTGGTTTTTGGGTCATAAAAAGTGAGTGTACCTATGCCTGAGGCTGCGTCTTTAACCCAAGCCCCGATTTTGTAATCTGCATTTGCTTTTTCTTTTTTTGGGATAATAAATGTTTCTATTTTCTTACCGTTTCTGATAATTGTAAGAGCAGTTTCTTTTCCGTTTGATTTTGATATAGCATTGTTTAAATCCTGAACACTTGTGATTTTTTTGTCCCCGCATTTTCGTATAATATCTCCGGGCTTAAGCCCCGCTTTTTGGGAGGGAGCCGTGCTATCCGCAGATAATTCTGAAACCAAAACGCCGTCAGTGCTTAAAGTTATCCCTACACTAAAGCCGCAGGGAATAAGTGTATTGGTGCTTAAAACGGAAGACGATTCTGCGTAAATGCCCGGATTTTCACAAAAACCAAATAAAACAACAACTGCGATAAAACACGCGGCTATTTTTGATTTTATCACAAAATCCCTCCAGTCTGAAATTTTTGTTAATCAAATTAATTTTGATTGACAAATTTATTTTTCCCGACTGAGCTTTGTTTATAGTGTGAAAAATATATATGTAAATTAAAAAAAGACCGAGACGGTCTTTTTTTAATATAAATACAACTATTTGCTATTCTTATTATTTTTTGACTCGTTGGAATTGTTCTGGTTGTTATTCTGATTTTCCTTGTTCTTGTTTTCTTTGTTCTGATTTGTCATTTCAAATTCACTCCTTTAAAATATTCGGTAAATTCTTTTTGAATTTATCTCAATTGTATTATGCGGTAAATTTAGTCCAATTATACTTTTTGTTTCAAAAAAAATTTTTTTGCATATTATGTAATGGTCAAATACAAAAATGGAGGTATGCTTTTATGAGAAGATTCGGTTCAAACAAAAAAAATCCAAATCCACCCTGGCCATGTCAACAGCCCGTGATAGTTGTTCCACCGGGGGTAAACGGTGCGTCTTTGGGCAGACCCGATGATATTATACATAAAGTCAAGGAAATAAGACCTGAAATAATTGAGAATAATACCAATATAGATGTTAAAATAAATGAAAACAAGCAAACTGCAGAAACTAATATTGCAGAAAATGCTTTTACCGACAGAGAGTTTCCCATAATGGGGTTTATGTCTCAAAACAATATTGAAAACATTCAAGAAGAAAACATTTGTGTGAATCGGACAGTCAGCAAATATATGTGCGGAAAAATAGGAAAGTTTGCAAAGATTGAATTTATGTTTGGGGAAAATACACACGTGGAAAAGATTGGCAAGATTGAAAGTATGGGAAGAGATTTTATTGTAATAAGGGAAATGGGAACAAACACTCATATCGTATGTAGCATGAAAAATATAAAATTCATAAATATTTACGATTCAAAGGAAATATAAAATTTATTGGATCATTCTATTGTATTTTTTGTTATTTGGGAGTATAATATTTTAGTAATATTTGTCGAAAAAGAAAACAGAACAAAGGAGAATAAAGTATGAGAAAGATTCTTGCGGTATGGGCGGCAAAGCTTTCGGCTGTTGCGGGTGTAGTTTTAGGAAAAAAATCTTCCTCGGGACCGGGCAGTATTGCACTTAAAATTTGCCCCGATTTGATAGAAAGATTAAGCACAGGTATAAGTAAAAAAGTAATTGCAACCTGTGGCACAAACGGAAAGACAACAACAAACAATCTTCTTTGCTCTGCCCTGACAAAATGCGGATACAAGGTCGTTTGCAACAAACTTGGAGCAAACATGCTTTCGGGGGTAGCTACTGCATTTGCTCTGGAATGTGATATTTTTGGCAGACTTAAGGCGGATTATGCTTGTCTTGAGGTTGATGAAGCGTATACAGTAAAGGTTTTTAAACATATTAAGCCTGATATGGTTGTTATAACAAATCTGTTCCGTGATCAGCTTGACCGCTATGGTGAGATTGATACCACGGTCCAAACTATAAAGAAAGCCCTTGAAAATGCAGAGAACCCTGTGCTTGTTCTTAATGGTGATGACCCAATATCTTCGGTATTTGGAAGAAATTATGGTGGAGAAGTTAAATATTTCGGAATAAGTGAAAAGGTGTTGCCCCAGGAAACGGAAGTTAAAGAGGGCAAGTTTTGTACCATTTGCGGCACAGAACAAAAATACAACTATATCCATTACAGCCAGCTTGGAGACTTTTATTGTCCAAACTGTGGTGCAAAGCGCCCTGAGATTGATTTTGAAGCAAAATCGGTAGACCTATCATCGGGTTTGAAGTTCGCGATAAATAATAATCTTGTTGAACTCAACTACCGGGGTTTTTACAATATATATAATGTACTTGCCGTATACTCTGCACTTTCTTCTCTTGATGTTGAATTCGAAAATTTTAATTATGTGTTAGGTGATTATAAACCTCAGATTGGCAGAATGGAAGAAATTGATTTGGGAAAACCTTTTATACTTAATCTGGCAAAAAATCCTGCCGGATTTAACCAGGCTATTGCAACGGTTATGCAGGATTCACGGAAAAAAGATGTTATAATTGCTGTTAACGACAGAGTAAGTGACGGACAGGATGTGTCATGGCTTTGGGATGTTGATTTTGAAAAGCTTGTCCAGGCAAATTTAAACACTCTTTCTGTGTCAGGGGAAAGACGTTTCGACTTGGCACTCCGGTTTAAGTATGCGGATGTTAAGGTGGATTTTGTGAATGATAATATCCGTGAGGAACTTATCTCTTGTATGAACAGCGAAGCAGAGATTTGTTATGTTTTGGTTAATTATACAATGCTTTTTTCAACAGAGTCGACTATGCTTGAACTAAAGAAAGAGAGGGATAAGAAATGAAAGATATTGAAATAAAAATTGTTCATCTTTATCCTGATTTGCTTAATCTTTATGGAGATAAAGGGAATATTGCTGCACTCGAAAAACGCCTTGCCTGGCGTGGTATAAAGACCGAGGTCTTTGAATGTACTTTGGAGAATGAAGAGTTGAAAATTGATGATGCAGATATAATTTTCCTTGGCGGCGGAACAGACAGGGAAATGGAAATAGTTTGTGAAAGACTTTCGTCAAAAACCTTAAAACTTAAAGATTATATTGAAAAAGGCGGCTCTTTTATTGCGACTTGTGGTGGGTTTGAGATGCTGGGAAAGGATTTTTACACCACAAAAGGCAAAACATGCGGATTGGGAATATTGGATATATATGCTGATTGTTTACCAAATCAAAAACGTTTGATAGGAAACATTGTTTTGAAGTGTGAGGGAATTTCGTCCCTTGTTGTTGGCTTTGAAAATCATGGCGGAATAATGAATATCGGAAATTACACTCCTTTTGGTAAGGTGATTAAGGGATTTGGAAATAATAGCGAAGGTGAATTTGAAGGATTGTGTTACAAAAACCTTATCGCAACCTATCTTCATGGTCCGCTTCTCCCGAAGAACCCGTTGCTTTGTGATAAGATTCTGGAAATTGCTCTCAAAAATAAGTATCCGGATTTTGGTAAATTAACAGATTTGGATGATGAATTGGAGAGAACTGCAAATTGTTTTATGATAAATCACGATTAAAAGTTTCCTTAAAAACCCATTATCAATATTTTGTGACGAGATATCCATATATACTGCATATTGTGACTTATAATGACATTGGCCACTAAATATAATAAAAAAATTGGAAATATTTGGTAAAAAACTCTTGACAAATTATAATGCTTTGGCTATAATAAAAACTGCAATTGGAAAAAAATGGAAAATAAAGGAGCCGAAATTATGGAAAAACAAATTAATGTATTAATTGCAGACGCAGATATGGATGCAGCAGAGTTTTTAAGTCGCAATCTTTCAGCGGATTTTAAAATCAATGTATGTGAAATTGTCACAAACGGATATCAGCTTATTGAAAGAGTTGATATTTTGAAGCCTGATGTGGTTGTTATGGACGTCATTTTGCCGAACATAGACGGAATTGGAGTTTTGGAGCGATTTCGAAACAAACGAAAAGAGTTTGAAAACTTCCGTATGCCCAAAATTATTGTGTTGTCTACATTGAATCATGACAGAACAGCGCAAACGTGTATGGATTTGGGTGCAAGTTATTATTTGATGAAACCCACCGCATATACTACTATTCTTGAAACAATCCGACGTTTGTGCGACAGTCCTGAAGAAAAACCCGTATTAAAGGGAATCGGAAGAAAGTATGAAATATGTGAAAACCCTGATGTAGAAACTATGGTAACTGAGATAATACATGAAATAGGTATTCCTGCTCATATTAAGGGCTATCAGTATCTGAGACATGCAATCATGCTTGTTATTGATAATCTTGATGTTATAAACTCCATAACAAAAACTCTTTATCCTACAGTTGCGCAAAAATTCCGTACAACAGCAAGTCGTGTAGAAAGAGCAATCAGACACGCAATTGAAGTAGCATGGGACAGAGGCGACACCGAGGTTCTTAATTCGATCTTCGGCTACACCATTGCAACCTCAAAGGGAAAACCTACAAACTCTGAGTTTATAGCTATGATTGCAGATAGGTTAAGATTGCAAATAAAAAATGCAAGTTGATAAATAACAAATGTAGATAAATTAGCATAAAACCTCCTATGAATTATAGGGGGTTTTGTTTGTTTTTTAGATATTTAAATACTTGAAAAAATGTTAAATATGTGATATAATAAGCACATTAAAATAAAAACAGTATTTAAATAAAATCGTATTGCGATTTTTAATCACAATTATTCATAATTTATTTAGTATTTTCGGAGGATTATTTATGGAACAAAAGAGAGGTTCTTTTACAGGAAATATCGGCTTTGTCCTTGCCGCTGCGGGTTCTGCAGTTGGGCTTGGTAACCTTTGGCGTTTTCCCTATCTTGCAGCGAAAAACGGCGGAGGCGTATTTTTGCTTGTTTATGTTATAATGGCACTTACATTTGGTTTTGCTTTAATGATAACCGAAATTGCCATAGGAAGAAAAACAAAATTAAGTCCGGTTAAGGCGTATTCCAAACTTGATAAGAGGTTTGGATTTTTGGGATATATTGCATCTGTCGTTCCTTTTATAATTTTTCCGTATTATTGTGTAATAGGTGGTTGGGTTACAAAATATATGACCGATTACGTTATAGGCAAAGGTATGGAAACTGTTGCTGACGGATATTTTGTATCTTTTATAACATCCCAATGGTCTCCCATTTTATGGTGTGCAATATTTATGGGACTTAGCGCTTTTGCCGTATATAAAGGCGTTGACAAGGGAATAGAAAAGATTTCTAAAATACTTATGCCCGTGCTCTTTATCCTTGTTATGGGTATTGCGATATTCACATTAACCATAAAAGGTCCATTCGGTACAGCACTTGAGGGTCTTAAAATATACTTTATTCCTGACTTTACGGGCATGACTGTTAAGAGGATGTTTAATATTCTTCTGGATGCTACGGGACAGATTTTCTATTCAATGAGTCTGGCAATGGGTATTATGATTACATACGGTTCATATATGAAAAAAGAGACAAATCTTTCAAAATCTGTTAACCAGATTGAAATTTGCGATACGTTTGTTGCTTTGATTGCAGGTATGATAATGGTTCCTGTTGTATATGCTTTTCAGGGTTACGAGGGTTTGGAAAAATCAGGTACAAGTCTGTTGTTTGTTTCACTTCCTAAGGTGTTCGAAGCAATGGGCTTTGCAGGAAACATAGTTGGCGCTTTGTTCTTTGTGCTTGTTCTTTTTGCGGCATTAACTTCTGCAATTTCACTGCTCGAAGCAATTACATCAGTTGTTATGGACAAGTTCTCGTGGGAAAGAAAAAAATCCTGTTCGGTTGTAATGATAATTTCGGCAGTTATAGCTTTGGCAACTTGTCTTGGTTATAACATCTGGTATTTTGAATACACATTGCCAAACGGTGCTACTGCACAGATTCTTGATGTGTTGGATTATCTTTCAAACAATCTTTTAATGCCGTTGGTTGCATTTATAACATGTATTATGGTTGGTTGGGTAATTAAAACAAAAGCAATAACAGACGAAGTGAAAGCTAATGGTGAAAAATTCTCAAGAGAGGGGATATATAAATTTATGGTTAAGTTTTTATGCCCCATTCTTTTGATTTTAATATTTACTTCATCTTTTATAAAATATTAGTAAATGTATAAACCGAAGTTTAACTAATTATCTTGTTGTATTATGTTAAATTTTGTGTTGCAAAAAGTTCTAAGACGAGTGTTCACATATATAAATAGCAATTAGGAGGAGCGTATGGACGGAGTTTTTGATATTTTTGACGTTTTGGGTTTGATAGGCGGATTGGTTTTCTTTCTTTTCGGGATGGACCTGATGGGAGATGGCCTGAAGAAACTTGCCGGAGGAAAATTAGAGTCTATACTTGCAAGGCTGACGTCCAATAAAGGAAAAGGCTTTTTGCTTGGATTAGTTGTAACGGCTGTTATTCAGTCATCTTCTGCAACTACGGTTATGTTGGTTGGTTTTGTAAACTCAGGAATCATGAAACTGGGACAGACCATCAGTATTATTATGGGGGCCAACATTGGTACTACGATAACGGCGTGGTTGCTTAGTACGGCGGATATAAGTGGTGCAGCAACTATTGTTAAACTTTTTAAACCTGAATCATTTACACCGGTTCTGGCAGTTATTGGTCTTGTTATGATAATGGTAGCTAAAAACGACAACAAGAAAAATACCGGAACTATTTTAATTGGTTTTGCTGTTTTGATGTTTGGCATGGAGAAAATGAGTGATTCTGTTGGGGAATTGCAAAACAATGCAACATTTACCGGGTTGTTAACAATGTTCTCTAATCCGATTATGGGTATTTTGGTTGGTACTCTTTTTACGGCTATTATCCAGTCATCATCGGCTTCTGTCGGAGTATTACAGGCGTTGTCGCTTTCCTGTGTTGTTCCCTATTCGACTGCAATTCCGGTTATTCTGGGACAGAATATCGGTACAACAATTACTCCAATTATTTCATCATTCAGTGGGAATACGGAATCTAAACGTGTTGCACTTGCTTGTCTGCTGATTAAGATGATAGGCGTTGTAATAGTTGCGGGAATTTTTTACTTACTTAATGCATTTATTGGATTTGAATTTATGAATCAGCGTGCAGGTGCAGTTAATATTGCTGTTGTACATACCTTGTTTAATATTTTATCTACTATTATTTTGTTGCCTTTCTGTTCTTTAATTGAAAAGATTACAATAAAGTTAATCAAAGGCAAAAACGAAGAAGAAGCAGATATATTTGCAGCGCTCGACGAACGCTTCCTTACAATGCCTTCATTCGCGGTAGAAAAATGTAAAGAACTTGTTTGCGACATGGCCAATATATCGGTTAATACTTTCCGAAAAGCGGCTAATCTTTTAGATAGCTACAGTCCTGAAGGATTTGCATCAGTGAAGGAATTAGAGTCAAAAGTTGATTAATATGAGGATAAAACCAGTTCTTATCTGGTTAAAATAGCAGCAAACGCTGTATCGGCTAAAGATAGCAAGGTTGTTACTGAGCTTTTGCATTGTATTGGTGATATAGAAAGAATTTCGGACCATGCGCTCAACATAGCTGAAGCGGCTAAAGAAATTAATGAAAAAAAGATTACATTCTCTCAAAAAGCAACAGAGGATATCAAGGTTATCATCAGTGCGGTATCGGAAATCCTGGACCTTGCGGTTACTACCTTGGTTGAAGATAATCTGGATTTAGCAATGAAGGTGGAACCTTTAGAGCAGGTTATTGACAGACTTAAAAGAAAAATTAAAAACGGTCATATTTCCAGACTCAGACAGGGAGATTGCACAATGGAACTTGGGTTTATTCTTTCTGACCTTTTAACCAACTGCGAAAGAATTTCCGACCATTGTTCAAATATTGCGGTATGCTTTATCGAAATTGCAAATGACTCATTCGAGGCGCATGAATATCTGAATCGTATAAAGACTGGAAAAGAAACGGACTTTACCGAAATGTACGAACAGTATAAAAAGAAGTATTATATGGAATAAAAATAATTAAAGACAATTTGCACAATGTGCAAATTGTCTTTAAGTGTGAGCAGAGGTTCTTTTACGGATATAAACAAAACCGGTTCCGGAAAGTAATATCTATTATATATCTGGATGCGATGAGCCTTTATATGTCAATGAAAAAACTGCTGAAAGGTATTTTGATAAATATATTATGGTCCTTGGAGGATTATTAAATGGAAATTTGGGAACTTCTTGTTATAGCAGTAAGCGTTTCTGCAGATGCTTTTGCTGTTAGTATATGTAAAGGATTATCAGTCCTTAAACTTTATAAAAAGAATGCGTTAATTACAGGTGTTTATTTTGGTGGATTTCAAGCACTCATGCCGCTTTTAGGGTATTGGCTGGGAAGTCGGTTCGAGCATCTTTTAACAAGCATTGACCATTGGATTGTATTTGTGCTTTTGGGTATAATAGGATTTAATATGATTAGGGAATCCCTTGAAGAATCTGAGTGCGTTGATTGTTCTTTCAGACCGAGAGCTATGTTTCCTCTTGCGGTAGCTACAAGCATAGATGCTCTTGCGGTAGGAATTACATTTGCACTGATGCAGGTAAATATTATTCCTGCCATAAGTTTCATTGGTATGACGACATTTGTTTTTTCTGTTTTGGGAGTTTTCATAGGAAATCGCTTTGGTGGAAAGTATAAGTCAAAGTCTGAATTTGTCGGTGGCGTTGTACTTATTTTAATGGGGGTTAAAATATTATTGGAGCATTTGCAAATTATTTGAATTCTGCTGATGCATAAATTTTTTAGGAGGCTGACATATTGCGTAAAACTAAGATAATTTGTACTATTGGTCCGGCATCACAAAACGAAGAAACATTAACAAAAATGTGTATGGCGGGTATGGATGTTGCAAGAATAAACTTTTCTCATGGTACCCATGAGGATCACAAGAGAACAATTGAATTGGTTAAAAAAGTAAGAGAAAAGCTCGGACTTCATATTGCTGTTTTGCTTGATACCAAGGGTCCTGAATACAGAATTGGAATTTTTGAGAATAAAAAGATTTTTCTTAATGATGGTGACAAGTTTATTTTCACTACTGACGAAATTGTTGGTAATGAAAATAAAGTCTCAGTTAGCTATAAAGGACTCACAAAGGATATCAATAAAGGTGACAGAATTCTCTTAAATAATGGTCTTGTTATTTTTGAAGTTGAGGCTGTTGAGGGGAATGACATTCGATGCAAAGTGCTTTGTGGCGGAGAAGTCTCGGATAGAAAGAGTATGAGCTTTCCAAACAAGGTTTTGAAGCAAACCTATCTTTCTGAACAGGATAAAAAGGATTTGTTATTCGGACTGGAAAATGATATAGATTTTATTGCTTGTTCGTTCGTATCCTGCAAACAAGATTTAATTGATGTAAAAGATTTTCTGTTTAAGCATGGTGGATGCAATGTTGAACTTATTGCCAAAATTGAAAATCAATCCGGAATTGACAACATAGAGGAAATCTGCGAAGAATGTTCTGGGATAATGATAGGCAGAGGAGATATGGGAGTCGAAATTGCATACGAAAAGCTTCCTGCAATACAAAAGCTTTTGATTACAAAATGTCGTATGCTGGGAAGAAGAGTTATAACTGCAACTGAAATGCTTGAATCCATGATTTATAATCCTCGTCCTACGCGAGCAGAAATTTCTGATGTAGCTAATGCTGTTTATGACGGAACAAGTGCAATTATGCTATCAGGTGAAACTGCTGCGGGGAAATATCCAATTGAGTCAGTAGCTGCTATGGCAAAAATCGCAGAGGAGACAGAACAAAATATTCGCTATGCAAAAAGATTCAGACAGAATACCTTTGTTATTGAAAATACAATAGATGCAATATCCCATTCCACTTGCGGTATGGCGGTGGACCTAAATGCAAGTGCGATTGTAGTGTGTTCATATTCGGGAAGAACTGCCCGTATGGTTTCGCGTTTCAGGCCTCCCGTTGATATTATCGGGCTTACAACAAACGAGAAAACAGGCAGACAGCTTTCGCTGTCATGGGGCATAACCCCTGTGGTTGTAGAGTCATATCCATCAACTGAGGTGCTGTTTTATGTTGCAAAAAAGAAGGCTGAGGAGATGTTTCACCTGAAGGAAGGTGACCGGATAATAATAACAGGCGGAAAACCAAACGGTATTTCGGGCAATACAGATACAATAAAAATTGAAACAATATAATACTTTAGGGATGAAAAATCAATTTGATTTTTCATCCCCTTTTTTTATCCTATTGACAAAATAAGCTTAATGGGATATAATAACATTTGAGCAAATGTTCAAATGTTATTATTAAGAGGTGATAATGTGGAAGAAAAGAACGGAATGCCTGTTTGCGATTTTTTGAGAGCTAATGATGATGTTGTTCGAAAAGTTACTGAAGGTATGCCCGAAGATGAAGTTCTTTATGAACTGGCGGAGCTGTATAAGGTTTTTGGGGATTCAACAAGAATAAAAATTCTTTATGCTTTGTTTGAGTCGGAGCTTTGTGTTTGTGATATTGCGTCTCTTCTTAATTTGACAGTTTCTGCAATATCGCATCAATTGAGAACACTCAGCAGGGCGAGGTTGGTGAAGTTCAGACGTGAGGGCAAAACGGTTATATATTCCCTTGCCGACGAACATGTCAGAACAATAATTGGTCAGGGAATGGACCATATTGAGGAATAGGAGATTATAAATATGAAAAAGCGGTTTAATATAGAAAATTTGGATTGTGCAAATTGTGCGGCAAAAATGGAGGCAGGAATAAAGGAACTTGAGGGCGTTGAAGATGCTATGGTAAACTTTCTCACCCAAAAAATTACTTTGGTTGCTCAAGAGAAAGATTTTGAGATGCTTTTGCCTCAAATTGAAAAAGTATGTAAAAAGATTGATAAAAATTTTGTAATTCATTTTTAGTTTAGGGGATGAGTTTTTGATAAGTAAACAAAAAAATATGACAATGAGGATTTGTCTGAGTTTTGTATTGCTTGTTTTAGCTTACTTGATAAATCATAAGGTTATAAGTTTAGTTCTTTTTGGGTGTGCGTACATTTTAATTGGATTTGATGTATTGAAAAAATCCTTTGAAAATATACTCAATATACATTTTTTTGATGAAAATTTTTTGATGTCTATTGCCACTATAGGTGCAATTGTCTTAGGCGAATATGGTGAAGCTGTTTTTGTTATGCTGTTTTATCAAATTGGTGAGCTTTTTCAAAGTATAGCATTGGGGAAAAGCAGAAAATCTATTTCACAGCTTATGGCTATGGCTCCTGAATATGCAACCATTGAGAGGGATGGCAAGGAATATGAGGTGGACCCTGAAGAGCTCAAGGTCGGAGAATACATAATTGTCAGACCTGGTGAAAAAATTCCTGTTGATGGTATTGTTATAAACGGTAGTTCGAATGTAGACACTTCAAATCTTACAGGTGAATCAATTCCAAGACATACAAAAGAGGGAGATGCTGTAATAAGCGGTTGCATTAATCTTAGCGGAGTTCTTAAAGTCAGAGTTGAAAAGGAATATTCAATGTCAACCGTTTCAAAAATCCTTGATATGGTAGAAAATGCAATTGAAAAGAAGGCGGTATCCGAAAACTTTATTTCAAAATTTGCAAGGTACTATACACCCATTGTTGTTTTGTGCGCTGTTATAATTGGATTGATTTTGCCAATCTTTATTGGGGATTTTCAGCTTTGGTTTCACAGAGCGTTGATGTTTCTGGTTATTTCCTGTCCTTGTGCCTTGGTGATATCAGTGCCATTAGCATTCTTTGGCGGTATTGGTGGAGCATCCAAGGTCGGGATACTCATAAAAGGCTCAAATTTTATAGAAACATTAAGTAAATGCAGAACTATGGTATTTGACAAAACGGGTACACTTACAAAGGGCAAGTTTTCTGTTTCAAAAATAGTGGAAGTTTCAGCCAAAGCTGATGAAATTCTTGAGATTGCGGCTCATGGAGAATTTTACAGCAACCATCCTATAGCAAAATCTGTGGTCTTGGCTTATCAAAATGAGATAAATGAAGAACGTGTTTGTAATTTAGCTGAATTGCCGGGAAAAGGAATGTCTTTTGCTCTTGATGGCGATGAAATTCTTATCGGGAATAAAACTGCTCTAACAGAATTAAATATAAACTCTACAGATTATAATGATGCAGGGACAACCATATATGTAACCAAAAACAGACTTCTTCTGGGGACAATTAGTATAAATGATGAAATAAAAAAAGAAGCAAAGAACTCATTATTAGAGTTGAGAAAAATGGGAGTCAAGCATCAGATTATGCTCAGTGGTGACAAAAAAGATGCTGCAGAATCCGTAGGCAGAGAACTTTCCCTTAATGAAATATGCAGTGAACTTTTGCCTGACGAAAAAGTATTGCATCTTGAACGACTTATTTCCGAAAAACCCCAAAAAACAACATTAGCTTATGTGGGTGACGGCGTAAATGACGCTCCGGTATTAAGCCTTTCGGATGTTGGTATTGCAATGGGTGCTTTGGGTTCTGATGCAGCAATTGAGGCGGCTGACATTGTTATAATGGATGATGACCTGAGAAAGCTTCCTTTAGCCATAAGACTTTCAAAACGCACTATGAGTATAGTGAAAGAGAATATAATAATCGCAATAGGAATAAAAATTCTGGTTATGATACTTGGGGTTTTTGGAGTATCAAGTATGTGGGAGGCAGTTTTTGCAGATGTAGGCGTGTCGGTTATAGCAATACTCAATTCAATGCGCTCGCTAAATGTAAAAGATAAATCTTAAAATTTTAAAAATTTTTGTCAAAAAAACTTGACTTTAGAGCATAAATCTGTTAGCATATAGGTGTAAACGCGTTTGAGCAGAAACAAGTAAGTGCGTGAAAGTCTGGAGAGAGTTGCCGGTTGCTGCGAGGCAATGACGGAAGCGTGGCCGAATACATTCTGTTAGCGGTGCACCGAAAAGAAATGAGTAGGCTGCAACGGGAGTTCCCGTCACAGAACCGAGGTATTTATCAGATACCTTTTAAGGCCGACATCGTGAGGTGTTGGTGAATTGAGGTGGTACCACGGGAATTCCCGTCCTCTGTTGAAAAACAAGAGGACGGTTTTTTTTGTCCTCAAAGAGAAAGGAAGTTTTCAAAAATGGTATTAAAAATTGGTTTGTTGGTTGTTTTCTTTGCGGCAATGATTGCAGTCGGACTGTATTGCAGAAAACACTCTACTGATGTTCGGGGCTTTGTTCTTGGCGGCAGAGCGGTAGGTCCCTGGCTTACGGCTTTTGCTTATGGAACATCGTATTTTTCGGCAGTTATATTTGTGGGATATGCCGGTCAGTTTGGTTGGAAGTTTGGTATAGCTTCAACCTGGATTGGTATTGGAAATGCTGTACTTGGTTCACTTCTTGCCTGGATGGTACTGGGCCGCAGAACAAGACTTATGAGTCAGCATCTTGAAAGCTCAACTATGCCTGAATTTTTTGGCAAGAGATATAGCAGTCCTGCATTGAAAATTGCTGCGTCTGTAATTGTTTTTATTTTTCTTATTCCGTATACAGCGTCACTGTATAATGGCCTTTCAAGACTTTTTGATATGGCATTCGGGAATTATATTTCCTATGACACTTGTGTTATTGTTATGGCAGTGCTTACAGGCATTTATGTTATTGCCGGTGGTTATATGGCAACAGCAATAAACGATTTTATTCAGGGAATTATAATGATTGTCGGTATTATTGCTGTTATTGCGGCTGTGCTTAGTCAAAACGGAGGCTTCATTGAAGCACTTAACGGACTGGCGGAAGTACACATCGATGGCAATGCTCCCGGTGCTTTCAACTCATTCTTTGGTCCTGACCCACTTAACCTTATGTTTGTTGTTATACTGTCATATCTTGGTACATGGGGACTTCCGCAGATGGTTCAAAAGTTCTATGCAATTAAAAGTGAAAAGGATATTACAAAGGGTACAATTATTTCAACGATATTTGCTGTTATTGTTGCAGGTGGTTGTTATTTCCTTGGCGGTTTTGGCAGATTGTTCACAGATAAGTTAAGCTTTGCTGCGGATGGCTCAATAGTTGGAGGTTTTGATGCAATTATACCAACAATGCTTTCAGGCCTTCCGGATATCCTGATTGCAATTGTTATTGTTTTGGTGCTTTCGGCTTCAATGTCAACGCTTTCATCGCTTGTTCTGGCTTCAAGTTCAACTCTCACTCTCGACCTTTTGAAAGGGCATGTTATCAAAGATATGACCGAAAAGAAGCAGGTCTTTATCATGAGAGTGTTGATTGTTGTATTCATTGTAATTTCTGCCTACATAGCACTTAACAAGGATAAGCTAAGCGCTATTGCGGATATGATGGGTATTTCATGGGGCGCTTTGGCAGGTGCATTCCTTGCTCCGTTTATGTATGGCCTCTATTGGAAGAAGGCTACCAAAACATCGGTTTGGGCAAGTTTCATTTTTGGTGCAGGAATAATGATTCTCAACATGCTTATGCGTGGCTCCTTCCCTCAGATTTTGCAATCACCAATCAACAGCGGTGTTATAGCGATGGTTGGCGGTCTCGTTATTGTTCCGATTGTAAGTATTATTTCAAAGAAGCCCGACAAAAACTTGACAGAAGAAATGTTTGCTTGTTATAATAAAGAAGTAGTAGTTACTGCAAAGAAGTCTTTGGGTGACTGATACATTAAGTGAATTTAAGAAAAGGTTTGTCTGTTTTTCAGGCAGCCTTTTCTGCCATCTTGCAAAGGAGATAGTAGACAAATGCCGATTACAGAAATTTTACAAAAAAATGCGGATTTTTATCCAAATGATGTTAGCCTTGTTGAGATAAATCCTCAATTGGAAAATCAATCCAGAATGACATGGAGAGAATATTCGTTGATTGAGTCTAACCCAAATGAAGCTTACAGAAAGGAAATCAACTGGAGCGAGTTCAATAAACGTGCGAACCGATTTGCCAATTTTCTACTCACCAGAGGTATTAAAAAGGGGGATAAGGTTGCAATTCTGCTTATGAACTGTATTGAATGGCTGCCGGTGTATTTCGGGATACTTAAGACCGGTGCTATGGCTGTACCCCTTAATTATCGTTATGCGGCAGATGAAATAAAGTACTGCCTTGAACTTTCGGATGCTGATGCTATTATCTTCGGACCTGAATTTACGGGTAGAGTTGAACAGATTTGCAATCGGGTAAAACGTGTAAAGTTATGGCTTTATCATGGCGAGGATTGCCCTACATTTGCTGAGAACTATGACAGTCTTGTGACCTATTGCTCAAGCAAAAGCCCTGAGATAAAAATTACAGATGACGACGACGCTGCAATTTATTTTTCTTCAGGAACAACGGGTTTTCCCAAGGCTATTATACATAAACACAGAAGCCTGGTTCATGCTGCTATGACCGAACAGAACCATCATTCACAAACTAAAGATGATGTTTTTCTTTGTATACCGCCTCTTTATCATACAGGCGCAAAAATGCATTGGTTCGGCAGCTTTTTAGTTGGTGGCAAAGCTGTTATTCTCAAGGGAATTAAGCCTGAGTGGATTTTAAAGGCAGTGTCTGAGGAAAGCTGTACGATTGTGTGGCTGCTTGTGCCGTGGGCTCAGGATATTCTTGATGCAATCGAACGTGGCGAAATTAATCTTTCAGATTATTCATTGGATATGTGGAGACTTATGCATATTGGCGCTCAGCCTGTTCCACCCAGCCTTATAAAACGCTGGAAACAGGTTTTTCCAAAGCATCAATATGATACAAACTATGGACTCTCTGAGTCGATTGGTCCCGGTTGTGTACATCTTGGGGTTGAAAATGAACACAAGGTCGGTGCAATTGGAAAAGCGGGATTTGGTTGGGAGACAAAGATTGTTGACGAACAAGGCAATATGGTAACCAAAGGCGATGTTGGCGAACTTGCAGTCAAAGGTCCCGGAGTTATGACTGCATACTATAAAGATGAAAAGGCAACAAACGACGTGCTTAAAGATGGATGGTTGTTCACCGGAGATATGGCAACCGAAGACGAGGATGGTTTCATATTCCTTGTGGACCGAAAAAAAGACGTCATTATCTCAGGCGGTGAAAACCTTTATCCCGTTCAGATAGAAGATTTCTTAAGGAAAAATGATAAAATAAGTGATGTGGCTGTTATCGGACTTCCTGATGCCCGACTTGGTGAGATTGCGGCGGCAATTATACAGATTAAAGAGGGTTTATCAGCCACAGAAGAAGAAATTCAGGACTTCTGCCTGGAACTTCCCAGATATAAGCGTCCCAGAAAAATTATTTTTGCGGATGTACCCAGAAATCCAACAGGAAAGATAGAAAAGCCAAAACTTAGACAGTTTTATTGCGGCGAGAGCGTTGTTGCTCAGCAGAATGAGATTAAATAGTATTTTGGGAGGAAAGAAAATGTCAGAAATATTTGAGATTGGAATGGTCGTATTATTTGGCTTATCTTGGCCTATGAGTGTAATTAAGTCATATAAAGTCAGAACAGCCAAGGGGAAAAGTCTTGCTTTTTTGCTGTTTATATTTGTAGGGTACATATGTGGGATAACTGCAAAGCTTACGGCTGAAAGTTTTAAATGGTACGTTTTGTTCTTTTATGTATTGAACTTTCTGATGGTTACTGCAGATCTTTGTCTTTATTTCAGGAACAAAAGACTTGATTCTCAAAATAAGTAAAAGAAAGGTTGGAAATTGGTATGAAAAAATTACTTCTTGGTAACGCGGCGGTAGCCCGAGGTGCTTATGAAGCCGGAGTTAATGTCGTTGCTTCGTATCCCGGTACACCCAGCACAGAAATTACTGAAGAAATTGTAAAATTTGATGAAATATATGCTGAATGGTCTCCAAATGAAAAGGTTGCGGCTGAAGTTGCAATAGGTGCATCAATTGCAGGTGGAAGAGCCATGAGCTGTATGAAACACGTAGGTCTTAATGTTATGGCAGACCCTGTGTTTACAGTTAGTTACACCGGTGTAACAGGCGGCCTTGTGTTCTGTGTTGCTGATGACCCCGGAATGCACTCATCCCAGAATGAGCAGGACTCAAGACATTATGCAAAGGCATCAAAGATAATGATGCTTGAACCCTCGGATTCTTCAGAGTGCAAGGAATTTACAAAACTTGCATTTGACCTTTCTGAAAAATTTGATACCCCTGCATTTATCAGACTTTCAACCAGAGTTTCACACTCACAGAGCCTGGTTGAACTGGGTGAAAGAGAGGATGTTCCGGTAAAACCTTATGAAAAGAACATTCCCAAGCACGTAATGATGCCGGCTATGGCAATCAAACGCCACGTTGTGGTTGAGGACAGAATCAATGCTCTCCGTGAGTTTGCTGAAACTTCAGAACTTAACGCTGTTGAAGAAAACGGCTCAAAAATCGGCGTAATTACTGCAGGTATTGCGTATGTATATGCAAAGGAGGCTCTTGGTGACAAGGCAGACTTTTTGAAGCTTGGTATGGTTTATCCATTGCCGTATAAAAAGATTGCAGACTTTGCAAAAAAGTATGATAAGGTTTACGTAATCGAAGAACTTGACCCCGTGATCGAGGATGAATGCAAAGCTCTTGGACTTGATGTAATTGGCAAGGATGTATTTACACTTTTGGGAGAATACACACCGGCAATGATTAAAAAGGCAATTCTCGGCGAGGATGCTCCGGAAAAGATTGTTCCTGCCGATAATATCCCCGTGAGACCTCCCGTTATGTGTGCAGGTTGTCCTCATCGTGGAACTTTCTATGTACTTAAAAAGCTGGGGCTGGTTGTTTCAGGTGATATCGGTTGCTACACTCTTGGTGCGGCTCTTCCGCTTCAATCGGTTGATACAACAATCTGTATGGGGGCGTCAGTCAGTGCGGCTCATGGTATGGCAAAGGCACAGGGGCCGGAATTCAACAAGAAATTGGTTTCGGTTATTGGTGACTCAACATTTATGCATTCGGGAATTACCGGACTCATTGATATTGTTTACAACAAAGGTAACAATACGGTTATTATTCTCGATAACTCTATAACAGGTATGACAGGGCACCAGGACAATCCCACTACCGGCTATACAATCCGCGGCGAGGAGACCAAGCAGGTTAACCTTGTTGCACTTTGCAAAGCGTGTGGTATCGACCATGTAACTGTTTGCGACCCCTTTGATATTAAGGAATTTGAAAAGGTTGTAAAGACCGAGGTTGAGAGAGAAGAACCATCGGTTATCATTGCACAAAGACCTTGTGCTTTGCTGAAAACCGTTAAGTATACCGGGCATTGTAAGATTTCCGACAATTGCAAAAATTGTAAGATGTGTATGAAACTGGGCTGTCCGGCAATCACACTAAAGGATGGCAAGGTTGTAATTGACAGTACCCAGTGTAATGGCTGTGGCCTCTGTATAAATGTTTGTCCTTTTGAAGCGATAGTAAAGGAGGAAGACTGATATGACAAAAAATATAATGATTGTCGGCGTCGGCGGTCAGGGAACTCTTCTTGCCAGTAGAATTTTAGGTAATGTGGCAATTAATGAAGGCTATGATGTGAAGGTTTCCGAGGTTCACGGTATGAGTCAGCGTGGCGGTAGCGTTGTAACCTATGTAAAGTATGGTGATAAGGTGTACTCCCCGATTATTGACCAGGGCGAGGCAGATACTATCCTTGCATTTGAGCTCCTTGAAGCCTACAGAGCACTTCCCTATCTCAAAAAAGGCGGAAAGATGATTGTAAATGCTCAGAGTATTGACCCGATGCCGGTTATCACCGGTGCGGCAGAGTATCCGGCTGAAATTGCTGAGAAACTGGGAAATGTAGTTGATACAACGGTGGTTGATGCACTCAGTGCTGCCAAAGAGGCAGGAAACATAAAAGCGGTTAATGTAGTGTTAATCGGCGTTATGGCAAAGACCACAGATATTCCCTATGAAAAATGGGTTGAAACAATAAAAACAACAGTACCTCCCAAATTCCTTGAGGTAAACCTGAAGGCGTTTGAGTTGGGCTTTAATCTTTAAAAAGAGGCGATAAAAAATGAAATACTGGCAACCGGAATTTGAGACCATGTCCCGTGAGCAAATCAAAAAAGACCAAAGCGAAAAGCTCGTATGGCAGGTTAAAAGAATGTACAAATCGGTAGAACTTTTCAGAAAGAGAATGGACGAGATGGGACTTAAGCCTGAGGATATTAAGGGCGTTGAAGATTTACATAAGCTTCCGTTTTCGTACAAGCAGGATTTAAGAGACTATTATCCTTACGGACTTTTTGCAGTTCCCATGAAGGATATTCGTCGTGTTCACGCATCGTCGGGAACAACAGGCAAACAGATTGTTGTGGGTTACACAGACAACGACCTTGAAATGTGGGCTGATTGTTTTGCAAGAATGCTCATTGCGGTGGGCGCTGATGAAAATTCATTTGTTCATGTAGGCTATGGACTTGGCCTTTTCACAGGTGGTTTTGGTGCACACGATGGTGCTGTAAGAATCGGCGCAACAGCTATCCCGATTTCGGCAGGTAATACACAAAGACAGATTCAGACAATGATTGACTTTGGCTCAACAGTTCTCTGCTGTACTCCATCATATGCAATGTATCTTGGTGAAACAATTGAGGAGATGGGACTTAAGGATCAGCTTCAGCTCAAGGCCGGCATTTTCGGGGCAGAACCCTGGACAGAAGAGATGCGAGTTCAGATTGAGGAAAAATTAGGTCTTAAAGCCTATGACATTTACGGACTTTCCGAGATTATGGGTCCGGGTGTTTCTTATGAATGTGAATAACAATGCGGTATGCATGTTTGTGAGGACAATTTTATCCCTGAGATTATTGACCCCGATACAGGTGAAGTTCTTCCTGAAGGTGAATGGGGTGAGCTTGTGTTCACAACAATTACCAAAGAAGGATTTCCGCTTATCAGATACCGCACAAGAGATATATGCTCACTAAACTACGAGCCTTGTAAGTGCGGTAGAACCCATGTAAGAATGAACAAGCCTCAGGGAAGAACAGACGATATGCTTATTATCCGTGGTGTAAATGTGTTCCCGTCACAGATTGAAGAGGTTCTTCTTAAAATTGGCGGAGATATTACTCCAAACTATCAGATTATCGTAGACCGTGAGAATAACACAGATACCTTCCAGGTGAATGTTGAAATGAGTGAGGAGCTGTTCTCGGACGGCATCAAGGCTATCCAGAATGTTGAGAAGAAGATTTCAGACAGTCTCAGAAGTATGCTCGGTATCGGTCCTAAGGTTAATCTTGTTAACCCGAAATCTATTGAGCGTAGTGAAGGCAAGGCAAAGCGTGTTATTGACAAACGTAAACTTGTTAAGTAATTGAAAGGAGAATGAATATGTTTATAAAACAGCTTTCGATTTTTGTAGAAAACAAGGTTGGCAGACTTCAAGATATCATTAATGCATTGGGAGAAAATGAGATTAACATCAGTGCACTATCGATTGCGGATACGACAGACTTTGGCGTTCTTCGCATTATTGTTGACAACCCCGACAAGGCAAAGCTTGTTCTTAAGGGTATGGGAGTGATTTCAAAAACAACAGATGTTGTTGCGGTCTATATTGACGACCGTAGCGGCGGGCTTGCAGAGGTTCTCAATCTGGTATCAAGTGCCGGTGTGGGAATAGAATATATGTATGCATTCCTGGGCAGACGTGCAGGAAAGGCTCTTATGGTTATTAAGGCTGATGACGAAGAAAAGGTTGCACGTACGTTGACTGAAAAGGGAATTGAAATTGCAAAACCGGATGAAATTTAGGCATCTTGAAAATCCCGACTGAAAAGGCGGGATTTTTTCTTTTAAAAGTTTTTTAAAAAAATTGTATAGCAGTATTGAAAAACGGAAAAAAATATGGTATACTATTTCGGTAATAAAATCAGTACATATCCATATTGGATTTTATATATGTGATTTACACATAAATTTTAAAAGATTGAAGGTATTAGTATGGAAAAAAGAGAAAGAAGAGTCGGAACAGTATCCAGAGGTATTCGTTGTCCTATTATTCGTGAGGGCGATGATTTGGCCGCAATAGTTACGACAAGCGTTCTCGAAGCGGCGGAGTATGAAGGTTTTGAACTCCACGATAGAGATGTAATTTCTATTACGGAATCCATTGTAGCCAGAGCCCAGGGCAACTATGCAACGGTTGATGATATTGCAGCAGACGTTAAGGCAAAGCTTGGCGGGGATACTGTCGGGGTTATTTTCCCTATTCTTTCCAGAAACCGATTTGCTATTTGCTTGAAGGGCATTGCCAAAGGTGTTAAAAAGGTTGTTCTTATGCTTAGTTATCCATCTGATGAGGTGGGTAACGAACTCATAAACATTGAAAAGATTGACGAGGCAGGGGTGAATCCGTATTCTGATGTACTTTCTCTTGAAAGGTATCGTGAGCTTTTTGGGGAGAACAAGCATGAATTTACGGGTGTTGACTATGTAACGTATTATGGTGATTTAATTAAAGAATGCGGCGCTGAGGTTGAAATTGTATTTGCCAATCAGGCGAAAGCTATCCTTGATTATACCGATTGCATTATCAACTGCGATATCCATACCCGCAAACGAACAAAGCGAATTCTTGAAGCTGCTGGTGCAAGAGTTGTGTGCAGTCTTGAAGATATATTGAACGCACCAATAAACGGAAGCGGATACAATGAAAAATATGGACTTCTTGGTTCAAACAAATCCACTGAGGACAAAATAAAGCTTTTCCCTAATGAATGTAAAGATTTGGTTTTAGATATACAAAAGCGCATTTTGGATAAAACAGGAAAACATGTTGAAGTTATGGTGTATGGTGATGGTGCGTTTAAGGACCCACAAGGAAAAATTTGGGAACTTGCCGACCCCGTAGTGTCACCTGCTTTTACAGATGGACTTGTTGGTACTCCTAATGAACTCAAGCTTAAATATCTTGCTGACAATGATTACAAAGATTTGTCAGGTGAAGAACTGAAGAATGCGATTTCTGAAAGCATCAAAGCAAAGCAGGATAACCTTGTAGGAAATATGGCATCCCAAGGTACAACTCCTCGTCAGCTTACGGACTTAATTGGTTCTCTTTGCGACTTGACAAGCGGTTCAGGCGACAAAGGAACACCGGTTGTTTTGGTTCAGGGTTATTTTGACAACTACACAAATTAATATATTTATAATACCTCTCCTAAAGAATGGAAAGGTATTTTTCTATAACAAAAAGCAAGTCATTCTAAAAATGACTTGCTTTTTTGGTGGCGGAGAAGGAGAGATTTGAACTCTCGCGCCGGTTTCCCGACCTACACCCTTAGCAGGGGCGCCTCTTCGGCCTCTTGAGTACTTCTCCGAATTTAAATAGTAAATAATATAAAAATGGCGGAGAGGCAGAGATTCGAACTCTGGGTGCTTTCGCATCACTAGTTTTCAAGACTAGCTCCTTAAACCACTCGGACACCTCTCCGTATTATCGTCGCCAAACTTGCGACTTTGATATTATAGCACGTTTTTATCGGTATGTCAAGGATTTATTTAAAGAAAGTTAAAAAATATTTAACATAGTATTAGCTGAGACTATTATAAAATAATAAAAATGCTGTAACTTTATGAAGCGTATAACTTGACATAAAGAATAATTTATGGTATTATTGACATAGTATCAAACTATGGTTTTATTTGACATTAAACTAACTAGGGAGGAGATTAAAATGAAGAGAATTTTAGTATCTTTAATGCTTGTTTTAACACTTGTTATGAGCAGTTTATGTTGCGTTAATGCTGCTGTTGGAGATTTAAATTGGTATAAAGGAAAATTTTTGAGTACCGATCCTACTCTTAATGGGAATGCAGAAGAAGTTAGAGTTCCTGTTGAAATTAAAGTTAAATTAAATTCTGCACCTGCGGTAGATTATGTGTCTTCGCTGTCTACCAACGCAGGAACACTTGTAGACTTTATTGCAGAGCTTGATATGACACGAGTTAAGACCCTTGTTTCTCTTGGCGTTTCTACTGTAGGTGACTATTATAATAGTATAAAAGACAGATCTGTTACCGGTCAGTTTATTATTAACGCTAATTGGGAGGGCATTCTTAAAGTTACCGGAAGTAATCCTTTAGATACAGGAAATATGGAAGGCTTTAAGTTCTATGACGGAAGTGGTAATGAAATCTTAAATAATACACTTTTTGTTGAAGCCGCTGACTCTAGGGTAGAAACAATAAATAATGGGGAAGTTGTTGGTGTGACTGCAACTATATCTGTTGCCGGTGGTACAACTGTTGAAGATGTGTTAGCTCTTCCTGATAAAATTACTCTTGAACATTCCGGTTTTGAGGTAGTTGGTTTTGGAAATGTATCCGGAAGTTTTACTGTAGAAAATTTGTCACAGATAGAAAATGGCACATACACGAAGTTGGGTTTTGATGATGGTGGAAGATATGTTAAATATAACTTTGTTGTTACACCTGCGACAATTTCTGCATATTATAGTGGCGGAGGCATTCCTGTAACTAATTATGTTTTGAAATATGAGTCAAATGGCGGTACTTCTTATGCGGCGGAAACATACTCCAAGGGTAAAGAAGTAAAGATTAATAAAGTTCCTGAAAGAGACGGATACGTTTTTGATGGTTGGTATGAAGATGCAAACTTTACCAAGGAAATAACATCGTTGAAGATGACAGGAAACACCACAATATATGCAAAATGGGTAAAGGAAAGACATCCTGTACCTGAAATGTTGAACGGTGAAGATCATTTTGCTTACGTTATTGGATATCCTGATGGAACTGTTCGTCCCAATGATAACATCACTCGTGCAGAAGTAACAACAATCTTCTTCAGATTATTGAAAGATGAAATAAGGGATGCAAATCTTACTGCAGAAAATGTGTTTACTGATGTGAATGAGGGAGATTGGCATAATATTGCTGTTTCAACTATGGCAAAGCTTGGCATAGTAAATGGACGTGAAGAAGACAAATTTGTTCCTGATGACTTCATCACTCGTGCAGAGTTTACTGCAATCTGTGCAAGGTTTGATGATGCCGAGATTGCTTATACAGGTAAATTAACCGATATTGACGAACACTGGGCAGAAGAATACATTAAGAGAGCTTCATCTTATGGGTGGATTGAAGGATATAACGACGACACATTCCGTCCTGATAATTTCATTACCCGTGCAGAGGCTATGACCCTTATTAACAGAGTTCTTAACCGTATTTTGAAGAACGCTGATGCTTTGCTTCATGAGAGCATGATAAAATGGTCAGATAACCTTGATGTATCCGCATGGTACTATACTGCTGTTCAGGAAGCAACTCACAGTACGGAATATAACAGACCGAATAGTTTATACAAAGAATGGACAGAAATTATTGAAAACAGAGATTGGTCTGAGTATCAAAAATAAAATTTTACTAAATCAAAGAGCCGCGTTGCGGCTCTTTGATTGTAAAATACACATATAGATTAGGGGGATACTACAATGATTTATGATTTGATTGAAAATAAAAACCTTTATACAAAGCTTGGGGACAAGTATGTAAAAGCTTTTGAATTTATTGAAAAGGCAATGAAAGAGGATGTTTCAACGGGAAAGCACATTATTGACGGAGATGACGTTTATGCTAACGTAAGTGAGTATGACACAAAAACTGAGGGTGTTTACGAAGCTCATAAGGAATACATAGACCTCCAGTTTGTTCTTTCCGGACATGAGACCATTTATTATAAGAACATAAAGGAATGTACAATTACAAAAGAATATGAAACAGAAGGAGATTATCTTCTTTTGACAGCCGACGAACCGGTTGCTTTGGATATGAAAGAAGGAACTTTTGCTATCCTTTATCCGGATGATGCTCATGCTCCTTGCAGAGTATATAAGGAAGTTTCTCCTGTTAAGAAAATAGTTGTTAAAATTAAAATGGACTAGTTAATTTTAAAAGGCTGAACAACATTGTTGTTCGGCCTTTTAGTTATACAAACAAAAATCCTCCCGTATAACGGGAGGATTTATTTATGTTGGAAAACTATTCACCCTTTGCTTCGCAGTAGATGCAACGATAAACGTGCTGTTTCTTGTCTGTCAGTTTAAAAATATTCGGAAGTTCCTGTTCGGTGGTGGTAATACAACGTGGGTTTTTGCAATAGATAACGTTGGTTAAAACTTCGGGAAGTGTCATTTTTTTCTTTTCAGAAAGCTTTTCGTTTTCAATAATATCCACTGTTGCATTTGGAGCTACGTAGCCCAGAATGTCCATATCCAAATCTATTATCGAATCAATTTTTATAATGTCTTTTTTGCCCATTTTTGAGCTGTTAACATTTTTTATAATAGCCACTGCACAGTCAAGAGTGTCTAAACCTAACAGATTGTAGATTTCCATACCTTTTCCTGCTTCAATATGGTCAATTACTATACCATTTTTGATTGAATCAATTTTCATAAGGCTACACCTCCAAAAGCTTCAGAATCAAAGCCATACGCATATATTTTCCGTTAAGAACCTGCTTGAAGTAACATGCCCTTGGGTCGCTATCAACGGCAACACTTATCTCATTAACTCTGGGAAGAGGATGCATAATTGATAAATCGGGTCTTGCGGTGGCAAGTTTTTCGGGGGTAAGGATATAACTATCCTTTAGACGAAGATAGTCTTCTTCGTTGAAAAATCTTTCGCGCTGTACTCGTGTCATGTATAGTATATCAAGATCAGGCATAAATTCCAACAAATCGTTTGTCTGAACATACTCAAGACCGCATTCTTTTATTTCGTTTTTAACATAGCTTGGAACTTTAAGTTCTTCCGGTGAAATCAAAACAAACTTAATTCCGGAATACCGTGTAAGAGCATTAATAAGCGAGTGTACGGTTCGTCCAAATTTAAGGTCTCCGCAAAGTCCGACTGTAAGGTTTGTAAATCTGCCCTTTTTACGATGAATGGTAAGTAAGTCTGCCAGAGTCTGTGTCGGATGATTGTGACCGCCATCACCTGCGTTTATAACAGGCACAGATGCATTCATAGCAGCAACCAACGGTGCACCCTCTTTGGGATGACGCATTGCAATTATGTCTGCATAGCATGACACTGTTTTTGCGGTATCAGCAACACTTTCTCCCTTTGCCGTTGAACTTGTACCTGCATCGGACATAGAGAGTACGTTGCCTCCAAGCTCGTACATAGCGGCCTCAAAACTGAGGCGGGTTCGGGTTGATGGTTCAAAAAACAGCGTAGCTAGTTTCTTGCCACTACATTTTTGAGAATATTTTTCGGGATTTTCGATTATATCTTCAGCAGTGGCTATAATCTCTTCTAATTCAGTTGTAGACAGGTCTTTTATGTCGATTACACTTCGTTTCAAAATTTTCATCGCCTTTCTTTAGGTGATTTAAAAACAGAGGAAGGAGTTCTAATTACGCTCCAATCCAGCTTTCGTCTGAGGGGTTATTACGAAAAGCAATAAGACGTTTTATGTCCTCAGGTTTAATATAGCCTTCGTCTGCTGCAACCTCTGCTATTGTATCGAAATTGGTCAGACTGATGTTTTTAACATCAGCTGCGGCAAGTCTGTCAAGTCCCTTTTGCATACCATAAGTAAAGATTGAAACAATACCGAGAACCTCAGCCCCTGCTTCACGAAGAATATTAACAACTTCAATAACACTTCCGCCGGTTGATATAAGGTCTTCAACAACAACAACCTTTTGTCCGGGAAGCAGTTTGCCTTCAATCTGGTTTTGTCTGCCGTGGTCTTTGGCTCCACTTCGTACATATCCCATAGGAAGTCCCATAATATGTGCGGTGATTGCTGCATGTGCAATACCGGCTGTCGAAGTGCCCATAAGAATCTCAGCATCAGGGTAGTTTTCTTTTATTGCTTCAGCAAGGCTGTTTTCTACATCTAAACGAACGGCGTTATCGCTTAAGGTCAGGCGATTGTCGCAATAAACAGGGCTTTTTATCCCACTTGCCCAGGTAAATGGTTCTTCAGGACGGAAGAACACTGCCTTAATTTTAAGTAAATCTTTTGCAATCAGAATTTTAGTTTCCATAATTTTCTCCTTATCCTACAAATTCATTTATACATCTTCTGTATGCTGCAACAGGGTCTTCGGCTGCAGTTATTGGTCTTCCTACTACGATGTAGTCAGAGCCTATTTTTTTAGCTTCTTCGGGTGTCATAACACGTACCTGGTCACCCTTGTCGCCATCTGCAAAGCGTACACCGGGGGTAACGGTTATGAAGTCTTTTCCGCAGGTGTTGTGAACCTTTTCTGCTTCTAAGGGGGAACAAACAACACCATCAAGCCCTGCCTTTTTTGCGTTCTCTGCATAGTGCATAACTACCTTGTCGATAGGCTCGTTTATAAGAAGGTCAGATTTCATTGTTTCTTCACTTGTGGATGTGAGCTGTGTCACAGCAATCAAAATCGGACGGCTTCCGTCTTCACGTGTCAAACCCTCAAGAGCTGCCTGCATCATAGGTATAGTACCTGATGCATGGAGGTTTGTCATATCTACGTCAAGGTTACGAAGCACCGACATGGATTTTTTCACTGTGTTTGGAATATCATGAAGTTTAAGGTCAAGAAAAATCTTGTGTCCGCGTTTTTTTATTTCACGAACGATTTCCGGGCCTTCTGCATAAAAAAGTTCCATACCAATCTTAACAAATGGCTTTTTATCTTTAAACAAGTCTAAAAAGTCAAAAACCTGCTTTTTTGTTGCGAAATCACAAGCAACAATTACATCTTTGCCCATTAGTGAGCACCTCCTATAATATCACTTAAATTACTTATGCCGTATTTTTCCATAGCTTTTGGTAACGCATTAATAATATCTCTGCATACATAAGGGTCAACAAGATTTGCCGCGCCTATCTGAACAGCAGTAGCTCCCGCAAGCATCATTTCAATTACATCCTCAGCAGAAGATACACCGCCCATGCCTATAATCGGAATTTTAACTGCTTCGTAAACCTGATAAACCATACGCAGAGCAACCGGGAAAATTGCCGGGCCTGAAAAACCGCCCATTTTGTTTGCGATAACACATTTTTTTGTTTTCAGGTCGATTCTCATACCAAGCAGAGTGTTTATAAGGCTTATTCCATCAGCTCCGGCATCTTCACAAGCCTTTGCAATTGAAACAATGTCCGTTACATTAGGCGAAAGCTTTATGAACACGGGCTTTGTGGTAACCTTTTTTACTGCCCGAGTGACCTCAGCCGCAGACTCAGGAGAGGTTCCAAAACTCATTCCGCCACCATGGACATTGGGACAAGATACATTAACTTCAAACCAGCCAATTTGCGGCTCGTTGTCTAAGGCTTCACAAGTGTATGTGTACTCGTCAATGGAAAAACCGCTGACGTTCGCCATGACAGGTTTGTGAAATACTTCTTTAAGTTTAGGAAGCTCACTCGACTTAACCGCTTCAACTCCGGGATTCTGTAATCCGACAGAGTTAATCATTCCACTGCAGCATTCTGCAATTCTTGGAGTTGGGTTGCCGAATCTTGGGTCTTTAGTTGTGCCTTTAAAGGAAAAAGTTCCAAGACAGTTAATATCGTATAATTCTGCAAATTCATAGCCAAAGCCAAAGGTGCCGCTGGCGGGGATTATTGGATTGTCAATTTCAATACCACACAAATTCAGTTTTGTGTTTACCATATAATCGCCTCCCTTTCAAGAACAGGGCCATCTTTGCAAATTCGCATATTGCCATATTTTGTTTTACATGAGCATCCCATACATGCTCCAAAACCGCAACCCATTCGTTCTTCAAAGCTGTATTGACCGGAGGTTTTAGCTATGCTTTCAATTGCTTTAAACATAGGCTCCGGGCCGCAGGTGAAAAAGTAGTCATAGTCAATATTTTTCATAGCATCCGTAACAAAACCTTTAATTCCATAGGTACCGTCTGCTGTTGTTACATACACATCTGCCCCAAGTTCTTTGAATTCTTTTTCAAAAAATATGTCTTCTCTGCTGTTAAAGCCCAGAATAACGGAAGGCTTTTTGCCCTTTGCTATTAGCTTTTTGCAAAGGTTATACATTGGCGGAACGCCAACGCCACCACCTATAAGCAGGGGATTTGTTCCGCTTTTTGTTGTATCAAAACCATTGCCGAGAGCAATCAGAAGGTCAAGCTTTGTGCCGGATTTGTAATCGCTCATCTGTTTTGTACCAACACCAACAACCTTATAAATAAGTGTCAGGGTGTTGTCGCTGTAATCGCAAATGGAAATAGGTCTTCTCAGATATTGTCCCTCGAGCTTAATGTTTACAAATTGACCCGGACGGACGATATCACTTGTGTCGCCTTCAAGCACAAGAAGAAATACGTCCTTTGCAATTTTTTCGTTTTTTAATACTGTAAAAATCTCTTGTTTCACGGTTAATACCTCTTATGCATCAATGGTTGAAATACCGATGGTGTTTTCTTCAAGAACATCCAGAAGAACTGAAACGGTATCTAATGCTGTAAACAGATTTACATTATTCTCTGTTGCCAGAATTCTGATTTCGTGTCCATCGTGGGTGGAGTTTGAACTGATATCGCTTGTATTGATGAGATATGCGATATGTCCCTGACGGATTGCTTCAGGAATTTCCTCACTGCCATCGCTGATTTTACCTAAAGTATGAGTGCGGATTCCGTTCTTTTTAAGGAATTCGGCAGTACCTTTTGTAGCCTGAATGCTAAAGCCGAGGTTGTAGAAACGACGGATGAGAGAAAGAGCCTCTTCTTTGTCTTTATCGGCAATTGTAGCAAGAACTGTTCCATAATTCTGAAGGTGCATACCCGATGCCTGAAGCGCCTTGTAAAGGGCACGGTTAAGCTTATCGTCATATCCGATTGCTTCACCGGTAGACTTCATCTCAGGTGAGAGATAAGCATCGAGACCGCGAAGTTTATTGAATGAGAATACCGGAACTTTTACATACCAACGATCCTTTTCTGCAGGGTATGTCTTTTTGATTCCCTGAGACTTAAGACTTTTGCCCATGATTACATTTGTTGCAATGTCTGCAAGGCTGTAGCCGGTTGCCTTTGAAAGGAAGGGTACAGTTCTTGAAGAACGGGGATTAACCTCGATGATATAAACATTATCATTCTTATCAACAATAAACTGAATATTGTAAAGACCAATTATGCCAATGCCTAGTCCAAGTTGTTTAGCATATTTGAGGATTGTTTTCTTTACCTTGTCAGAAATGCTGAATGTGGGATACACGCTGATTGAGTCACCGCTGTGAATACCGGTACGTTCAACAAGCTCCATGATACCGGGAACAAATACATCTTTTCCGTCACAAATAGCGTCTATCTCAACTTCTTTACCAATAATATATTTGTCTACTAAAACAGGTTTGTCTTCGTCAATCTCAACCGCTGTTTTGAGGTAATGACGGAGAGCTTCTTCGTTTGCAACAATCTGCATAGCACGACCGCCAAGAACGAAGGAGGGACGAACAAGTACGGGATAGCCGATTTCTTCAGCTGCCTTGACGCCGTCTTCAATCTTTGTAACGGCCTTACCCTTAGGCTGGGGAATTCCCAATTTTTTAAGAATTTTTTCAAAAGCATCACGATTTTCTGCACGGTCAATAGCCTCACAGTCAGTGCCGATAATTTTAACGCCACGGTCTGTAAGGGGTTGAGCAAGGTTGATTGCTGTCTGACCGCCAAGGGATGCAATTGTGCCCTCAGGATTTTCAAAGAGGATAATGTTCATTGTATCCTCTGTTGTAAGGGGCTCAAAGTAGAGCTTGTCCGCAGTTGTGTAGTCGGTTGAAACAGTTTCGGGGTTGTTGTTTATAATAATTGCCTCATAACCTGAGTTTTTAATTGTTGTAACGGCATGAACTGTTGAATAATCAAATTCAACACCCTGACCGATACGAATAGGACCTGCACCAAGAACAACCACCGACTTTTTATCGGTAATTCTTGAATCGTTTTCACCTGTATAGGTGGAGTAGAAGTATGGGATATATGCGCCGGTATGACAGGTGTCAACCATTTTGTAAACCGGCTTGATTTTATTCTTCAGACGCATGTTAAATACATCAATTTCGGATTCGTTCCAAAGCTTTGCAATAAATGCATCACTAAAGCCCAAAACCTTTGCATCTTTAAGAATAACTGCATCGTTTTTATTTGCTCTGATAACATTTTCAAAGTCTGTAATCTTTTTTATTGATTCAAGGAAATAAGATGTAATCTTTGTAATTTCGTGGAGTTCTTCAACAGTTTTTCCGCGTCTTAAAAGCTGTGCAACAGCGTAGATGGTATCGTCACGAAATTCGGTGATATACTCAAGAAGCTCAGCTTCGGACATATTAACAAACTTAGCCATCCAAAGGTGGTTTACCCCAATTTCCAGTGAGCGGCAGGACTTAAGCAGACATTCTTCAAGAGTTGAACCGATACCCATAACTTCACCGGTTGCTTTCATCTGAGTGCCAAGCTTGTTGTTAGCAGATGTAAACTTATCAAACGGGAATCTTGGGAACTTAGCAACGATATAGTCAAGGCGAGGCTCAAATGCTGCGTTTGTGTTTGCAATCTTGATTTCTTCAAGGGACATACCAACAGCAATCTTTGCAGTAACTCTTGCGATGGGATAACCACTTGCCTTTGATGCAAGAGCTGAAGAACGTGAAACTCTGGGATTAACCTCAATGAGATAATATTCGGATGTTTCAGGATTGAGTGCAAACTGAACGTTACAGCCACCCTCAATCTTAAGCTCACGGATAATCTTGATTGCGCTGTCGTTAAGCATTTTAAGGTCGTGGTCGTTAAGAGTGAGAATAGGAGCAACAACAATACTGTCACCGGTATGAACGCCCACAGGGTCGATGTTTTCCATTCCGCAGATTGTAATTGCGGTATCATTTGAGTCGCGCATAACCTCAAATTCTATTTCTTTGTAGCCCTTAACTGATTTTTCGATAAGAACCTGGTGAACCGGTGAAAGCTTGAAAGCATTTGTACCGATTTCGATAAGTTCTTCTTCGTTATATGCAAAGCCTCCACCTGTGCCGCCCAGAGTAAATGCAGGACGAAGTACAACGGGATAGCCGATTCGCTTTGCGGATTCCTTTGCTTCTTCAAGAGAATAGGTTATTTCAGAGGGGATAACTGGTTCGCCTATGGACTGACAAAGCTCCTTGAACATTTCACGGTCTTCGGCTCTTTCAATACTTTCACTTTTTGTACCAAGAAGTTCAACATTACATTCCTTTAAAATACCCTTTTTTTCAAGCTGCATAGCAAGGTTAAGACCGGTCTGGCCGCCTATTCCGGGGACAATTGCGTCGGGACGCTCGTAACGGATAATACGGGCAATATATTCAAGCGTAAGAGGCTCCATATATACCTTGTCTGCAATGGTTGTGTCTGTCATAATTGTTGCGGGGTTTGAGTTTGCCAGTACAACCTCGTAGCCTTCTTCCTTAAGAGCAAGACAAGCCTGAGTTCCTGCATAGTCAAATTCGGCTGCCTGACCAATTACAATAGGACCGGAACCGATAATAAGTATTTTTTTCAAATCTGTTCGTTTAGCCATTTTTATCCTCCTGAATTAAATTATATTATCCTGCCAAACAATGTTGCCGTTTAGCATAGTCATTATACACTTTCCAAATACTTTGTTCCCGGCAAAAGGAGTGCTTTGTCCTTTGCTTAGAAAATCTTTTGTGTCTATAACATAGGGTGCATCTAGGTCAAAAACCGTGAAAGTTGCCGGTCCACCATTTTTGATTTCAGCACCTATATTAAACCTTTTGTTAGGATTATCACTCATCAGAGAAATAAGTTTCTCCAGAGAGATAATGTTTGTTTTAACGAGGTTGGTATAAAGAATGGGGAAAGCAGTTTCAATACCCACAATACCCATCAGACTGTCTTTAAGACCCCGGCCTTTTTCTTCTGCAGAATGGGGAGCGTGGTCTGTTGCAATCATATCGATTGTTCCATCGCAAATTCCTTCAATCAGTGCAAGTCTGTCGGCTTCACTGCGAATGGGAGGGTTCATTTTGAAGCTCCCGTCCTCTTTGAGGTCATTATCCGATAAAACCAGGTAGTGGGGTCCGGTTTCGCATGTTACATCAAGTCCCATAGCCTTTGCTTGTCGGATAAGCTCAACACTTTCTTTCGTTGAGATATGGCATACATGGTATGCACATTCGGTTTCTTTAACAAGTTCAAGGTCTCTTTGAATCTGACCCCATTCGCTCATGGAACAAATGCCTTTGTGCCCGTGTTTTTTTGCGTAGTCTCCGTCGTGAATATATCCACCATGTAAAAGTGAATTGTCTTCGCAATGTGCGGAGATTATCTTGTTAAGCTTTTTCGCTTTAATCATTGCATTTCGCATAATTTCGGGATTTTGAATACCACGTCCGTCATCAGAAAATCCAATTACGTTTTCAGCTATGGCGTCCATATCGGAAAGCTCATCGCCAAGTTGAGCTTTGGTTATGGTTCCGAAGGGGTGAACGTTAATTGCTGCATCACTCTTTATCGTATCAAGCTGGACTGCCAGATTTTCGGCTGAATCTGGAGGGGGTATCAGATTGGGCATTGAGCATACGTCAGTATATCCTCCGTGTGCAGCAGCAAGGGTTCCCGTTTTTATGGTTTCCTTATACAAAAAACCCGGCTCTCTCAAATGCACATGCACATCTGTGAAACCGGGGAAAATATATTTGTTTGAAAAAGGAATAGAAACGAAATCAGAAAAAAGAGGAGAGTATTCAAGAAACAATGAGTCCCCTGAAATATAAACATCTTGTACTGTGAATTTGCCGTTTGTGTAAACCTTTGCATCTTTTAATATACAATTCATGACGTAATCCTTTCCAACATTTTGATTTATTTTATCACAATTCGGATTTAATGTCAACACTTTTAATTAAGAAAAATATCAATTTAACTAAAAAAATCTTTAAAAACTATTGACATTGCATAAAGAGAATGGTATAATACAAGGAATGCAAAAGCAATGACGAAGAAGGCTTGAAATTGGTTGTTTTAAGAGAGTCGGTGGTTGGTGTGAACCGATAACGGCGGTTTCAATATGCCCCTCACTTCCGAGCTGAAGGAGAGAAAACCCTTACAGGGCAAGTAGATACCTTCCGTGATGCTGCGTTAAAGCAAAGGTCTTGTCTGAGCCCGTTGAGTGGCGGAGTGTTTCCGCAATTTGAGTGGTACCGCGAGTGTCTTCACCCGTCTCAAAGCTTTTCTTTGAGGTGGGTTTTTATTTTTCACAAATGGAGAAAAATTATGAGCCATATATATAAAAGAATTACTTTAATTGCCGGACACTATGGAAGTGGAAAAACAAACATAGCTGTCAATCTGGCTTTTGAATTAAAAAAAATGTTTGAAAAAGTAGCAATTGCTGATTTGGATATTGTTAATCCTTATTTTCGCACCAAGGACAGCAAGGCAGAATTTGAGGCTTTGGGAATACGACTTATTTGCTCTGAATACGCAAATACAAATGTTGACATTCCTGCACTTCCCCAGGATATGTATGCCGTTATTGACGACAAAGAATTAACTGCGGTTGTGGATATTGGCGGTGACGACAGAGGGGCGTATGCCCTTGGAAGATATTCCAAGGATATTGTGGATGAGAATAACTATGATATGCTTTTTGTAATCAACTGTTATCGTCCTCTAACCCGAAATGTGACGGATGTCATAGAGGTTATGCACGAAATAGAAACAGCCGGAGGCATAAAGTTTACCGGCATTATAAATAATTCAAACTTAGGTACGGAGACTAAGGCTGAGGATATTTTAAACTCGTTAGTTTACGCGGATGAAGTTTCAAAAGTTACAGGACTTCCCATTGTGATGACCTGTGCTGAAAAAGATGTGTGCGCTGGGCTTACCGGGAAAATCCAAAATCTGTTTCCTTTGAGTTTGCAAAAAAAGATTATATAAGAACAGGAGATGTAAATATGGCAAAATTAACATTTAAAACAGACAACTGCAAGGGCTGTGGCCTTTGCGTTGACGCGTGTCCTAAGCAGGTCATTGAACTTGCAAAGGATAAGATAAACAAAAAGGGGCATCACCCCGTAAAAGCAGTTAATCCTGATGCATGTATCGGTTGTGCATTCTGTGCAACTATGTGCCCTGACTGCATTATTACAGTAGAAAGATAGAAAGAGAGGTACATATTATGTCAGATAAAGTTTTGATGAAAGGCAACGAGGCTATTGCTGAAGCTGCTATTATCGCAGGATGCCGTCATTATTTCGGTTATCCTATCACTCCGCAGACAGAAATTGCTGCGTATATGGCTAAAAAGATGCCAAAAATCGGAGGAACTTTCCTTCAGGCTGAAAGTGAAATTGCCGCAATTAATATGGTTTATGGTGTTTCTTCAACCGGTAAAAGAGTTATGACATCATCATCCAGCCCCGGTATTTCACTTAAGGGCGAGGGTCTTTCGTACCTTGCAGGTGCAGACCTTCCGGCGCTTGTAATCAATGTTCAGCGTGGCGGCCCCGGTCTTGGTGGTATTCAGCCTTCACAGTCTGACTATTTCCAGGCAACAAAGGGTGGTGCACATGGTGACTTCCGTATGATAGTTCTTGCACCAAGCTCTGTTCAGGAAATGGCAGACCTTACAGTAAAAGGCTTTGACCTTGCTGACAAGTACAGAATGACTACAATGATTCTTGCGGATGGTACAATGGGTCAGATGATGGAGCCTGTTTCACTTGATTATGAAATTTCTGCTCCCGTTGAAAAGCCCTGGGCTACAAACGGAACCAAGATGGAAAGAAAGCACAACATCGTAAACTCATTGTTCCTTGAACCCGATGCTCTTGAAAAATCAAACTTTGAACGCTTCGAAAGATACAAGACAATTGAAGAAAACGAGTGTATGTATGAAGAATATATGATGGAAGATGCTGAGATTTGCGTTACTGCATTCGGCATTGCTGCCCGTGTTTCAAAGAATGCAATCAACGAGGCAAGAAAGCAGGGAATAAAGGTTGGTCTTATCAGACCCATTACACTTTGGCCATTCCCCACAGCACCGTATAAAAAGGCTGCTGACAAGGTAAAGGAAGTTATTTCTGTTGAACTTTCAATGGGTCAGATGATTGAGGATGTAAGACTTGCAACTGAGTGCAAGGTTCCTGTTACGCTTTGCAACCGTGTTGGCGGTATGATTCCATCGCCTGAGCAGGTTCTCGAAGCAATTAAAAATGCTGCAAATGGAGGTACAAAATAATGGTAGTTTTTGAAAAACCAAAAGCACTGGCTGATGTCCAGGTGCATTACTGCCCCGGCTGTACTCACGGTATTGTTCACCGTCTTGTGGCTGAGGTTATAGACGAGCTTGGTATCGAGGGTAGAACTATCGGTATTGCACCGGTTGGCTGCTCGGTTATGGCTTACAACTATTTCAACTGCGATATGATTGAGGCCGCTCACGGACGTGCTCCGGCTGTTGCAACAGGCGTTAAACGTTCAGACCCTGAAAACAATGTTGTATTTACATATCAGGGTGATGGAGACCTTGCATCAATCGGTATGGCTGAAACCGTACACGCAGCCGCAAGAAACGAAAACATTACAATTATATTCATCAATAATGCAATTTATGGTATGATAGGTGGACAGATGGCACCGACTTCACTTCCCGGTCAGGTTACACAAACATCACCTTACGGAAGAGACACAGATGCTTGTGGTTTCCCGATCAGGGTTTGTGAAATGCTTTCAACCCTTGATGGACCTGAATATCTTGAACGTGTTACCGTAAACAATGTTAAGAATGTAAAGAATGCTAAAAAAGCAATTAAAAAAGCATTCCAGAATCAGCTTGACGGAAAAGGCTTTTCACTTATTGAAGTTGTTTCAAGTTGTCCCACCAACTGGGGTATGACACCAAAGGCAGCTCTTGAGTGGATTGATGAAAAAATGATTCCTTATTACCCCCTTGGCGTTTATAAGGACCGCAGTGCAGAAAAGGAGGAGAAGTAATGAGTACAACAAATATGCTTATTGCAGGCTTTGGTGGTCAGGGAATTTTGTTTACAGGAAAATTCCTTGCATACAAAGGTCTTGTTGAAGATAAGGAAGTAAGCTGGCTTCCGTCATACGGCCCCGAAATGCGTGGCGGTACTGCAAGCTGCAGTATTATCATAAGTGATACGCCTGTTGGTTCACCGATTGTGTCAAATCCTGATGTGCTTGTTGCAATGAACCTTCCGTCACTTGATAAGTATGAAGATGCTGTTGTTCCCGGCGGAAAGATTTTTGTGGATTCAACACTTATTGACCGCAAGGTAAAACGCAGCGATGTTGAAGTATATTATATTCCTGCAACACAACTTGCGTCTGATAACAACATGCCCACACTCGCAAATATGATTATTGCAGGCAAAATTTTAAGTGTAACAGACGGATTTTCTGAAGATGCTGTTAATGCGGCACTTAAAAAGGTAATTTCTGCAAAGCGTGCAGATATGCTTGAAACTAATCTTAAGGCTATGCAGATTGGTGCAGAAAACTAATTTTCAAAGGAGTTAGAAAAATGGATATAAAGATTGTTAAAACTACGTCACCTAAAGAACATCCTGAAAGCTCTTCTTTGGGCTTTGGTAAATTCTTTACAGACCATATGTTTATTATGGACTACTCACGTGAAAAGGGCTGGTATGATGCAAGAATAGTACCCTTTGGCAAAGTTGAGCTTCATCCTGCATCAACTGTTCTTCATTATGGTTCTGAGATTTTTGAAGGTCTTAAGGCGTATCGTCGTGCAGACGGTACTGTTCAGCTGTTCAGACCTCTTGAAAACATAAAAAGAATGAATAATTCAGCAGAAAGACTTTGTCTGCCCCAAATTGATGAAGACATGGCAATGGAAATTCTTAAGACATTTGTTGGTGTTGAACAGGGTTGGACTCCGTCTGCTCCGGGAACATCTTTGTACCTCAGACCATTTATGTTTGGTAATGACGAAACATTGGGTGTTCATGCAGTTCATCATGCTACATTTATGATTATTGCATCTCCGGTTGGAAGTTACTACAAAGAGGGTATTAATCCCGTTAAAATTATGATTGAGGCGGACGATGTTCGTGCAGTTCGTGGCGGAACCGGTTATGCAAAATGCGGTGGTAACTATGCCGCAAGTAACCGTGCCGGTGAAAGAGCTGAGCAAAAGGGATATTCTCAGGTTCTCTGGCTTGACGGTGTTGAGAGAAAGTATATCGAAGAAGTAGGCGCTATGAACGTTATGTTCAAAATCAATGGCGAGATAGTTACACCTGCCCTCACAGGCTCAATTCTTCCGGGTATAACAAGAAAATCCTGCATTGAAGTGTTAAAAAGCAAGGGATATACTGTTACAGAAAGACTTTTGAGCATTGACGAGCTTGAAAAAGCTATGGCTGACGGTACTTTGGAGGAAGCCTGGGGCTGTGGTACAGCAGCTGTTGTATCTCCTATAGGCGAACTTTCTTATAAGGGCAAGACCTTTGTTGTAAACGAAGGCAAAATCGGTGAGGTTACACAGTATCTTTATGATACACTTACCGGTATTCAGTGGGGAAAAATCGACGACGAATTCGGTTGGACTCAGATTGTATAATAAATCCTTTCAGGGGAATTGCTTTGTGATTCCCCTGAACTTTCTGAAATACATTTTATTCTTAAAAAAGTATTGACAATAGCGATTTTGTGTGCTAAAATTATTAAAACTGAAACGCAGTGATGTGGAATAGTATGCAAATACTTTCGCCTCAAGAGAGATGTCGGGTGGTGCGAGACATCGGGAGGGTTTTGCAGAACTCGCCGCGGAGCGGCTGTCGTGAACTTTCAGTAGGGACAGACGGGAACTCCCGTTACAGAGTTAAGGTGTGTTTGCATCTAAGGGGCATCCTTTGTGGATGAAGAAGAGTGGTACCGCGGAAACATTAATATGAGTTTAACGTTTTCGTCTCTTTGGACTAACAGAGAGACGAGAGCGTTTTTTTGTTGGCATAACCCGTTTTTTATATTTTATTTTGGAAGGAGTTTTCAAAAATGAGAACAATCAACGTTACAGACATTACTCTTAAAAAACTTTCGGAGGATCGCCAGGTTTCACTTCTTTTCCGTGAAAAATCGGCTATAGCAAACTGTGCGGATGCGCTTGGCGTATCAGCTGTTGAACTGCCTGCTGTTAAAAATCTGCGTGAGGATGCAATTATCTACAAAACAATTGCCCAGAATGTTCAGAATGCGACACTTGCAATTCCTGTTGGCTTTAACAAAGAAGATATTGAGTCTGTTTGGGAATGTATCAAAGATGCGAAGAGTCCTCGTCTTCAGGTTGAAATCCCTGTTTCTACAATCCAGATGGAATATACATATCATGTAAAGCAAACGGCTATGCTTGAGAAAATAACTGAGCTTGTAAAGACTGCAAAAACATTCTGTGATGACGTAGAATTTTCTGCACTTGACGCAACAAGAGCTGACCTTGATTTTCTTATCGCTGCGGTTAAAGAAGCAGAAGCAAACGGAGCAAGTATTGTGAATGTTTGTGATAATGCAGGGGTATCAACACCTGAAGAAATTGCTGATATTGTTGAACAGGTTAAAGCTGCGACAAGTATCCCGGTATACGTTCAGGTATCTGACCGCATCAATATGGGTGTTGCATCAGCTTTGGCTGCTGTCTCAAAAGGTGCAGACGGAATTAAGTGTGCTATGGTTGGTGAAGATAGTCTTTTGACCGGAGAATTTTCGGATGCAATTTGTGTTTGCTGTTCGAAAATTGATGCTACGATTAACCTTGATACAACTAAAATACATACAAGTATTGACGATATACTTTCAAATATTAGTCGCGAAAATGGTGAAAACGAAAATTCTGTAAGCGAAAAGAAAAAGATTTTGCTTGATTCTGATTCCACTGTTGTACAGGTTGCTCAGGCGGCAGCACTTTTGGGTTATGAACTTTCTGATTCGGATGTTGGGAATGTATATAAAGCGCTTATGCGGGTATGTGACAAGAAAGGGGCTGTTGGCTCAAAGGAATTTGAAGCTTTGATTGCGAGTTATGCAATGCAGGCTCCCTCAACATATCATTTTGAGACATATACAACAACAAGCAGTAATGCAACAGGTTCTATGTCACATGTAACACTTAAATGCAACGACGAAATTATTTGTGGTGTCAGCAACGGAGATGGTCCTATTGACTCAGCGTTCCGTGCGATTGAGCAGTGTATAGGGCATCACTATGAGCTTGACGATTTTCAGGTTCAGTCTGTAACTGAAGGAAAAGAAGCCTTGGGTTCGGCACTTGTTAAACTTCGCAACAACGGAAAACTTTATTCCGGTAACGGAACTTCAACTGACATTGTTGCTGCAAGTATCAGAGCTTATGTGAATGCTCTTAATAAGATTGTTTGTGAGGAGGCATAATATGAAGATTGTTTTTTCGACCAAGAATGTAAGTCGTGCGTCTTTTCTTGATGTTTGCCGTTATGCCTTCGATTATGGATTTGAAGGTTTTGAAATATATGATGCGATTAAAGAGAGAAGTGCTCATCACGACAGCATATTAAGAAGAGACGGCGTAGCGGACGCAAAGAGAAAACTCGTGAACAGGAACCTTTCGGTTGCGGCTCTTCGCATTCCTGACAGCATTGACAGTGAAAATGTAACCTCGGAGCTGGTAGTTAAATATGTGGAAATGGCTGCATACTCCGGAGTTTCGAATGTGATTGCTCGTATTGATAAAAAGATTTCCTTTGATGTTTTGGATAAAAAGCTTTTGGCTGCTATAAAAAAAGCAGAAAATGCAGATGTCAACATTCTGTTTGAAACAGTGGGTGCTTTAGCACATACAGAAAATGTAATTGATATTATCAACCATTTTTCTTCTGCTGTGATTGGTGCTTCATGGAATGTCAGGGGCACATATTTTGATGCAGGTGAAACTTCTGAAACGACAATCAAAAACTTGGGTGCATACATAAAATATGTTCGTCTTGGTGATATGAAAGACGGCAGGACTGTTTTGATTGGCGAAGGTGAACTTGATGTAGCAAAATTGCTTGGTGCGCTTTTGTCTCTTAACTATGAAGGTTATATCTGTGCAGCCTGGAACGAAGAAATCAATGATGCAGATATTGTTTTAACTCACTTTGCGAATTATATTTCACAACTTAACCGTGAAAAGAAAAAATTTGATAAGGCTTATTACAACAGAGAAAAGACGGGGACTTTTGTATGGAAAAAGTATGATGTTATTGATGTAACATTTTCTGAGGTCCTTGACAAAATGGTAGAAAATTATCCGGATCAGTATGCTTTTAAGTATCCTACTCTTGACTATACAAGAACTTATGAGCAATTCAGAAGAGACGTTGATGAATGTGCGGCGGCGCTTATTTCTATTGGCGTAAAGCCCGGCGACCATGTTGCAATCTGGGCAACCAATGTCCCGCAGTGGTTTATTACATTCTGGGCAACGACGAAAATCGGTGCAGTTTTGGTTACAGTTAATACCGCATACAAAATTCACGAAATTGAGTATTTGTTGAAACAATCCGATACACATACTCTTGTAATGATTGAGTATTGTAAGGATATTAATTATCAGGAAATTATCGAAGAACTTTGCCCTGAACTTAAAAATCTTACTCCGGGGGAACCTCTTTATTCAAAAAATCTTCCTTTCCTCAGAAATGTTGTAACAGCAGGCTTTTCTATGGATGGATGTCTTACATGGGAACAAATGCTTTCCCGTTCTTCCCTTGTTCCTCGTGAAGAAGTAAGAAGACGTGCATCACTTGTTAAGCCTGATGATGTATGTAATATGCAGTACACATCAGGAACAACAGGGTTCCCGAAAGGCGTTATGCTTACACACAGAAATATCGTTAATAACGGTAAAACTATCGGAGACAGAATGGATTTGTCAACAGCAGACCGTATGATGATTCAAGTGCCAATGTTTCATTGCTTTGGTATGGTGCTTTCGATGACATCAATGATGACACACGGCGGTACCCTTTGTCCTATACCATATTTTTCGCCAAAATCATCTCTTGCTTGTGTAAATGATGAGAAAATTACCTGTTTTAATGGTGTTCCCACAATGTTTATTGCGATGTTTAATCATCCTGATTTTGCCAAGACCGATTTTTCATATATGAGAACAGGTATTATGGCAGGTGCAAACTGCCCTGCAGATTTAATGCGTCGTGCGGCAGATGAAATGAATATGCGGGAAATCATTTCGGTTTACGGCCAGACAGAAGCATCACCCGGTTGTACTATGGGTGAGGTTAATGAAGACCTTGATCACAGAGTAGAAACTGTCGGAAGTGCATTCCCCGGCGTTGAATGTAAGATTATTGACCCTGAAACAGGTGAGGAATTACCAGACGGTGAAAGCGGTGAATTTGTAGCTCGTGGTTTTAACATTATGAAGGGATACTACAAAATGCCTGAAGCAACAGCACAGGCAATAGATGCAGATGGATGGCTTCATTCCGGCGATATTTGTATGAGAACATCTGACGGATACTACAAAGTAACCGGAAGATTAAAGGACATGATTATCCGTGGTGGTGAAAACTTATATCCAAGAGAAATTGAGGAATTCTATCTTACAAACCCCAAGGTTCGTGATGTTCAGGTAGTCGGCGTTCCGGATGAAAGATATGGTGAAGAATGTTGTGCTTGGGTTATTCTTCATAAAGGTGAAAAAGCTGATGAGAACGAGATGAAAGAGTTTGGAAATGCTTCGATTGCAAGACACAAAGTTCCGAGATACTTTTTGTTCGTTAATGAATTCCCCATGAATGCAGCAGGGAAAATACTGAAGTATAAAATGAGGGAGGAATCTATCGAAAAGCTCGGACTTCAAAAACCTAACAGTGTGGTGACTTCATAATGAAAAACGGATATTTTGTAATAGACTCACATTGTCATATTTATCCTGAAAAGATTGCTGCTAAAGCCGCTGCTGCTACTAACAAATTTTACGACAGAGCAACATCCTTTGGAGACGGGACTGTTATTGATTTGAAAGCTGCTTGTGTGAGAAATGGTGTTGACCATGCGATTGTTCAGTCTGTTGCAACCACTCCGAAGCAGGTTAAAAGCATAAATGAATTTATTGCATCTGAGGTCAAAAAAAGTGATGGATTTTTTACCGGACTTGGAACGCTTCATCCTGACAGTGAAGATATTGAAGGGGATATTGAATACTTGATAGAACTTGGGCTCAAAGGGATAAAACTTCATCCTGATATTCAAAGGTTTCCGGTTGACGAAAAAAATCTTTTGAAAGCCTATGATGTTTGTGAAAAAAAGGGGCTTATTGTTTTGATGCATACCGGTGATTACCGTTATGACTATTCAAACCCTAACAGAGTTGTCCCTATTCTCAAAGAGTTCCCCAAAATGATTGTTATTGGTGCACATTTGGGTGGATGGTCAATCTGGGAGGAGGCTTGTGAGAAGTTGGCAGATATTCCAAACTTTTATGTTGATTGTTCATCAAGTTTTGGTTTCTCGGACCCTGCGATTATGAAAAATATAATGGAAGCTTATGGCGAGGACAAGGTGTTATTTGGTACGGATTATCCTATGTGGGATTCTGAAGAAGAACTTGATATTCTTTTTTCCTTTGGGCTTACAGAAACCTTTAATCGAAAAATTTTAAGTGAAAATGCAAAAAAGCTTTTTAATATCTAAAAAAAGATGTGATTGAGTGACATCCCGTTAGCTAACTTTTTATGTCAATTTTTTGTGCATATGGGAGAATTTTTGTGAACTTTCCTTGAATTGTTGATTTTTTTGCAATATATGCTATAATAGTTAGTGAAACGCATATGTGTTTCACTAACTATTATTATATGAATCAACAATTTTTCAAAATTAAAATGTTAATTACAGGAGGGAACGACAATGGCAGGTTTTTTAGACAAAGTAGTGGTAGGTTTGAATAAAGGTGTAAACGCAGTAAGCGAAGGTTCAAAGCTGATTGTTGAAAAAGCTACTCTTAACACACAAATCCAAAATGCCGAAAAAGAAAAAGGTAAGCTGTTACAGAATCTTGGGGCATTGGTGTACAATCTGATATCTAATGGTGAAGTTCAATTAGAGCAATGCACTGGGCTGTATGACCAAATTGCCGGATACGATCGGGAAATTAGTGAATTTCAGCAACAACTGCAGGCGCTTGAAACAGCAAAAACACAACAGATACAACAAACTGATGGTATACAGTGCCAATGTGGGCATATAAATAAAGCCGGAGCAAAATTCTGTTCTAAATGCGGTCAATCTTTACAGGGGTAGATGGTAATGTAACCGCTAAAATTAAGTCCTAAATAAACAAAAAATACTTACTACGCAATTTTGCGTGGTAAGTATTTTTATTTGTTTGCATAGCTTTTATATGCATTTTGAAAAGTTTAACTTCAATGAGATATGGACAAACTTTTATCGGGAGGGATATATATGAAAATAACAAGATTTGTGAATGAAAAACAGATAAAAATGCCATTTGATGAAAAAACAGTAATTTATAATCCGGCAATATCAAAAGCTATACGTTCGGTTAATCAGAGAATGAAAACAAAATAATCAATACAAGGATTTCAGTAAATGAATAAATACGCAGCAATTTATATACGGGTATCAACAGATGCTCAACGGGAAGAAGGCTATTCAATAGATGCTCAAAAAGAAATGCTGACTGCATATTGCGTATCAAAAGGAATAAAAAAATATGAATACTATATTGACGGCGGATTTAGCGGCAGCAATATTGACAGGCCTGAAATGAAACGTATGATTAACGACATAAGAGACGGGAAAATCTCCTGTGTTTTGGTTTACAAGCTTGACCGTCTGTCCAGAAGTCAAAAGGATACGCTGTATCTTATTGAAGATATATTCAACCCAAACAGTGTTGACTTTGTGTCTCTGAATGAAAGCATGGACACATCCACGCCTTTGGGGCGGCTTATGCTTGGAATTTTGTCGGCTTTTGCACAACTTGAGCGTGAAAACATCCGTGAACGTACGAGCATGGGAATGAAAGAACGGATAAAAATGGGATATTGGATGGGTGGCGGACGAGTTCCCTTTGGATATGACTATGATAAAAAGAAGGGTATTCTTGTGCCTAATGAGGATGCGGAAAAAGTAAAAAAGGTTTATGCGCTATATCTGGAAGGTTATTCGCCAAACTCAATTGCACGACTGCTTGGGTTAAAGTATGAAAGAATGGCCAGACAAATTCTTCAGCGGAAAACCTATGCAGGGTATATAGTTTATAATGGTGAAGAATATCCGGCCAAGCACGAAGCGATTATTTCCCTCGAAACATATGAAAAAGCAATGCAAAGAATGTCAGAAAGAGCCGGAAAATTCAAAGGTAGTGGTAACAACCTTCTTACCGGATTGGTTCATTGCGGAGTATGTGGAGCGAAAATGAGATACCAAAAATGGGGAAAGGATGGATACAAACTCATATGTTATTCACGGGACAAAAGCAAAGAGCATCTTGTAAAGGATGAAAATTGCAACAATCCCGGGGTGTGGGCAGAAAAACTTGAAGAAATAGTTAAAAATGATTTATTTTCCCTTGGAGTTAAAAATACAGTTGAAAAAGAAAATGAAGAAAAGAATGTTTTAAGTATTCTGGAGGGGAACAAAAACAAGATAAAAGATAAGTTAAAAAGACTTTATTCTTTGTACGGAGATACGGAGGATAAAGCTTTGCTGGAAACAATAACCGAAACAAGAAAGAGTTTAAGTGAAATAGAAAAACAAATAAACAGAGAGACAAGCAAAAAAATTATCTCAAAACAAAATAAAGAAATAAAGGAAACACTCAAAACTCTTTCGGGCTCGTGGCGTTATATGACCTTCAGAGAGCAAAGGTCCATAATTGAGAGTTGCGTTTCAAAAATCATTGTTTTGGGAGATGAGGTAAAAATATATTATAAATTCGACGTAGTGTAGTATTTCCCTAAAGGACATTCATCGGCACTGCGTACGTGGAAAATTTAACGCCATGGGATGTATCAAAATTATCCAGTGCCTTTATAAGTCCTATGCATCCCACTTGAAACAAATCATCAACATTTTCGCTTCTGTTGGAAAACCTTTGCAAAACGCTTAAAACAAGTCTGAGATTGCCGCAAATAAATTCCTGACGTGCACAGATGTCGCCTTTTTGTATTTTGTTAAAAAGTTCAGACTTTTCTTTTTCGGTCAGAACAGGAAGTTTTGAAGTGTTTATACCGCATATATCTACTTTGTTTATCATATAAAGTCCACCTCTCAAATTTTTCCTTTACAGTATTTCACGAGACACCAAACCATATACCGATAATTACAAAATCATAAGTTTTTCATTGTAATCATACACTAAAAAAAAGGAGTGATTTTTTTGAATTGCAGTATAAATGAGCTGAAAGCAAAGGAAGTAATCGATGTATCCTGTGGTGAACGATTGGGGTATGTTTCTGATGTTGAAATAAACTTAGAGAGTGGGCAGTTAGTTGCCCTTATTGTTCCCGGACAGTATAAATTAATGGGCTTTCTGGGCCGAGAGGAGGATATAATTATAAAATGGGATAAAATTAAAAAAATTGGAGATGACATAATAATAATCGAAAGGGGAAATTAGATAAAATATAACGCGTGTTCTTTGCCGAAATAGCGTGAATACGCTATTTCGTGACAGCAAAGGTTTTGCTGTCGTGAAAATTCTTTTACAAAAGAATTTTCGAGGACCTCGTTGCAATGAAGTCTCAGGAAATTGCTTTGCAATTTCCTTGTCAAAACAATGTTTTGACGAGGAAAAACGTATTTTACGTTTTCTCTAAGAGACATTCATTATAACTGTATGAAATTTTTGTCTAAAATACTTGAAAAAAAACGTAAAAAATGGTATACTTAATAATGCAAAAGAAAAATAAGGGGCTGCAGAAAATTATGAATAACACCATGCTTACAGATTTTTATGAAATAACTATGGCAAATGGCTATTTTGAGAATGGTATGCATAATGAAATTGCATATTTTGATATGTTTTTCAGAAAAGTTCCTGACAATGCCGGGTTTGCTATTATGGCTGGTGTCGAACAAGTAATAGACTATTTGGAAAACCTTAAATTTGACGAAGAAGATATTGAGTTTCTTCGCCAAAAAGGTATTTTCTCTGAGCCCTTTTTAGAGTATTTAAAAAATTTTAAATTCGAGTGTGATGTTTGGGCAATCCCTGAGGGTACACCTATTTTTCCGAATGAGCCTTTGATTACCGTTAAAGGCCCTCTTATTCAGGCACAATTTATTGAAACAATGATTTTGCTGACCATTAATCACCAGAGTCTCATTGCTACCAAATGCAATCGAATTGTGAGAGCTGCAGAGGGCAGAGCGGTAATGGAATTTGGTTCACGTCGTGCTCAGGGGGCAGACGGTGCAGTTCTGGGCGCAAGAGCGGCATTTATTGGTGGTGCTTCAGGCACTGCTTGTACTGTTTCGGATAAACTGTATGGAGTTCCGGCTCTTGGCACTATGGCGCACAGCTGGATTCAGTCCTTTGACAGCGAATATGATGCGTTTAAGGCATATGCTTTAGCGTATCCGACTCAGTGTACTCTTTTGGTTGATACTTACAATGTCTTAAAATCCGGCGTTCCCAACGCCATAAAGGTATTCGATGAAGTTCTTAAACCTATGGGAATCAGACCAAAGGGTGTCAGAATAGATAGCGGAGATATAACGTATTTAAGCAAACAAACCCGTAATATGCTTGATTCGGCCGGATATGAAGATGTTAAGATAGTTGCATCCAATTCTTTGGACGAGCATATTATACGGGATATTTTGCGTCAAGGGGCGAAAATAGATTCATTTGGTGTAGGAGAAAGGCTCATTACCTCGAAGTCAGAGCCTGTGTTTGGCGGTGTTTATAAACTTGCTGCCATTGAGCGGGATGGAAAAATGATTCCCAAAATTAAAGTGAGTGAAAATGTTGCAAAAATTACAACTCCTTGCTTTAAAAAAGTTTATCGTCTTTTTTCAAACGACTCACAAAAAGCAATTGCGGACGTATTGACTTTAGCGGATGAAGTTATAGACGATTCAAAACCCTATGAAATTTTCGACCCCGAACATACATGGAAGAGAAAGACTATAACAAATTTCCAAGCTGTAGAACTTATGGTTCCAATTTTTAAAGGCGGAAAGTGCGTATATAAGTCCCCTGATTTAAAATCTATTAAGAAATATTGCGAAGAACAGATTCATACCATCTGGGATGAGGTGAAACGCTTCGAAAATCCGCATGATTATTATGTTGACCTCTCACAAAAACTCTGGGATATAAAATACAAGCTTTTGTCCGAGAAGAAATAAACGATTCTTCTCGCTTTAGCTTAGATTAGTATTAGCAGATTAATATCAAATTTATATAACATTCAAAGGAGAAAAACTATGAAAACAAGTATGGAATCATACAATCTTGGCAGGTTGGGCGTTATTGGAATGAACGGATGTGACGATTTTTGTTCAAGAGTCGATTATTATCTTAAGCAATTTAATGCCGATGAAATTGAAAATCACGGGACATTCCTTCTCCCGCTAAAAACCTCCAGATTTGGCACAGGCGAAGCAAAGGCAACTCTTCTTCATTCAGCAAGAACTTATGATGTTTATATTATTGTTGATTGCTTCAATTATGGTGAGACATATAAACTGTATGGTCAGGAAATCCCTATGAGTCCGGATGACCATTATCAGGATTTGAAGAGAGCGATATCTGCTATCGGCGGAAAGGCAAAAAGAATAACTGTAATTATGCCAATGCTCTATGAAGGACGTCAGCACAAGCGTTCATCAAGAGAGTCTTTGGACTGTGCTATGGCTCTTCAGGAACTTTGTAATATTGGTGTGGATAACATTATTACTTTCGATGCTCACGACCCCAGAGTTCAAAATGCTATTCCCCTCAAGGGCTTCGAAAATGTTATGCCTACATATCAGATGATAAAGGCTTGTCTTAAATATGACAAGGATATTATCCTTAACAAAGAAAACGCTATGATTATTTCTCCTGATGAAGGCGCTATGACAAGATGTATGTATTATTCATCTGTTCTTGAAATGGAACTTGGTATGTTCTATAAACGTCGTGACTATTCAAGAGTAGTAAACGGCAAAAACCCAATAATTGCTCACGAGTTTCTTGGTTCATCGGTAGACGGAAAGAACGTTATTGTTGTAGATGATATGATTTCTTCCGGTGACTCAATGATTGATGTTGCAAGAGAACTTAAAAAGAGAAATGCGGGAAGAGTATTTGTTTTCTCCACGTTTGGTCTCTTTACCGAGGGCTTTGAAAGATTTGACAAAGCTTATGAAGAGGGCTTGATTGAAGGTGTGTTCACAACAAACCTTATTTACTCAAAACCCGAACTTCTTGAAAAGAAATGGTATCATCAGGTTGATATGAGCAAATATGTTGCATTGCTTATTGATGAACTTAATGCTGAACATTCCATAAGTGACCTTCTTAACCCGATTAAAAGAATTGAGAAGATTCTTGAAAAATATAAAAATATTTAATTTGAACCGAGGTTAAAATGATTAGATTACAAAAATTTCTTGCCGATGCGGGGATTGCTTCAAGACGTGCAGCTGAGAAAATTATTGCTGAGGGCAGAGTATCCGTAAATGGCAGCATCATTCGTGAAATGGGAGTTCAGGTGGACGAAAATTATGATGAGGTTGCTGTTGACGGAGAAGTTGTGAAAAACAATGAAAAAAAGATGTATATAATGCTCAACAAGCCCGTAGGATTTATTACGACCGTTTCTGATGACAAGGGAAGACCAACTGTTATGGAGCTTGTGTCTGATATTTCCGCAAGAATTTACCCTGTGGGTCGTCTTGATTATGATACTGAGGGTTTGCTTCTTTTGACAAATGACGGAGACCTTACCTACAGAATAACTCATCCAAAACACGACATAAACAAAACCTATGTTGCGGAAGTGACAGGGGATGTCAATATGGAAACAATTATCAGTCTTAGACGAGGCGTAGTTCTTGATGGACAAAAAACCATGCCCGCTGAGGTTGAAATTATTGGTGCAACTCAGCTTGGCACAAAATTGGAAATTACTATTCATGAAGGCAGAAACCGTCAGGTAAGGCGAATGTTCGAAGAACTTGGCTGTACTGTCAAAAGGCTGAGGAGAATAAAGGAAGCCGGTCTTAATTTAGGGCATTTACCCTTGGGAAAATGGCGAAAGCTTACCGAGTCTGAAGTAAATATGCTTAAAAAGATTGAGCCCGCCCGAGGCGGAGCGGGCCCCAAAAAACAAAATTTAGACTCGGCCTCAAAACCCTTTAACAGACGGTCTACCTCAAGACAGAAAAGAACAGCTGACATAAAAAATCCAACTAAAAAAAGCAGGTAAAGATATGAATGAAAAATCGGCAGATGTAATTGTAATAGGCGGCGGAGCGGCAGGAATGATGGCTGCAGGTACAGCCGCACAGCGGGGCCTTCGGGTTATCCTTGTAGAGAAAAACCGAATCCTTGGTAAAAAACTGCTTATAACAGGCAAAGGTCGTTGCAATATAACAAATGCCTGTGATGATGTCGAGACACTTCTGCAGAACGTAACGGTTAATCATACTTTTTTGTACAGCTCTTTTTACGGATTTACAAATGAAGACACCATTAGCTTCTTTAATGAGCTTGGAGTAAAAACAAAGATTGAACGGGGAAACAGGGTTTTCCCCGTTTCTGATAAGAGCAGTGATGTTGTGGATGCTCTTGTCGGGTTTTTAAAGAAAAACAATGTTACTATTATTCGTGACACTGTTAAGGGAATATTATATGATGATTCGAAAGTAAAAGGCGTAGAAACAGAAAAAAATGGAGATATTTTTTCCAAGTCGGTGATTGTTGCAACAGGCGGAATGTCGTATACAGCCACGGGCTCAACGGGAGATGGCTATAAATGGGCAAAAAAATCAGGTCACACGATTAAACAAATTATACCATCATTAGTCCCTGTTAGAGTTAAGGAAGAATGGGCATATGAACTGATGGGTTTGTCCCTTAAAAATATCGAAATTACGGTAACAAATGAAAAAGGTGCGAAGATATACAAGGATTTTGGAGAGATGATTTTTGCCCATTTTGGGCTTAGCGGACCAGTGATTTTGAGTGCATCAGCACATATGCGTCCAATGTGTGACGGCAAATATAAGATTCATCTTGATCTTAAACCGGCACTTAACGAAAAAGAGCTTGATTCAAGACTTCTGCGTGATTTTGAAAAGTTTTCAAACCGCGATTTTGTTAACAGTCTTTCAGAACTTTTGCCTGTGAGAATGATTGATATTGTCATTAGATTATCCGGAATTGATCCGCGAAAAAAAGTTAACTCAATAACAAAGGAAGAGCGTCACAGACTTGTTGAAATATTGAAAGATATAGAGTTAAACGTGGAGGACTTTTGTCCAATAGACCAGGCTATTATCACCTCGGGAGGTGTATCGGTAAAAGATATAAATTCATCAACAATGGAATCAAAGCTTGTCAAAGGACTGTATTTTGCAGGTGAGATAATAGATGTGGATGCGTATACCGGCGGATTTAATCTGCAGATTGCTTTTTCAACAGGCAGACTTGCCGGACTATCTGTTTTATAAAGCATTGGTGCACGAGTGAAAAACTTCGAAAGATTTCGAATCTTTTCAAAAAAAGTTGTTGCACTGATGCTTGATTTATGATATAATAATTTAAAAAGTTGTTAAAGAATCAATAGGAGTTGGTCAAAATGAGCATTAAAAATGAGTACTTAAAAAAAGTTTTCTCGGATGTTGAATCGCGCAATCAGGGAGAGAAAGAATTTTTACAGGCGGTTTATGAGGTTTTGGAATCTCTTGAGCCGGTTATAGAAAAACACCCTGAATATGAAAAGAATGGGCTTATGGAAAGACTTGTAGAACCTGAAAGAACAATTACTTTTCGCGTTCCCTGGGTTGATGACGAAGGTAACGTTCGCGTTAACAGAGGTTACAGAGTTCAGTTTAACAGTGCTATCGGTCCATACAAAGGCGGTTTGAGATTTGCTCCCAATGTATATCTTGGAATCATAAAGTTCCTTGGTTTTGAGCAGATTTTCAAAAATTCGCTTACCGGTCTTCCTATTGGCGGCGGTAAAGGCGGAGCTGACTTTGACCCGAACGGCAAATCTGATGCTGAAATCATGCGTTTTTGTCAGTCCTTTATGACAGAATTATACAGACATATTGGTGCAAACACAGATGTACCTGCAGGTGACCTTGGTGTTGGCGCAAGAGAAATTGGGTATCTTTTTGGCCAGTACAAGAGAATCAGAGACGTATACGAAGGCGTACTTACCGGTAAAGGAATTCCCTATGGTGGTTTGAACGGAAGAACAGAAGCTACAGGTTATGGTATTGTTTTCTTTGCAAGAGAAATGCTTAAACATTTTGGTGAAGAGCTTAAAGGCAAGACTGTTGTTGTTTCCGGTTTCGGTAATGTATCTTGGGGAACAGTTCAGAAGCTCAACCAGCTTGGTGCAAAGGTTATAACAATTTCAGGTCCTGATGGTTACATATATGATCCGGATGGTGTTACACCTGGCGAAAAAGAAGATTATCTTCTTGAACTTCGTGCATCTGGTAAAAACATCTGCTCACCGTATGCTGAGAAATTCCCCAATGCTAAATTCTTCCCGGGTGAAAAGCCCTGGGGCGTTAAGGCTGACCTTTACATTCCTTGTGCTACTCAGAACGAAATTGGAATGGAAGAGGCAAAGGCTATGATTGCAGCCGGATGTAAGTACTTGTGTGAAGGTTCTAATATGCCCACAACAAATGAAGCTGTTGCATTCCTTCGTGAAAATGGCGTAGTTATCGGCCCGGCTAAGGCTGCGAACGCAGGTGGTGTTGCTTGTTCTTGTATTGAAATGGGACAGAACGCAGGACACACTGTTTTTGCTCCTGACCAGGTATATACTCAGCTTGAAAATATTATGGTGAATATCCATGACAGTGCCGCTGCTGCTGCTGAAAAATACGGTTTTGGCTACAACCTTGTTGCAGGGGCAAACATAGCAGGTTTCGAAAGAATTGCAAACGCTATGATGGCTCAGGGTATTGTATAATATAACATAAATAATCAAGAATTTGACGGGCAGATATTTTTTCTGCCCGTTTCTTGGTAGTTTTGGAGGTTAATATGGATAAAAATAAGGTAAAAGTTCTTATTAATGGAGGCGAATACACTCTGGTAACTGCAGAACCTGCAGAATATGTACAGAGGGTTGCTGTTAAAGTTGACAGAACGCTGAATGAAATCTCACTGTCAAACAAACGTCTCAGCACAGCTATGCTTTCTATGCTTGGCTCAATTAATCTGGCGGACCAGCTTATACGGCTTGAGGACACCGCAGACAATCTCAGGAGGCAAATTGCAGAATATGCTAAATCGGAAATTCAACTAACTACCCAGGTTTCAGAAAAGGATTTGCGGATAAAAGAACTGGAAGAAAAGGTCCATGAACTTCAAATAGAATTGGCAAAAAGCACAGCACGAAACGGATACTAAAAAGGAACGATTTGATGAACAAAATAGAGTTATTGGCACCCGCCGGAAACTTTGAGTGTCTTGTTGCTGCGATTCAAAGCGGAGCTGATGCTGTTTATCTTTCAGGTAAAGGCTTTGGTGCACGGAGCTATGCTGACAATTTTGATAATGCAGAATTGGAAAAAGCAACAGACTATTGCCATCTTCGTGGTGCCCGAATTTATGTGACAGTCAATACTCTTGTCTCAAACGACGAAATCCCTGAACTTTCTGAATATTTGCTGTATTTAAACCAAATCGGTGTTGATGGAATCATTGTACAAGATATGGGCGTAGTAAATATAGCAAGAAGTCTTGTCCCCCAGCTTCCTGTCCACGGGAGCACTCAAATGACAGTGTTTAATTCTGATGGAGTAAAGGCTCTTGAAAAATTGGGGATAAAACGAGTTGTTCTGGCAAGAGAAGTTTCAATTGAAAACATAAAACAAATTTGTCAACACACCGACGCAGAAATTGAGGTTTTTGCTCACGGTGCTCTTTGTATGTGTTATTCCGGACAATGCCTTATGAGCAGCATAATCGGCGGACGTTCGGGCAATCGTGGAAAATGTGCTCAGCCCTGTCGTTTGCCTTACGGTATAAACGACAAAAAGAAACGTGGGTTTTACCTGAGTCTTAAAGACCTGTCTTCCCTTAATCATATCGATGAATTGAAAGCAATTGGTGTGAAATCCCTTAAAATTGAAGGCAGAATGAAAGGTCCGGCGTATGTTTCTGCTGTTGTAGGCGTATACAGAAAATATCTGGATAATCCACAAAAAATTGATAAATCAGACATTGACTTACTTGAAAGAATATTTAATCGAGGCGGATTGACTGATGGATATTTGATAGGAAAAATCGGCAAAGAAATGTTTGCCATTGATAAACCTGAAAATCCTTATCGTCTTGGCTCAAATGACCTTGAGAAATCCTTGCTTGATAAAATCAGGGGCGAAAACAAAAAAATAAAAATTGAAGGCTCTGTTGAATTTTTGAAAAATAAATGCCCGAGAATTTTAGTTAAATATAATGATTTAGAAGTTGAATATGTAAGCGATGAACGTATTCAATCTGCTCAAAAAGCTTTTGCGACAGAAGAATCAGTAAAAAACAGTATTTTAAAAACGGGCAATACAGTGTTTGAGTTTTCAAAATTGAATATTACACTTGATGATGGTGTTTTTGTACCAGTCTCGCTGATTAATGCTATGAGAAGAACTGCTTTGGAATGTTTAGAAGAAAAGATTATTAAATCTTTTAAACGGACAAACTCAAAAACTCAATTAAAGAAAATAGCTGAGTGCGAGAAACCAAGTTCAGGCTTTGTTTGCGAGATAACCCAAAAATCTCAGTTTGATACCGTAAAAAATTATGATTTTCATCAACTTTGGATTCCTTTTCATTTAATCCTTGAGGAACGAAAAAAGATAGATGGGCTTAAAGAAAAGATTGTAATAGTTCCCCCTGTTATTCTTCACGAAAATGAACGGGATACGATAAATTCTGAAATTGAATACCTTTTGAATGATGGTTATGGGGGAGTAGTTGTTTTTGACATATCACAAGCCGAGCGTTTTTCAAAATATAGATGCTATGGCGGGTTCAGGCTTAATTTATTTAATGATTATGCTCTTGATTTCTACAAAAATTTTGGATTGTCAGCTTTGGAGCTGTCTCCCGAACTTAAATTCAAGCAAATAGAAAACATAAAGAAATGCGTTCCTGTGCAAACAATGGTTTATGGAAGATTGCCTCTGATGATAACGGAAAACTGTATGATAAAAAATGGTGATAATTGCCCGTGTAGCGGAGAAAATGCAATTATTGACCGAATGGGAATGAGATTTCCCGTTATTAAAGATGGAAACTCTTGCAGAAGCGTTATCCTGAACTGCAAGAAAACTTTTGCAGGTTTTGACATAGAACGTCTGAAGCGTAGCGGTGTTGACTTTTTCAGGATTTATTTTACAGACGAATCCCCTGAAGAATGTAAAAAAGTATGTGAATCGTTCCTTTTCAATACCAGTTACCGTCCTGAAGATTTTACGAATGGTCATTATCTAAAGGGTGTTGAATAAAGGGAGGGGCGTTTGTGAGTTTAACCAAATGTGATAAATTGATAATTGTTGCCATCTTGATTTTGTCAATTATTATTTATGTATTGTTTAATTTAAATATATTTACTTCCGGGGCCGAGATGGTTGAAATAAGAGTAAACTCAAAACTTTACGCTTCCTATAAGTTGAGTGAAATAAGTGACGAGATTACAGTTAATATTAACACAGAATATGGAGATAATACCCTTAAACTCTCAAAGAAAGCTGTGTGGATGACAGGCAGTTCTTGTGCTGATAAGCTGGATGTCAAATGCGGAGCAATTTCAAAGCCAAATCAGACGATAATTTGTGTGCCAAACAAAGTTTCAGTTACGATTAAGGGTTCACAAAAAAACAGTATAGATAAGGTGACATATTAATGAAAAAAAAGACATTATCTCAAAACATAGGTATAATGGCTATGTTTATTGCAATCGGATTAATCCTGCAGTATATCGAGAACCAATTGCCCATTATCTCTGTGCCTGGAGGAAAGCTTGGACTTGCTAACACGATAACGCTTTTAAATTTGTTTATGTTTGGTGGCGGGAATACTTTAGTGATAGCGATAATACGTGCAACTTTGGGAAGTCTGCTTAGCGGAGGAGTAACAAGTATTTTCTACAGTGTGTCAGGAGTGTTTTTTTCAACAATTGCTATGTGGTTAACAAAAAAATGGTTATATCCCAAGGTTAGTATGATTGGACTGAGTATAATTGGGGCTGCTGTTCACAATACAGCTCAAGTCTTTGTTGCAGCTTTTATGTTCTCAACTTGGTATGTTTTTTCATATTTGCCCGGACTTTTAGTTTTTTCTGTTTTTTGTGGAATTGCAACCGGCTATTGCACGGAATTATTGATAAAACGTGTATTTAAGGGGGATATATTATTATGCGGGAAATAATTTTGGCTTCAAATTCTCCTAGGAGAAAGGAACTTTTGGCCGGATTAGGTCTTGAGTTTAAAGTTATGCCGGATAACACGCCTGAAGTTTTAGGTGACAATCTTTTGCCGAGTGATGCTGTTTGTGAACTTGCAAAATTTAAAGGAGAAAATATAAAGCGGAAACTTTCTCGTAATCAAGATACGATTATAATATCCGCAGATACTGTTGTTGCTGTTGGTGATAAGATTCTTGGAAAACCCAAAAACGAAAATGAGGCTGAGGAAATGCTCAAACTTCTTTCCGGAAATACGCACTGTGTTTATACAGGTGTATATGTGACCGATAATCTAAAGGAAAAATCAGTTAATTTTTACGAAAAAACAGAAGTACGCTTCAAAAGCCTTGACATAAATGAAATTAAAGATTATATTAATACTGGGGAACCTATGGACAAAGCCGGTGCTTATGGAGTCCAGGGACTTGGTTCGCTGTTTGTTGAGAAAATTGACGGTGACTATTTTAATGTCGTAGGACTTCCGTTATGTAGTCTCGGCAAGGTTTTAAAGAAAGATTTTAATATTAAATTCTTCTAAGAATAAAGAAAGAGAAGGTTGGTTTTATGTTATACGAAATTGGAATTGATTTAGGAACATCTAACACGATTATTTACGTGAAAGGGAAGGGCATTGTTGTAAATGAACCTACTGTTGTTGCTGTTAGCAAACAAACAGGAAAGGTCCTTTCTATCGGCAAAGAAGCCGGAGAAATGCTTGGCAGAACCCCTATTGACATTCGGGCGCTTACCCCTATAAAAGATGGTGTTATTGCAAATTTTGATATTACTGTCTCAATGCTCAAATATTTTATAAAGAAGGCGGTTAATTCATCATTCCTGAAACCTAAAGCGGTTGTTTGTATTCCGTCTCATATTACTGATGTTGAAAAACGTGCAGTCAGAGATGCTGTTTTAGCGGCAGGTGTTAAAGAAGTACACCTTATTGAAAAGTCTATGGCAGCAGCTATTGGTGCAGGTATTGAAGTAAGCAAACCGATAGGGTCAATGGTTGTTGATATCGGTGGAGGTACTACTGAAATTGCTGTTGTGTCATTGGGTGGAGTTGTTGTAACTCAGAGTCTCAGAACTGCAAGTCGCTCTTTGGATAATGATATCATCCAGTATCTGAAAAAGAACAACAATCTTATTATCGGTGACATTACAGCCGAAGAAATTAAAAAGAACATTGGCTCAGCCTGTCAGTTAAAAGAAGAATTATCAATGGATATTAAGGGAAGAGATTTAGTTTCAGGGCTTCCCAAAACCATTACCATTACTTCTGATGGTATACGCGATGCTTTTCGCGAAAGTCTCTCGGCTATTATAGACGGAATAAAGGCTGTACTGGAGAAAACACCTCCTGAACTTGCAGCTGATATATTTGAATCAGGTATTGTAATGACAGGTGGCGGGTCTACCCTTAAGGGGCTTGGACGTCTTATTAGCGTACATACGGAAATTCCCATTTTTATTGCGGAATCTCCGGCTGAGTGTGTTGCTATTGGTGCAGGTAAGGCTCTTGAAGAATTAAGAACCCTCAGAGGAATTCTAAGCTAAAATAGTTTTTTCGAAATTAAAAGAAAGGAGTTATTCAGCTGTGCGAAGAAATCGAAAACACAAAGTTGCTGTATGGATTGCTATCGTGGTTATTACTTTGGCTATCGCATTAGGTATTTTCAATATTTCGAAAAGTGAAATGGGTGTTTTGGAAAACGTTGTTAAAGTTGTTGTAACTCCTGTGCAAAAATTATTTACCGGCATCAGCAACGGGATATCAGATTTTTTTGGTTATTTCGCAAAAGTTGATGGGCTTCACAATGAGATAGCTGCACTAAAAAAAGAAAACGCAGATTTGAAAGAAAGTCTGACACAGTCAGAAATATATTCTAAAGAAAATGAAAAACTAAAAGAATTGCTTGATTTGAAAAATACCAACTCAAACTATGATGTTGAAACAGTTGAGATTATTTCACGAAATCCGTCAAACTGGTACAATACCTTTACCATAAACAAAGGCGCCAAGGATGGTATAGCTATCAATCAGCCTGTTGTTTCATCGGGCAATACCCTGATTGGAAGAATAAGTGATGTAGGTGCAACCTGGGCAACAGTTAAGATGTTAACTGAAGCAGACCATTCGGCGGGTGCTCAAATTGTACGTTCAGAAGAATATGGAGTTTGTGAGGGAGACACAGGTCTTTCTCAGGACGGAAAGTGCAAGATTACCTTCATTTCCAAAAATGCAAATATTCTTGTCGGGGATATAGTTGTGACTTCGGGCCTTGGCGGGATATATCCGAAGGGATTGATTATTGGGAAGATTGAGGAAATTCGACCCGACACACAGGGGATATCTCAGTATGCAATTGTGACACCCGAAGCCAATATTATGCATTCGAGAGTTGCTTTTGTGCTTAAAAATAGTAATGAGTAGAATCAACAAAGGATTTGAAATAAATGAAGTTTGTTTTTCACGGAGTTTTTTTATTTATAATTTCAATAATACAATCCACATGGCTCAGCTCTGTGGAGATTTTGGGAATTAAACCCAATTTATATATTGTATATGTGATAGTTGCAGGTTGTTTTTGCGGCAGAAAAGAAAGTGCAGTTGTTGGCGCAGTTTTTGGGTTGTTTTCCGATGTTATGATTGGAATATTTTTAGGTGGAAATATGCTTCTTTCTTTGCTTTTAGGGTACTTTGTATCCTTTTTTTGTGAAAACACAATCCGAAATGTTAATGGGATTATAGTAATGCTTATTACACTTTGTATCAGTTCAGCTTATGAACTTGTGTACTTTTTGTTTGCATATTTAATAAATATAACTTTGAATGGCGCCGTTTTCAGAACGATTTTTATTGAAGGTTTTTATAACAGCTTAATGTCGGTTGTTTTGTACTTTATAATGTTAAAACCGGCAAAAAAGCTTTGGCTTGATAAGGGTGAAGGTATTGGATAAGAAAGCATTAAGCGGCAGATTTATATTAATATTTTGCGTGTTGTCTGTCTTCGTTGCACTCTGTGTAGGCAGACTGTTTTCGTTGCAAATTATACACGGAGAAGAATATCGTATAAAAGCTGAAAACAGTATTGCGCGTGCATCAACAATAAAGGCCCCACGTGGCGAGATTTTGGATAGATATGGTATACCTCTTGTTACTAACAGTATGGGGTATTATATTCGTATTCAGGGAATAAAAAATGATGATAGTGTATTGAATGACACTATTTTTAAACTTCTGGAGATTTGCAAAACAGATAAAATTGAATATATAGATGAATTTCCTATTACAGCTATGCCATATAAGTTTGATTTTGGAGAAAAAACAGATGAGAGTGCTGTAACCAAGTGGAAAGAGAAGCACAAATTTGAAAATTCTGATTCTGCAGAAAAAATAATTAATTATTATTTTGAAAGATATAAAATTTCTGAAGAGTATGACAATTTGACAGCACGAAATATTGCTGCAGTCAGGTATACTATGGAAGCTAAGGGATACAGCAATCTGAATCCGTATACATTTGCTTCTGAAATTGGGATTGAGACAGTTCACAAATTAAAGGAATTCTCCTTTGAACTTGAAGGTGTCAGCGTTGAAATTGAGCCTGTCAGAGAATATCCAAATGGTCATATGGCTGCACATATTCTGGGCAGAACGGGAATTATTTATAGTGAAGAATATGAACTTCTTAAAGACAAAGGTTACGGAATGAATGACAGCATAGGTAAAGATGGTCTTGAAAAGGTTCTTGAAAGTTATTTAAAAGGTAAGGATGGCTACAAAAAACTAAAACACGGTACTGTTGATAGCGATTCACCTGAATACGAAACTGTATCTCCTGAAACAGAAAACTATGCTATACTTACATTGGACTCGGGTCTGCAGCGAGTAACTGAGGAATCGCTGCAAAGAAATATTGACGCAGCCCGTGAATATAAGGGATATGACTGTTTCAGCGGAGCTGCTGTTGCTGTTGAGATAAAAACAGGAGAAGTTCTTGCAATGGCATCTTTGCCAAACTATGACCCTGCAAATTACAATAAAGATTATGAAAAGCTATTTAATGACCCCAATAAACCACTTTTCAACCGAGCGTTAAACGGTGCTTATACACCTGGCTCCACTTTCAAACCGATGACTGCAGTTGCCGCTTTGGAGGAAGGGATAATTTCACCTAATGACCTGATAGATGATAAGGGTAAGTATTCGTATTATGCTCCATCATACGAACCGACTTGTTTAATCTGGAAAAATACCGGGGAAACCCATGGAATGATAAATGTTTCTCAGGCAATCGGCGTATCATGTAACTATTTCTTTTATGAAGTAGGACGCAGACTTACAATTGAAAAGCTTGTTGAGTATGCACATAGATTTGGGTTAGGAGAAAATACAGGTATAGAGCTTTCAGAGTCTTCGGGTATCCTTGCCGGACCTGAGTATAGGGAAAAGCGTAATTTGGAATGGTATCCCGGAGATACACTTCAGGCTTCAATCGGCCAATCTGATAATATGTTCACTCCGGCTCAGCTCGTAAGTTATATAAGTAC